>DATFTE010000001.1:0-2447 GCA_035262225.1 Terriglobales bacterium
CTCCTGGTTACAGTTCAGCCGTGAATCGAGTTTTCGCCGTCAGGTTGGAATATACTTCTTTTTCTGATTGGCCTACTCCGGCCCAAACAGTCGTGATCGACCTGAAGACTTGCCCTGCCCACCTTTCTCCGTTTCGCCATAACAGCCGCTTCTCACAACATCATTGACCTGCTGTGCAGACCGGTTGCCCCGTTCGGCGCCGGCGGGCTCGGTGTCGCGATTTGGGGTGTGCCATTCCCATCGTAACAACGGACGGTAAAGGTGTGCTTGCCTGACTGAAACGGCCAGTCGTATTTCCAAATGACCCAGGTCAACTGCGACAGCGGCGTGCGTAGCTCTGCCTGCTCCCACCGACCGCCGTCCACCTGCACTTCGACCTTCGATATTCCGCGCGCTCCCGCATGTGCAATACCGCCAACTGGCACGAGCTTGCGCCGGTCAGCGCCGATGATCGTCATATCCACCGCGACAGTATCGATCACCGAGGTCGCATGCATTTGCGCCACCTTGTTCCAGCCGCGCTCCACCCAGAAGCCGGGCTCCCAGTGGTCGATGGCTTCGATGGATTCGATCCACTTGGGCTGTTTCATTCCATGAACGTTAGGGATATAGATTCGGAGCGGAAACCCGTGCTCCCGCGTTAGCGGCACGCCGTCCCACTCGTACGCCAGCATGATCCTTTCATCCGCCTTGATGGCATCCAGCGCGACCACCTCGTAGAACCGGTCTGCCGAGCGGATCTTCAAATGCGTCGCCCCCGGTTTGAGCTGGAGGTCAGGCAGCAGCCGCTGCAGGCTCACCCCGGTCCAGCGTTGCGTACCGATCAAGTCGCCTCCCACCGGATTCGAAATACACGACAGAGTGATGAACTGGTGCATTGGCGCATAGCGCCGGAGGTCTTCCAGCGTCAGCGCCACCGGCTTCTCCACCAAGCCGTTGACCTTCAGCCGCCACTGCTGCCCGTCGACCGCGGGAGGAAACGTGTTGATGTCGATGCGATAGTGTCGCTCGAGCGGTGTGAACTCAGGCCGTGTCCCCGGCGCGGGCTTTACGGCGGCATTCGCATTCGGCAATGAGTGCGTTGTCGACCAGCGCATCGACTCGCCGCCTGCCATGCGCACTGCCTCTCTGCGCCTGGCCTCAGCCAATTCCCCGACCACAGCCCCACCAACCGTGATCGCCGCCGTGGCGCCGCCCAGCCTTATCAGGAACGTCCGCCGGTCCACTCGCTCCACGCTTGCCTCGGCCGGCGCTGTCCCCTGGGCATAAATCAGTCGCTGTTCCACGCTGCCTAGAACTGCGCCCCAGACGACAAACGCCAGCAGCACCCAAATCGCGCGCGCCTCCGGCCCGACGCTGGCAGTCTGGCTCGCCTGCACGCTAATTAGCATTATCGGAATGCCCAAGATGATTCCGAGCGCGAGTCCGAAGGCAATTCCATATCCTCGGCGCAGCGCCCCAAGGATCGCGAACAGGATTGCACCGCCGATGACTCCGGTAAGGAACAGACCCGCGACGCCCATCGTCTGCTCTGCCAACTTGGCCGTCTCGGCAGTTTGACCCAGATTAAGCGCGCGAATCACCGTCACCATTGTCCCGATGCCGAAAGCGATGAGGCGCCCCGGAAGCACGCGGGTCGTCCGGTCGAAAAGGTCGAAGGGCACGAACGGCAGCCCTGCGACTCTCCATGCAAAGAAGAGAATCCCCATCAGCGCCGCCGTCAGCATGGCGGACGCCAAGAGAGCGCTCAAGAATCCCGCTGACCGTGAAACTTTCATAAACGACATATTCAGATGCTCTCTTCGTTAAATCTTCTTTTCTAAACAAGCGCGAATTAGGGTCGCGGCCCCTCCGACTCTCCGCATCCAGGGTTCCGGGTACATCCAAAAAATAAGCGGGCCGTTGCTGATATAAGGAATCAGTGTCTGCGCTTAGTTAAAATATCCATGAGAGAGTTCAGTGTTTACTCCTTTGCTGGCCCGCTTCGACATACCCAGTTATATCGGCACCGCGGATTTTGGCCTCAAGCCAAGAGAATCGGCAACAGTACTCCCAGCCCCAGGACAAAAAGCCACAGCGCGGGTGCGGGTGTGCCCAACGGGCGAGTGCGGCGGGCTTCACGCGCCGCAATGCGTGGGTCGAGTAAGAGCCATTCGGCGCGCCGGCGTTCCAACACAAGGAACACAACTGCAGTGACCGCGCCGTAGATCAAATGTCCGATGAGTAAGGGAAGAAGCGCACCGGCGGTTTTAGTTGTCCAATCGAATGTCCCGCCGAGAAGGATGGGCATTAACGTCAGCGGACCGATGAACCACCAGATCAAACCATAAACCAAACCCCAGGCGACGCCCGAACCGAAGTCCGGCGCTTCGTAGCGGAATAGCAAACCGTAGCTCATGCCGATCAGAGCGCTGATCACCATGTTCACCATGAACCCCAAGATAAGC
>DATFTE010000002.1:0-3475 GCA_035262225.1 Terriglobales bacterium
GCTCCGCAAGGAAGACCACCAGGCGTTCACGAACGAGTTCATTTTCGAGATCCGAAACGGTGGGCATCGGATTCTCACGATGGTCCCGTGGCAGATGACCGAGCAGCCGCCGGTCTGCTCGATGCAGTGACGGCCGTGCCCCCCTTCTACGGTGCGCCGGTCGCCGATGAACCACGATTCCCACATTCCCACGGTATTCCCAGATGGATTCCCAGCTAATTCCCATGATGGGCGTCTACGGGAAGCCTCTTGGAGCCGTTGAGATAGGATCGACGATTCAGACGACGTCTACCTCGAAAGTGAAGCGCGTCGATTTCGGTGATTGCGGGCCCGTGATTTGAAACGACGACTCTGAGCAAGCCGGCCCCGACGCTGAACGACCGTAAGTTGCCTTCGAGCACCTCACCTGAGGCGTGTAACTCGCGTTACAGGCCCTCCTGCGGGGATTGCCCCCTGATTAAGAGTTGCCCCGAACCCAGTACTCAGGACATCCGAGACGACCTAAGCGTACAAAACCCAGGCAATCCAGCCTAGCTGAAGGTCTTCCTGGGTCGGCCTGGTACGGGGTGTTCTGGCAACAGCGTGGTAGCACACGGTTCCAGATCCCCAATTCGATTTGGCGTCCGAACGCATTGAGGAAGACAATTCCACGACCCCCCTTCTTAAAGAGCCGCTAACGTCGGTTCCGATCGCCTAGCCTTCGACACGGCGTGGCTGACGTCCCTGGCCGCCTGACTTGTGCCTGAAGGTCTCAACGTTGGGCGCGAACTGCCAGGTGGACTAACGTGCGGCGACCTGCCCTTGTCTGCGCTGTTCGCGGACAGGATGGGCTGTCATCCCATCAGCAGAAGAGCCTCTTGAACCTCCCTAGAACTCCAAGGCGGACAATTTCTTCGCGGCCCGAGTCCATGCGAATCCGAAGTCGACTCCCGCTTGGTGTTTCGCAGGAAAACCCTTGACCCGCGCGGCGACCGAATGTACGTTTGCGCCGTCGCGAGCAGGGGCCGTAGCGGCAACCGGAGAAGCAAGCCATGCGGGCAATCTTCATCAGCTACCGGCGAAACGATGCGGAAGGCGAGGCTGGACGTCTGTTTGACGACCTGGTACGCGAGTTCGGCGACCCGTCGGTGTTCATGGACGTGAGCACCATCCAGGCGGGACGCGATTTTCGCAAGGTCATCGACGAAAGCGTGGCCACCTGCGGCGTGGTACTGGCCATCATCGGCGTCAACTGGGTGGATGCGAAGAATGAAGCGGGCGAGCGGCGTCTGGACGATCCAGCCGACTTCGTGCGGCTGGAAACCGCCTCCGCACTAAGGCGAGATATCCCCGTGATCCCAGTGCTGGTGCGCGGAGCAAAAATGCCGAGCGCCAGTGCGCTCCCCGACGACCTGAAAGAGCTCGCCTATCGCAACGCGGTGGAGCTGACCCACGCGCGTTGGAACTCGGATGTTCAGGTCCTGGTTAAGAGCCTGCGACAGTTGATCGGAGGGACCCAGCCGCCTCCGCAGCAGTCGAGGCCAGATACGGGGAATGGAGGACGGAAATCGCGCCGCGTCGTTGTTCTGGCGGCGTCAGCTGCGGCAGTTGCCGCCGCCCTCGGGATCTTCTATTTCTCGTCGGGCAAGTGGACCTCGGTGCTTACGCCGGCGCTGGTGGAGATCCCGGATGTGGTGGGCAAGTCGCTGGACTCCGCGGAAGGGGCCATCCACGAGCGGCAGCTGTTCGTGGGCGACATTCAACGCGAGAGCAAAGATGGCGCCGCCGCGAATTCCGTGTTGAAGGAATCCCCTCCGGCGGGCAGATCAGTAAAGCCGGGCTCGAAAATCGATCTGGTTGTCGCCGAGGCACCCGGGGCAGGCACGCAGGGGCAGCAACAGCAGTCGTCAAAACAAACGAGCGGTCAAGCCGCCATAGTGCAGGTCCCGAACGTAGTGGGGAGGACGCTGAGTCAGGCGACGTCTGGTCTGCAAGCGAGAGGCCTGAGCGTAGGCCGTGTTACCCGCCAAACGACTTCCGGCGCGACCGCGGACACAGTGTTGAGCCAGTCAGTGGTTGCGAGTCAGACGGTCCCGGCGAACTCTAGCGTGGACCTGGTGGTGGCAGTGGCGCCCAAAGATCTCCCTATTACACTCACCGCGGGTTGCAAACCTTGCTCTGTACAACCTGGCGGCAAAGTCGTCATCTACGTAATGGCCAAAGACCCGGATGGGAGTAGCATTTCCGGCGCAAGGGTTTCCCTGGCTGCGGGAGGAGGGGACTTTGGGGGCGGTGGTGGGACAAGGTACGGCGGCGACACCGATGCCAGAGGCGTGTACCAGACCATCTGGACCGCACCGCAGGTTGCCGCGCCAGCCTACGGCCTCGGTGTAGAGGTTTCGAAGGACGGGTTTCACACCAACAGCACCAAATTCACCGTGAATGTCGAGCGGACTGGGAGGTCGGAGCAGCCGCAGTCCAAATATCCGAACTTCGGCGGAACCTGGGAAATGTTCGAGATCACCTTCAATGGAACACGTGAGAAGGTGTCTGCTCGGCCGCTCGTGATCACCCAGAATGGCGGCAAGGTCACCATCGGTGACCGGACCCTCAGCATTCGGGGCGACGGCGCCGTTTCCTACCAGACGTTTGCCGCCGGTCCCAGCCCTGAGCACACGGTTGAGACCGCGTCCCAGGCCGACCTCATCGATACGCTAACGTGGCGGTTGGACGGCGCGATCCTGGTATTGGAAACGGTCTTCGACTATCGGCGCACCTACGGGAACCACGGCCCGGGCCGCGACCTGCGCATTATGAAATACCGGCGGGTGCAGTAAGCATCCTGCGTGTGCCCTCGGGCGAATCAAGGCCGACCACGGGGCAGGTTCAGCCCACTATTTCCTAGTCAGCGGGACAGGTCATGTAAGTCGCCATTACAGCACCTGCCTATGGCTCCTCGGTGAGTCAAGGCTAGTTCGATGGTGATCGATCGGCTTAGAGCCAAAACCAGGTGACCAGACTCACCTCCATGCTCCAATCGCACAACCCTGGCCATCCGGGAGGTGTCCCATGATGGGCTGCCGGAACCTCCCCATGGCAGTCGCAGGCCTCCTCCTCACGCCCTTCGCCGCCCAGGCGCAGAAGCGGGGAAGGTGTGGCGGGTCGATGTGCTTGGAGGCAGAATGGCGGCGGCGTGGCCGACTCCATGTACTAGATAATGTGAGCTTGTATTGCCATGCGGCATGTGTTTCTCGGGGCAGGTTGATCACAGCTATTCCGGAGCAATTGTCATAACTCGCAATTGACTGAGCAGGAAGTCGGGAAGTCAGAGTACCCTAGGGCCGGCCATGGATCTGCTTGCTGAACTCGTAGGCGAGAGTGCCGCAATCGACGCCGTCCGGGAACAGATCCGACGGCTGGTAGCGCGTAGGACATCAGGGCAACGGCTGCCGTCCATTCTTATAAGCGGGGAAACCGGGACCGGTAAAGGTCTGGT
>DATFTE010000003.1:0-33341 GCA_035262225.1 Terriglobales bacterium
CCCAGGCGCGTCAGTTCCTCGCGCATGGGAACCACCATGATCTCTGGATACATTCCTTCTCCTCGCTGAAATTGTGGCTATTGTAATACGCGACCGGGTCCTGCCGGGGCGTCGGGTATAGTGGAATTTCATGCAGATCCAGGAAAATGTGCCCCTGGCGCCGCTGACCACGTTCGAGATCGGCGGCCCGGCGCGTTTTTTTGTCGAAGCCCGCACCATCGACGAAGTCCAGGAGGCAGTCCGCGCGTCCCGCGCGCGCGGTCTTCGACTGTTCGTGCTTGGCGGCGGCAGCAACCTGGTCGTCTCCGATGCCGGGTGGCCGGGACTGGTGCTGAAAGTCGGCATTCTTGGCGTCAATCATGTCCACGGCCATGGGCGCGTGATCTTTGAAGCCGGCGCGGGGGAGGAGTGGGACCGGTTTGTGGCCCTCGCCGTGACCCACCAATGTGCCGGCGTGGAGTGTCTTAGCGGAATCCCGGGCAGCGTCGGCGGCACCCCGGTGCAGAACGTGGGCGCCTACGGGCAGGAGGTCGCTGAATCCATCGACGCTGTTGTAGCGCTCGACCTCACGAGCGGAGAAGTCACCGAACTGAGCAACGAAGACTGCGCCTTCCAGTACCGCACAAGCATCTTCAACACCAGCGATCGCGGACGCTACGTCATCCTGCAAGTGAACTTTGCTCTGAAACTTCGAGGCCCGGCGCGTGTCGAGTATGCCGATCTGAAGAAGTATTTTTCCGGATGGCGCAGCGCTCCCACTCTCGCCCAGACCCGCGAAGGGGTGCGCCAGATTCGCGCCCGCAAAGCCATGCTGATCACCCCGGGCGACGAAGACTCTTGCAGCGCGGGATCGTTCTTCAAGAATCCCGTTCTTTCTGCCGAGGCGCACAACGAGCTGGATGAGCGTGCCGCTGCCAAGGGTCTGCGAATTCCCAGCTACCCGGCGCTCGACGCTCAGAGAAAAGTTTCCGCCGCCTGGCTGGTCGAACACTCCGGCTTCCAGAAGGGCTACACGCTGGGCCGAGTGGGCATATCGCGCAAGCACGCCCTGGCCATCGTGAATCGCGGCGGAGCGACGGCCGCTGAGGTGATCGCGCTCAAAGAACAAATTCAAACCCGCGTCGAAGAGGTCTGGGGAATTCGCCTCGAGCCGGAACCGGTTTTCGTGGGGTTCTAAGGAGGCACGCGCGGTCGGCCCCTCCCTCCGCGGAGTGCACACCGTGGTGGGGCAGTACACCCCAGGTCCGGGCCTGACACGGATCAGATTCCCGCGGCGGCCCCACTCCCTAGATTAATCGGCAGAAATCGCTCCGATCACTTCTCATCAACATTTTTCTCGAACGTAATGCATTCTCGGCCGTTCTTCATCAGTGGACCCAGGTGAGACCGTGAGTGCTGACCTCGTAATGGCGGAAAAAGCCATCGCAACGATGCAGGAGAAAGAGAACCTCTTCGAGGACGCCATCCGGGCTCACGCGCGCATGGTGTATCGCATTGCCCACTCGGTGCTGCGTGATGCCGCGGAAGCAGAGGACGTGACGCAGGAGGTGTTTTTGCGCACCCTGCGTCAGAAGGACATTTCGCGCATTCAGGATCAGAAGGCGTGGCTGGCGCGCGTTGCCTGGCGGCTCGCCGTGGAGCGAAACCGGAAGGCGATATCCACTGGTCTGACCGGTGAAGCCGATCAAGTCCCTTCGCGGGAGCTTGCCGCGGACGAAATTTTGTGGCAGCAGGAACGCGCGGCGTTTCTCCAGCAGCTGATCGAGGCTCTGCCCGATCCACTGCGCCACCCTTTGGTTCTCTCGACCCTTGAGGAGTTGTCGCCACGCGAGGTGGCGGCGGTGCTCGACGTCAGCGAGGCTGCCGTGCGGTCACGCGCCTTTCGCGCACGGCAGATATTGCGAGAGCGGCTGACCGCGTGGATGGTACGAAGGAGATGAACATGAGAGAGCAGCAGGACATCGACCGTTGGCTGGACGAGGCTCTCTCCCGCTACGTCGACGTGGAACCAAGGCCCGGTCTTGAAAGCCGCATGGTCGCGCGGCTGGCGGCTGAGCAACCAGCACCCCGAACGATCAGTTGGTGGGCACTCGCCTTCGGCACGGCGGCGTTTGCCGGGCTTGTTCTCCTGTGGTTGCGCCCGGCACTGCAGCCGGTCAACACGCCTGACATGCGCTGGACGGCTCAGCTTCCGCCGGTTGTCTTATCGCTCCAGCACACAACTTCGCCCACCGCCGCCGCTGCGCGGAGTAAACAGTCCCGGAGCGCAACCCTTGCCGGGCGGAGCAAAGAGGCGAAGCAGGAGCGCTTCCCTTCGCCATCGCCATTAACCGAACAGGAAAAGATGCTGGCTCGCTTTGTCGAGAGTTTCCCCCAGAGAGCGGCGTTGGTGGCTCAGACGCAGACGGAACTTTATCAGCAGGATCAGAAGGAAATGGCCCGCCCCTGGCCGGCCAAAGAAAACGACTAGAAATCACGCAAAGGAGAGCGTCATGTCGAAAAAATATCTGGCTTGGTGGGTCGCAGGGTTGGTGCTGGTGTTGAGCCTTGGGGCGCGAGCGCAGGAAAACGCCGAATCGAAGAAGAATGCGGAAGACACCGACAAGGCGCTCACCGCCTTCCGCCTGGAGTTTTCTCTGATCGAGTCCGAGGATGGCAACAAGATCAACACCCGCCACTACTCCATGAATCTCGTGCCCGGCTACACTCCTTCGAACGAGATCAAGATCGGCAGCCGTGTCCCTGTCGAGGGCAAGCAGGGC
Source organism: Terriglobales bacterium (assembly GCA_035262225.1). Taxonomy (GTDB): domain Bacteria; phylum Acidobacteriota; class Terriglobia; order Terriglobales; family Acidobacteriaceae; genus DATFTE01. The sequence goes on from DATFTE010000003.1 coordinate 2,763, forward strand.
GACATGCAGTATATCGATGTGGGGACAAACATCTGGTCGCGGCTGACCGAGCGCGGAGGCGCTCTGCAACTCGAAGTGCGCGCGGAACTGAGCAACTTCGCCAATCCCGAGCAGGAGAATCGGACCGCGATGCCGTTACTTCGTCAGTTGCGGATCAATGCCAGCACGGTGGCGATGGCAGGCAAGCCGACCGTATTGGGGGTTGTCGATGATCCCAATTCGAAGCGGCAGTTCCAGCTGGTCGTGACCGTCACCAAATTGCAGTGAATTGAGGAGGCGGCGCGCCTCCTCAATCTAGTCTCTTTCGCTGCGGTTCTCGCCGACCCCTCGGCCGTTCTCCGCTTTCTTTGCGTTTCAAGATTCTCTTCGCGTACTTTGCGCCACCTTCGCGCCCTTTGCGGTTCGCCTTTGAGCAAGTCGCGCGGCCTGCCGGAAGATCTCAGTGAACATCTGCTTCGTCAGCTTTCCAGTCTGAGTGTTCTGGTTCGACGGATGGAAAGACGCCAGCAGGATTTTTCCGTCCGGCATCGTGTAATTCGCGCCGTGCTGAAAGACGTACGCTTTTTTGCGGGCAAGCAGCCCCTTTCGCTTCAGGTAGTTCAAATACGCCTCGAAGCCGATCCGCCCCAGGGCCACCACGACTCTCACCTGGCTCAAGATCTCGATCTCGCGATCGAGATAAGGGGCGCAGTTTGCCAGTTCGTTGGGCTGCGGCTTGTTCTCTGGAGGCGCGCAGCGAACGGCCGCCGTGATGTAAAGGTCCCGCAACTCGAGGCCGTCGTTGCGGTCGGTGGCATTGGGCTGGTTGGCAAAGCCGGTTTCATGCAGGATGGGATACATGAAATTGCCGGACGCGTCCCCGGTGAACGGGCGCCCGGTGCGGTTGGAGCCGTGCGCGCCCGGCGCCAGCCCAAGAACCAGAACTCGCGCTTTCGGATCGCCAAATCCGGGAACCGGTTTGCCCCAGTACTCGCAGTCGCGGTAGGCGCGCCGCTTTATCCGCGCCACTTCTGCGCGGTACTCCACCAGCCGCGGACAGCGTGTGCACGCGATCACTTCCGCATCCAGGCGGGAAAGGCTGTCTTTGGTCGTTGACCGTCGGTCGCTCGTCGTCAGCCGCATCATTGTCACCTTATCCGAACTGCACTATAACGTCCCGGCCCGTACTGAGCCTGTAGTACCCATCGCACTTTGGCCAAAGGCTGGCGATTGACGACTAATGACGGCCTTTCAGCGTTTGACGATGTTCTCCATCTATCTTTACACTCAAGTTGGACTATTCCGTTCGGGTGAGACAACCGCGCGGGCGGTTCGCAGCGGAAAGGTAAATTGTGAGTCCCACCGAAACCAATACCAGTACCAAGCGAGAGATCGCGGTCGAGATTCCGGCGGATGCCGTGGCGCGCGAGACCGAGACTCTGGTTCAGAAGTATCAGAAACTGGCCCGCCTGCCGGGTTTCCGCAAAGGGCACGTACCCGCTTCTGTGATTCGCCAGCGGTTTTCCGCAGACATCAAGTCCGACGTGGTCGATGCCCTGGTTCCCCGTTACTTTCGTCAGGAGACCGACAAGCTGGGCCTGACTCCCGTCTCCCAGCCCCGAGTCACGGACCTCCATGTCCATGATGGCGAGCCCCTCCGGTTCAAAGCCAGCTTCGAAGTTATGCCCGATATCAGGATCGAGGGTTACAAGGAGCTGCGCGCGGATAAACCCACGATTACTGTCCGCGACCAAGAAGTCGAGGAATCGCTCAACAACCTGCGCGAGCAGCATGCCGCCTTCAGTTCCATCGAAGGCCGCACCCTCGCCGACGGCGATTTCGCCCAGGTCTCCCTGCACGGCGAACCCAAGAACAGCGAAGGCAAGCCGGTCCATATGGACGACATTCTGGTGGAGATCTCGGGCAAAAACACCATGCCCGAGTTCACCGAAAATCTCCGCGGCACCACGGCCGGCGACGAGCGCACCTTCGAAGTTACGTACCCGCAGGACACGTCCGACCAGCGCTTGGCCGGCAAGACGTTCAACTATACAGTCAAGGTGCTAGGGCTGAAGCAGAAGTCTCTGCCCGAACTGAATGACGACTTCGCCAGGGAGTTGGGCGAGGAGTTCACCAGCCTTGACGTGGTGCGGCAGCGTATCCGCGAAGGCATGGAAGCCGAGCGCAAGCACGCGGCCGAGCACGCCGCCAAAGACAAGCTGGTCGACGAACTGGTCAGGCGCAACGATTTTGAAGTTCCAGAGGCCCTGGTGGATCGTCAAATTGATGTGCGGCTCGAGCGCGGGCTGCGCGCTCTGGCGGCGCAGGGCATGCGCCAGGAGGATTTGAAGAAAATGGATCTCAACCGGCTGCGTGCCGGTCAACGCGATCAGGCGTTGCAGGAAGTGAAAGCATCGTTGTTGCTGGAAAAAATCGCCGAGGAGGAACACATCGAGGTCAGCGACGAGGAGATCGACCGGGAGATTGAAGCGCTCGCAAGCCAGTCCAAACAGACGCCGGAAGCCATCCGCGCTCGTTTGACACGGGATGGAGCGCTCGATAGAATCCGGCATAGACTCCGCAGCGAAAAGACCCTCGATTTTCTATACCACCAGTCCGCTTAAGCGGACCAGTTTCGATTTCCCCCCGCAAGTTCAAGTCGTCTAGAGGGGTGGAGTGTGGCGGGTGAACGCACGAAGGAGCAGATGATGCTGGTACCCATGGTGATCGAACAGACCGGGCGGGGTGAGCGGGCGTACGACATTTATTCCCGGTTGCTGCGCGACAATATTATTTTCATCGGCACGCCGATCGACGACAACATCGCCAACCTGGTCATCGCCCAGATGCTGTTTCTGGCTCAGGAAGATCCCGAAAAAGACATCCAGCTTTACATCAACTCTCCGGGCGGTTCCATCACCGCGGGCATGGCCATCTACGACACCATGCAGTATGTGAAGAACGACGTGACCACCATCTGCATCGGCCAGGCGGCCAGCATGGCCGCCCTGCTGCTCTCGGCCGGGGAAAACAAGAAACGTCTGGCCCTGCCCAATTCGCGTATCCTGATCCACCAGCCCTCAATGGGCGGATTGTCAGGCCAGGCCACGGATATTGACATTCATGCCCGTGAAATCTTGCGTATGCGCGAGATAACCAACCAGTTGCTGGCCAAGCACAGTGGGCAGAAGCTGGAAAAAGTGGAAAAGGATGTGGAGCGCGACTTCATTATGAACGCGCAGCAGGCTAAGGAGTACGGAATCATCGACGATATCATCTATAAGACGAGATGAGGGTATGATCGGGACTTCGCTGGCCAGTTTCCTCGAAGTCTCGGCGGCGTGAGCCTCAGCCCTGACTGCAAACCGGGTGAACGGTGCCGGAAGCGAGACAGGTGGGGAAAAAGGAGTAAAGCCGAGTGAAAAACCGGACCGGCACCGAGGAAATTCTGCGTTGTTCGTTCTGCCACAAGTCGCAGGACGCCGTCGCCAAGCTCATCTCTTCCCCCAGCGACTATCCGCGCGCCTACATCTGTGACGAGTGCGTCGCCGTCTGCAACTCCATTCTCGAAGACGATCGCGCCGCCACTCCGCCTTCCACCACTCCCAACCAGCTGCCCAAACCGCAGGAAGTCAAGACGTTCCTCGACGAGTATGTCATCGGACAGGAGCAGACGAAAAAGAAGCTGGCGGTGGCGGTCTACAACCACTACAAGCGCATCTTCATGAACCGCCAGCGGGCGAGCGATGGCATCGAGCTGACCAAATCGAACATCATGCTCATCGGCCCGACTGGCACGGGCAAGACGCTGCTGGCGCAAACACTCGCCCGCATGCTCGACGTGCCCTTTGCCATCGTCGACGCCACCACTCTCACCGAAGCGGGCTACGTCGGCGAAGACGTCGAGAACATCATCCTCAAACTCCTCCAGGCCGCCGACGGGGATGTGGGACGCGCGCAGACCGGCATCATCTACATTGACGAAGTAGATAAGATCGGGCGCAAGGACGAGAATCCATCCATCACCCGCGACGTCTCCGGCGAGGGCGTGCAGCAGGCCCTGCTGAAGATCCTCGAAGGCACTATCGCCAACGTGCCCCCGCAAGGCGGACGCAAGCACCCCCATCAGGAATTCACCCCGGTAGACACCACCAACATCCTGTTCATCTGCGGCGGCGCCTTCGTGGGACTGGAGAAGATCATCGGCCGCCGCGTGGGTAAGAAGTCCCTGGGCTTCAAGGCAGGCGAAGATGCGGAGAAAGACGAGGCCAACGTTCCCAACCGCAGACGCAACTTCGAACTGCTCAGCGACATCCAACCCGAGGACCTGATCAAGTTCGGGCTGATCCCCGAATTTGTCGGCCGCCTGCCGGTGGTTGGTGTGCTGGAGGAACTGGACGAGTTTGCCCTGATCGAAATCCTCACCCGTCCGAAAAATGCTATCGTCAAGCAGTACCAGCGGTTGTTTGAGTTTGAAAATGTCCGGCTCAAGTTCAGCGACGACGCCTTGCGCGCCATCTCCCGCCAGGCTATGGCCCGGAAAGTCGGAGCCCGCGGCTTGCGTATGATCCTCGAGGAACTTATGCTGGACTTGATGTATAACCTTCCCAGCCAGAAGAAGGTGAAGGAATTTGAAGTCACGCGAGAGATGGTCGAAAAGCACAACATCTCGCTGGCGATGATGGAAAAGGCGGGCTAGTGGCCGATCAACCCGGAGCAGACAAACCCAGAGTGACTACACCCAAGGAAAAATTCGAGACCCGAAAGTTGCCGATGATGCCCATCCGCGACGTCGTCATCTTCCCCTACATGATGACGCCGTTCGTCGTGGGCCGCGAATCGAGTGTCCGCGCTCTCGAAGAAGCTCTCACCGCCGACAAGAAGATCTTTCTTGCCACCCAGCACGACGCCAGCATCGACGAGCCCAAGCCCAACGAGATCTACCAGGTCGGGACCATCGTCAACATCGTGCAGAGTCTCAAACTCCCCGACGGAAACATTAAAGTTCTGGTTGAAGGCATCGAGCGGGGAAAGATCCTGCAGATCACCGAGACCGAGGGCTTCATGCAAGCCTCGGTGCGAGTGGCGCGTTACGCTACCGAGACCACGGCACAGATCGAGACCGGCATGCAGCGGGTCACGTCGTTGTTCGAGCAATACGTGAAGCTCTGCCAGTCGCTCAACTACGAGACCATGATCGCGGCGGTGCGCATGGAGGATCCCGCCAAGTTAACCGACACCATCGCCGCCAATCTGCAGCTTTCGATCGAAGAGAAGCAGGAGTTGCTCGAGATCTTCGATCCTGCCGAACGACTGAACCGCATCGGCGATGTGCTCGATATCGAAATCGAAAAGCTCAACATGGACCGCACCATCCAGTCGCGGGTGAAGCGCCAGATGGAGCGCGCCCAGAAAGAGTACTACCTCAACGAGAAGATCAAGGCCATCCAGAAGGAACTGGGCCGCGGCGAGAAGAGCGAGTTCGACGAGCTGAAAAAGAAAATCGAAGCTGCGGGTATGCCCAAGGAAGTCCGCGACAAGGCTATCCAGGAGCTCAAGAAGCTGGAGGCCATGCCGCCCATGTCGGCCGAGTCCACGGTCTCGCGCAACTATCTCGACTGGCTGCTGGCCGTGCCCTGGAAAAAGCGGTCGAAGGAAATCCGCAACATCAGCCGCGCCGAGAAAGTCCTCAACGAAGATCACTACGGCCTGGAGAAAATCAAGGAGCGCATCCTAGAGTTTCTCGCTGTCCGCCAGCTGGTGAAAAATCCCAAAGGCTCCATCCTGTGCTTTGTCGGGCCTCCCGGCGTGGGCAAGACCTCGCTCGGCATGTCGATCGCCAAGGCCACCGGGCGCAAGTTCGTCCGCATGTCGCTGGGCGGCGTGCGCGATGAAGCCGAAGTCCGCGGCCACCGCCGCACTTACATCGGCGCCCTGCCCGGGCAGATCATCCAGATGATGAAGAAGGCGGGCACCAAGAATCCGGTCTTCATGCTCGACGAAGTCGACAAGATGGCCATGGATTTCCGCGGAGACCCCTCCGCCGCGTTGCTCGAAGTGCTCGACCCGGAACAGAATTTCATGTTCGTCGACCACTACCTCGACGTCGAGTACGACCTCTCGCAGGTGTTCTTTATCGCCACCGCCAACGTCATGCACACCATCCCGCCGGCCCTTCAAGACCGCATGGAAGTGTTGCGCCTGCACGGCTATACCGAGCAGGAAAAAATGGAAATCGCCAAGCAGTTCCTGGTGAAGAAACAGATGCAGCAGGCGGGCTTGAGCGAGAAGAATCTGAAGTTCAGCGATGACGCCATCCTCACCCTGATCCGCTCCTACACCCGCGAAGCAGGCGTCCGCAACCTGGAACGCGAAATCGGCAATGTTTGCCGCAAAGTCGCGCGCAAGGTGGTGAAGGAAGGGGAAAGCTACCACGTCATCGTGAATGACGAAAATGTCGCCGAGTTCCTGGGGGTCATAAAATTCCGCGACACGCTGGCCCACGAAAAAAGTGAAGTGGGACTGGTCACCGGTCTCGCCTGGACCGAAGTCGGCGGTTCCATCCTCAGCACCGAAGCCACCGTGGTCGACGGCAAGGGCAAACTCACGCTCACCGGCAAACTGGGCGACGTGATGCAGGAATCGGCCCAGGCGGCCATGTCTTACGTCCGGTCTCGGGCTTCCCGGCTGGGCCTGCAGCGCGACTTCTACCGCAATATCGACATTCACGTGCACGTGCCCGAAGGCGCCATTCCCAAGGACGGGCCCTCCGCCGGCATCACCATTGCCACCGCCATCTCCAGCGCACTGAGCAAGATCCCGGTCCGCCGCGATCTCGCCATGACGGGCGAAATCACCCTGCGCGGCAAGGTGCTCCCCATCGGCGGGCTGAAAGAAAAACTCCTCGCCGCTCACCGTGCCGGCCTGTTCGAAGCCATCCTTCCCAAGGACAACGAGAAAGACCTCGCCGAAGTGCCGGAAAACCTGCGCACCGCGATGAAGCTCCACTTCGTCGAAACCATGGACCAGGTTCTGGCCATCGCGCTCGAACAGCCGCTGCCGCAGCAGCCCCCGGTCGAAACCGCGCAACCCATCGCATCCCTGACCCCGCCCACGGAAGGCACCGCGGCGCATCAATAGTCAACTCTGGGGCTCTGGGGTCTAGGCCTTAGCTTCCGGGATTTCGCAAGGCTCGCTCTCGGCGAGCCTTTTTGTTTGCCGGCAAACGACCGTTGGTAGAGACGCAGCTGGGTATCTATGGTCTATGATCCTGACGAAGGCATAGGTCCGCAGGCTCCAGCCGAGCAGCGGCGGCATTCAGCAGCCTACGCGCAAGCGGCGGGAACGCACGGCCAACGATCCGGGTCCGCTGCCGCGGACGCCATCCACTACCCCTACCACTCCCCCCGGTTCTAGAATGCTAGACATCCATGGAGCCTCCCGTTGAAAAGCGAAGCTTCTTTCGCGGGGCCGCCGGGCTGGTCGTGGCTATCGCGGTGGTGGCCATCCTGCTTGTCATGCTTCCCGCCTACCGGATCTTCTTCGTGATCAGCGTCGCCATTGGAGTCGTCGTCGCCGGCATTCTCTACCTCTGGAACAAATACCGGCCGATCAAGGAAGAGGATGTCGATCACAAACGTCCCTTGGGCCTCTAAAATCGGGTTCGCAACCCAGCCGCCGAGCGGCGGCGTTCCTTAGTCCATCGCGTGCGTTGGGATGCCACGGCAAAAACACCCGGGTCCGCCTTCAGCGGACACTACGCAGACTTGCCATCTGCCCCGGAAACGCTGCACACTGTCTTATGAGAGTTCTAGCGCGCTTCCTGATGGCGGCCAGCGATGTCGGCCATTTTCCCGCTCCCGCCCTGCCGGAAGTCGCGTTCCTTGGCCGTTCGAACGTCGGCAAGTCCAGCGTCATCAACTCCCTGCTCGGGACCAAGATCGCCAAAACCAGTTCTACCCCAGGCCGCACCCGCAGCATCAATTTCTTCGAGGTCCGCTGGGCGGGCAAGCCTGCGGCGGAACTGATCTTCACCGATCTTCCTGGCTACGGCTTCGCGCGCATCGCGCGCGAAGTTTCGGCGCGCTGGCCGGAGTTCATCGAACCCTACCTGAAAGACCGCCCCAGCCTCTCCCTCTGTGTGGCGCTCATCGATGTCAACGTTCCCGCGCAGGAGAGCGATCAGCAACTGGTGGAGTTTCTCGAGAACTCGGGCCGGACGTTCCTGGTGGTCGCCACCAAAGCCGACAGGCTCTCCGGAAACCAGCTGCAGAATTCCCTGCGCGCCATGCGCGAGAGATTCCCCGGCGTAACCATCGTGCCTTTCTCGGCCCGAACCGGCGCCGGGCGCAACGAACTGTGGCAGGCGATCCGCGAGGCGATGGCCGGGGGCTAGTGTTTTCGTTTTGGAACTCATGGCAAGCTACGGCCAGCGCAGAATTGTAAATTCTTTGCCAGCTCCTTTCGCTTCGCTTGCCGCGGTGTAAACTTTTTCCCGCTTTCGGAGGTGATCTGTGAAACGCCTCCTGACCATACCGCTAGTTCTGTGCCTCGCGGCGATCGGGCCGGGTTGCGGCAACGTCTTCATCGGCGGTGCAATCCATCCGGCGGTTTCGACGATCACGGGAACCGTCAGCTTCATTGAAGTCAACAGCGTCATCTCCAACGGAAGTGCGATCCAGGTCACGTTCGTGACCTTCCTCGCCAACGGAACCATGTCGAGTATTGGATTCTGTGGCGACCAGAGCAACCAATTCCCGCTGAATCAGACGGTCACCATGAATTTCACGCCCGGCCAGCCCTGTGCGACCTTGGTGGTAGTGGTGAGCGTCACCCGAGGGTCGGCAGATCCTTCCTCCGGCGACGTCCGCTCCCGCCATCAGGGCACATTTATCGGCTAGGTCATTGATTTTTCGTTCGCGCCGGTTTTCGCATGAAACCGTGGTCAGGGTAACGCATGGAATGCCCATTGCGAGCGTTTGGCGGCCCGTACGACGACGTTCGAGGGCCCTGGGTGGCCCCCCCCCACACACACACCCTTTGGGCCGTCCCTGATAGCCACTCAAAAACTCGATTCCCCTCCTACCCCTGGCTCGTTACCTTCGCGTATTGGGCAGACGACGCGTGCGAAAGCCTTCCGTTATGATGAAAAGCCTATGGCCAAATATCTGGTTACCGGCATTGCGGGATTCATCGGGTCCACCATCGCGCGGCGCATTTTGGCCCAAGGCGACGATGTGCGCGGCGTCGACAATCTCGCCACGGGCAATCATCAGAACATCGCCGAGATCCTCGACCGCGTCGATTTCCGCCAGACGGACATCCTCGACCTCGATGCGCTGCACAGCGCCTGCGAGGGTGTGGACTACGTGTTCCACGAGGCCGCTATCCCGTCGGTTCCAAAATCGGTTATGGATCCGCTGGGCAGCAACCGTGCCAACGTCGACGGTACGGCCAACGTGCTGGTGGCCGCGCGCGACGCCAAGGTGAAGCGCGTGGTTTATGCCGCGTCCTCTTCCGCGTACGGCGACACACCAACTCTACCCAAACGCGAGAGCATGCCGCCGAACCCGATTTCGCCCTACGCAGTCGCCAAACTTGCCAGCGAGTACTACATGATCTCCTTTTACCGTTGCTACGGGCTGGAGACTGTCTGTCTGCGCTACTTCAACATCTTCGGGCCGCGGCAGGATCCGACCTCGCCGTATTCCGGTGTGCTGGCCAAATTCATCACTCAGATGCTCAACGGAGAAGAGCCGACCATTCTGGGCGATGGCGAGCAGAGCCGTGACTTCACTTACGTGGACAACGCCGTCGACGCCAACCTGTTGGCGTGCCATGCGCCTGCCGAGAAAGTTGCCGGACGGGTATTCAATGTCGCAACGGGAACCAGGGTCAATCTGAAGGAAACATTCCAGACGCTGAAGAAGTTGATGGATTTCAAAGGCGAGGTGAAGTACGGCCCGGAGCGCACGGGAGACGTCAAGCACTCGCTCGCCGACATCTCGGCCGCGCAACGGGCTTTCGACTATCAACCGCAAGTGAGTTTCGAAGAAGGCCTGCAGCGAACGATCGCGTGGTACAAGAACGGACGGTGACGTAAGCACTCGGCATTCAACACTCGCATTCGGCAATCAGCACTCAGCTTCAGCGTTTTAGCTATTGGACCGCCATCTAGCCCCTTGAGGGGCGTGCTTCCTCGTCCACTTGGCTCATCGGGGGCGGTTGCCGGAGGACACCCACGACAACCGAATGGCCAAGTGCTAATTGCTGAAGCGGAGTGGCTGCATGCTGTGTGCCGCCTGTGGCGCCCGTCATTACCTTCGTGATCTAGGGAGCCGTTACTGGGGGGAATAGAGTGGCGGCATGACGCTTTCATCGATGGTGGTCTCGCGCGACTGGCAGGAAGTGGGAGTTTTGGAGTGCATCCTGGGCGGCCTTCATATTGGAGTACACATCGAGTCGGAGCTGGTGAAAGCGCAAGCCAAGCTGGCGAAGAACAAGATTGATGCTCTCATCATCGATTGTGACTTGAACGGGACTGCGGGTTTCCTGCGCACTCTGCGCCACCAGAGCACGCCGAATCCTGTGCCATTGGTGATTGTGAGCGGCTCGGCGGGCCGCAACGCGCTCGAATCCACCGGCGCGACATTCGTCTTTGAAAAGCCGATTTCGGTCGAGCAGGCAGTGCATACGCTCTCAGCGGCGCGCAACATGATTCTCGACGGACGCCTTCGCTACCATCGGCTGACATTGAATGTCCCGGTCAACCTCTCTTGTGGAACCAAAACCAACGTGGAAGCTACGGTCACCAATGTGAGCCAGGGAGGAGTCGGCATTCGGACTGACGCCGCTCTGCCACGGGGTCCGTTTCGTTTGAATTTCTCACTTCCCGGAGGCGCGCTTTCCATCAAGGCTTTGGGAAAAGTGGCGTGGACTGACAAGCGAGGAAATGCGGGAGTGCGTTTCGTCGAGATCAGCCGCCGCGCCAAGCGCGACCTCCAGCTGTGGCTGGAGCGGGAGTACTTCGCCACTTAGTGAAGAACGGGCCGGAAGGCTCAGCGAAACCGTTCTTCTACCTCGGGCTCTTCGGAAGCGCTAAACGCAATTCTCGCCAGCTGCTCTCCCGGCGTCATGCCCACGCAGACCGCGAACAGGTACCAGTAAATCGCCGCGAAAGCGCTGGTAATGCCCAGGGCCAGGGCGACCGCCAGTGGCCAGGTGGGAAACAGGTTGGTTATTCCGAGGGCAATAATCGCAAACAGGAGCACGGCGCAGAGCAGGAGTAGGCAATCGACGGTCCGACTCAAACTCTTCTCCGACAGGGCCAGGGGGGATCCGAGCAGGGGCAGTGAGTCCGTCGTTTCTTCGAGGAGTTCGCTTTCTTCCGGTTGCAACTGAATCGGCGGACGGGCGCCGCCCGATAAGACCAATTGCATCGCATTTTCGCCGGCCTTGTGATGGATGAACACCGATTCGGCCCGCTCGGCGTGCTGAGCAGTGGCCATTAGCTGGGTGAAGATCCATTCCTTCAGCAGGTGCTTTGGGGGGGCGGCAATGTCGAGAAACTCCAGGCCTGCCTGGCCGAGCGGGTCGGCCCAGGCGACACGTCCGCGGGCCTCGATTCGGGTGCGCGGGTTCAAGAGTTCAAAGCGGAGCAGGACCTGCTGGTCGACGCGGAGGGGAGCCACGGCCTGGATGGCAATGCCGGACTCGCTCAAGTCGCGGAGAATGCCACCGTTTGCCTGATCGAGCCGCACGTACGCCAGGTTTTGCACCCGCTGGCGGTAGTGGCGCCGCCTGGGGCGAGGCGAGAGGAGAGGGCTTTCCGGAGCCGACGATGTGGCCGACAGATGCTCCATAAAGAGAATCTTAGCCCCGCGGTGGAAGGGACCTGAATAACCGCGCTGGTTCGGCCGGCCCCTAAGATGCCGGCCGCTTCTCGTGGGATGTGGCGAGGGCGGCCTGAGGTTGCTGGGCTCGGTCCAAGGCAATCAAGCGGGCAAGATCATAGCTAAAAGGACCGTAGGCGCGGAAGACCTCTTCATCGAAGAGGCGCTTGATGCCGCACCCCATACACACCTGGTAGGAATACCCCTGCGAGCGGACCGGCCAGCTCATTTTGCGATGCCAGCAACCGCGCAACACCACCACGGCGGCGCCGGCAAAACCCGTAGCCATCAGGCCCAGGGGCCATTTCCAACGCGACTTTTTCTTTTCATTCACCCGGGAAACCTCGACTGCTGTCTCTCGTCAGCATATGCCCGGAGGGAAGGAGGCGCAATGGCTCAAAGTTGCCACGAAACGTCGTTTCCCGTTGCCGCTTACTAAAGAGCAGCAGCGGGACTCGACCTTCGTGCACTAAGGAAATATTGCGGTTGAAGGAACAGGACTGTAGCGTAACTACTATCGGCCGAACTAGCGACGTGAGGGTCGAAACGACATGCCGTTGGAGCGCGCAAGTGGTGAACTGACAGGCATTTGCCGGCCAGAAAGACTGGCCGCACCGTAGACCGGCAGAGATTCGACGTTTTCCATGACCGCAGATCCCAGCAACCCGTACCTAGCGGTAACCAGGACGCCATCCAGCGACACTGCACCGGAAACGGCGGCTTCCTCCGAGGGTACACGTCACGAAGCTCTCGAGGCCCTGCTGGCCTTTTCCGCGCTGCGCGTGCAGCTGCGGGAGCGGCGAGCGCGATCTGGGGAATTGCCCTCCGATACCTGGGAAGTGGAGCGGTCTGTTCTCGATGATGTCTTGCAGCTGGTGGCGGAACGTGCGCTGGCCATCACCGGGGCGGATGGGATTGCGATCGCCCTGGCGGAAGGCGACGCCATCATCTGCCGTGGGTCGGCGGGCGTTATCGCTCCGGATGCCGGAGCGAGGCTCGATTCGAAATCCGGCGTTTCTGCTGCCTGCTTCCGTTTTGGGCGGGTGATTCGCTGCGACGACACCGAGCATGATTCGCGGGTTAACCTGCAGGCAGCCATGGAGTTGGGAGCGCGCTCTATGGTCGCGGTGCCGCTTGTGGGCCGCAATTGCGTTCTGGGATTGATTGAAGCCATCTCCTACGACGCTTATGGATTCAACGACAGCGACGTCCGCAGCCTTGAGCTGCTGGCGGAGCTGATTCTGGCGGCGCTGCGCCCGGAGCAGGAAGACCGGCTGGCGGAGATTGCGCGGCGAGTCGGCGGAAATTGTCCGGTTGAGAAGGGCGTGGCTTCGCAGGTCACGGTAGTCGGGGAAGTTCGCCACGACAAAGTTCAAAACACACGGCATGTGCCAGCGATGCCGATTCCTTCCCTGCTGACCAGCTACGGGGAAGAAGAAGGCTCGCTGCCGGGGCTGCGCGTGGTGGCGGCGGTGATCCTGGTGGCGGTGATGTTTGGTGCGGGCGTGTGGTGGAAGTTTGGACACGAAGAGCGGGCGGCGGTTGCGGTGGTCGAGACCGTAGTGCAACAGGCTGCGGCTCCAGCGGTGCCGAACACGGCTGCGAGCGCGGAAATTGATGCTACGCCGGTCGAGGACCCGGCCGCGGTGGATTCGCCGGCGAACACTCCCGAGGAAGCGCAGAAGTTATCGGTGCTGCCGCAAGTGACAGGGATTCGGCACTGGTCGTCGGCGGAGTCGAACACGGTGGTGATCGATCTCGAAGACCAGGTGCAATACGAAGCCCACAGGCTGGTGAATCCGGACCGCATTTACTTCGACCTGCACGACACTGCGCTCTCTCATGCGCTGTTGGGCAAGACGGTTTCGATCGGAGACTCGCTGGTGAATCGCGTGCGCATTGCGCAGCCAATGACGGGGATCACGCGCGTTGTGCTTGATACCAAGGGCGGATCGAACTTCTCGGTGCGTCTGGAGCCGGCTCCGTACCGGTTGGTGGTGGAGGTGCGAAAGGCCGGGACCGAAGTGCAGGCTCGCGGCAAAGTGGACTCGTTCGCGTCGGCGACGGCGCCGGTGAAGGCCGCATCGCTCGCTCCTCCACCGGCGGTTGAAGCGCCGGTTCATCCCGCCACGGGTGTGCGCATCGCGCTTGATGCCGGGCATGGCGGATGGGATCTGGGCACGGTAGGGCGGCAGGGCCTGCTGGAAAAGGATCTGACACTCGACATCGTCGAACGGCTGGGCAGCTTGATCGAAAAGCGCCTGGGCGCCGAGGTGATCTACACGCGCAAGGACGACAACTTCATCGCGCTTGACCGGCGCGCCGAGATTGCAAACCAGGCGCAGGCCGATCTGTTTGTCTCGATCCATGCAAACAACAGCGGTTTGACTTCCGCGCGCGGGGTGGAGACTTACTATACGAACACGTTCTCTTCGGTTCACGCCTACTCCCACGACGGCTCTCCAGGCAAGTTGCAGACCGTAAGTTTTGCCGGGGTGGATATCCGCGACAAGGTGATGCAGTCGCGCGAGGTCGCGAGCGACCTGCAGCGTGCGCTCTATGGTGCGCTGGCAGCCAGGACGCCGGGAATCCGCGACCGGGGAGTGAAGAAAGCGTCCTATGTGGTTCTGACGGGCACTTCGATGCCGGCAGTGCTGGCGGAGGTTTCGTTCGTCAGCAGCCCGACGGACGAAACCAACCTGCGAAATTCAACTTACCGCCAGGGAATTGCCGAGGCGCTCTACAAGGGGATCGAGCGCTATGTGGATGCGCCGCACAAGATGAGGATGGCGAGTGTGGCGGGAACGGCGCTGGCCAAGTAGAGCTCGTCGGCATGAAGGGAGCCTGTTAACGACGACAGGGCTCACCTGCCACTGACGTTGAATGCCCACAGTAGTTGTTGGAGCTTGCATCCGACGTGGGCAGCGGCCGAGGGCGGCCGCCCTAAGTGGGCCTATGGATTTCCCACGTCGCCGTATTTTTGCAGCCACTTCAGCTCTTCGCGGACTTTGATTTTTCCGTGCCAGGGGTTTTCGTCGAGGGAGTGGCCTTCTCCGGGAAAAATCAAGAGCGTACTCGGGACGCCGAGGTTATGCAGGGCGTGGTCGAGCAGGTAGTCTTCTCCGACCGCGACGCGAATGTCGTCTCCGCCAGCCACGATGTGGGTTGGTGTTTTCACTTTACCGATCTGGAAGATGGCGGCTTCGTCGTGGTAGCGCGTCGCCTGCGCCCAGGGGAGTCCGCCGAGGAAGTAGGCATCGTCAAAGGTGGTGTCGTCGTTGCCCCAGTTGGCGACGTGCTCGACCGCTCCGGCGCCGGTGACGGCGGCTTTGAAGCGTGTGGTTTGGGTGATGAGCCAGTTGGTCATGTATCCGCCGTAGCTGTAGCCGCCGACGGCGAGGTGTTCGGGATCGGCAATGCCGCTTTCACCAGCGCGTCGACACCTTCGAGAATGTCTTTGCCGGGGCGAGATACAATTTCGGGCACGATGCCCATGAGGAACCTGTCTCCGTAGCCGCTGGAGCCGCGGTAATTGGGCTCAAAGACCAGCCAGCCCTGATTGGCGGCGAGGCGATCCCAGACGTACCAGTCGGCTTCGAAATGATTACCGTCGGCGTCGGCGGGACCACCGTGGATGAAAACAAACATGGGCAGGTTCTTCGCTTCGAATTTTCCCGGGGGATACATCAGCATGCCTTCGACGGTTGTGCCATCGTCGGCAGTCCAACGATAGGGCTTGCCTTGGGGCAGATCGCGCTCAAGGAAAAGTTTATTGAACGATGTAACCGGGCGGGCGCTCGAAATTTTGTCGGCGCTGTCGGCGACGTAAACTTCAGCGGGCCGATCGAGAGCAGAGTAGACGAAAGCCACGCGCGGGGAGTGTTCCGCGGTGGCGATCAGTTCGTAGGTACCAGACGATCCGGCATGTTTGGAGAATGCGCCCGCGGGCTCGGACTGCGAGTAGATCTGCACCTCGGTTCCCAGCAGGCCGTTGGCAAGCACGCCATCGGCAGAGACGGCGTAATGCGTGACCGGACCGCCGAAGTCGTCAGCCCAGCGCTTGACGGACCCTGTGTCGGCGTCAACCCAATAGAGGCGCGTCCGGGTGTCTTCATATTTGCCTTCGACGGAGCCGACGTCCACCTGGAAGAAAATGTGCCGGCTGTCGCGCGCCCAATCAATGGATTGCTCGACGGCCTCGTTGTGGGTGAGTTGTCGAGGCGGGACGTCGGGTGAGGCGTTTCTCAGATCGACCGAGTAGATTTCGAATTCCTGTACTCGTTCCTGGCGTTCGGAGACAGATTCGGTGACGAAGGCGAGGCGGCGGCCGTCGCGTGATGCGGAAAGTCCCTGCACGCGCCAGGGGGTGCGGGCGAGAGCGCGGGAGGCAGGAGTGGAATCCGGATTCTCGTTGGTATCGTCGCTCGGCGCGCTGCCCACGGAGGCGCGGCGGGCGAGGACGGAAGCGAGATCGATGCTGAAGATCTGGTCTCCACGCTCGCCGTCGCGGTATTGCTCAACGTCCTTCCATTCTTTCTTGTAAGCGTCTTTTTGGCTCTTGGTCCAAGGGGTGCGGGTGGTGTAGAAGAGCGAGCGCGAATCGGCGGACCGGGCGAAACAGTGGACTCTAAGCTCGCCCTCGGTGACAGGGAGAGCTTCGCCGCCATCGGCCGAGATCACGTACAGTTGTTTAATCTCGTTTTCCCTGTTCTTGGCGTCGTCGCCGTCACCATTCTTGCCGCCGACACTGCTCCTACGTTCCGAGAGGAAGGCGATCCAGCGGCCGTCGGGTGACCACTGGGGCGAGCTGTCGCGACCTGACTGGGTGAGCTGGGTCAAAGTGCCAGCGCGGTAGAGCCAGAGTTCCCGGCGAAAGATGCTCTCGTCCCAGTCGGCACGGGTGGTGCTGATGACGATGGAGTTCCCATCGGGAGAGAGGCTGACTCTGTCGAAGCTGACGGAGTTAAAGAATTCGTCGAGGGTGATCTTGGCTTTATCGGAAGCTAGTGCGGGAAGAAGGGTGAGAGCTGCAACCAGGGGTAGGAGCCGGAGGTTTCGGGGCGTCATGGGGTTCAAAAGAGATATACACGGACGGCGGTGAGCCACGCAAGGCGGGAATGCGCCTGCGGCCTCCTGTCGCCGATCACGGAGGACAGCGGACCAATCATGGCTTAAATGATGGCGCTGATCAAAAGCCCGCAGGGGGCAAACCGGCGTCACTGGCGATCTGGCCACCGGAGAAATCGGCGTGGATGGTTTGATGACGATAGAAGGAAAAGGTGAGGTGTGGTAAAACACTTTGTATCAAGTGATGATGCTCCGAAAGGGGATGCCGGGTGTGCAAAACCCAGTGTTCATCAACCTTTTAGAGCATCTTTCTTTTCTGGCCAAAGACTTCACGAATGATCCAGGCTAGGAGTACCGATTCGCTACGATCTTTGATTAACTGGTTTGGGCGTGTGAACTCGCAATCTCTGGCGTAGGCCCCGGGGGCGTGCAGCGCCGTTCCGGCCCGCCACGAGTCTTGGAGGCTGCCGATTGACGTGGGATGCTCCGATCGCGAAATTTCTCGCCTGTCCGCGGGATTTGACGCCACTGCACTGTCAGACAGCGGCGCTGGTCTGTGAGCGGGGCCATTCCTACTCGATCATCGACGGAGTGCCGGTTCTGTTGGTCCCCGAGGTGGAACAGACCCACCCTGAGGGAACACGATCCCTAATCGTCGCCTGGTCGCGTGACGTCTCCTCTTTGCCGAAGTTTGAAGTCCGGGAAGGGCAGATCGACACTCATGTTAAGAATTGGATTAGTGCGACCAACGGAAACCTCTACGGGCACCTCGTAGGCAAGCTCGCCGATTACCCCATTCCTGAAATCCGCCTGCCCCCTGGGGAGGGCAGGCTGTTTCTGGAGGTTGGGTGTAACTGGGGACGATGGTGCCTCGCCGCGGCGCGCGCTGGGTATCGCGTTGTTGGTGTCGATCCGTCGCTGAAGGCGATTCGCGCGGCCAACAGGGTCGCCGCCCAGTTGGGAATCGACGCGAGCTATCTTGTGGCGGATGGCCGGGCCCTTCCGTTCGTTAACGACATATTTGACCAAGTGTTTTCCTACAGCGTGCTGCAACATTTTTCTAAGCCTCACGCCCGCGAGGCTATGGTGCAAATTCGGCGCGTCCTTCGACCGCGAGGGAGAGCGCTGGTGCAAATGCCGAACGCGTTTGGGCTGCGCTGCCTGTACCACCAGATACGACGTGGCTTCCGCACGACGCGTCGCTTCGAAGTGCGATATTGGCGCCCTGCTGAATTGCGGTCTACTTTCAGCGCCACAATTGGGCCCTCAGAGCTCGATGCAGATGGCTACTTCTCCCTTAACGTGCAGCCGAGCGACCTCCACCTCATGCCGCTGCGCTACCGATGCGTGATTCACTGTTCCGAATTTCTGCGCAGGATGAGCGGGATATTTCCGGTTTTGGTGAAGTGTGCCGACAGTCTCTACGTTTCGTCGACGCGAGCAGAGTCATCTGCGGCAGGGGAGAATGTCTTCCTTACCGCTAACATCCCCCAAGGACGCTAAGAACGGCCGCAAAGGCCGCCATGAGGACACTTCTCCTGAGTCAGTGCAGGTGCTCGACGGCCTCCAGTTCATCTTTCAGGCCGAGGTACTCCCAGCGTTGCAGGGCGATGGGCACGTTGCCGTTGAGCCAGAGGAAGTCGTGAAAAGCGCGGAGGCGGAAGGCGCTTCCCTGCCGGCTGCGTGCATCGGCGAGAAATTTGTAGATCTGCAGTTTGCCGATCTCATAGGAGATGGCTTGACCGGGATCGGAGGCGAACAGGGACGCCTCGGCGTGGGCGGTGCGGGGATCCATCGGGACGTTGGTTTCGAGGTAAGCGGCGGCCTGGTCGAGAGTGAATTCCCCCAGAGCGAGTTTGACGTCGACTTCCACACGCAGTGCGCGGAGGCGCATGAAGTTCCAGAGGATTTCGCGCGTGCGGGGGCTGTCGTCGAACAGGCCGGCGTGGAGCATCATCTCCTCGGCGTAGAAGCCGAGACCTTCGTTGGCAGAGGAGTCGTAGTAGTGGCGGCGGATGGCGTCGGGGTGAGTCCAGGACAGAGCGAGCTGGAAGTAGTGGCCCGGTACGCCTTCGTGAACCATGTCCGGACGCGGGTCTTTGGCGGTGGCTAGGGCGAAGTAGCCGAGATTGGGACCGGGGGGATCGATGTAGCGTGTGCAGTTTTCTTTGAGGCGGCTGGGGCCGGTGAAGTCGTCAGCTTCGCCCGCGCCTTCGAGCGGAGCCAGATAGTCTGGCATCGGCGCGAAACCATAGTGCTCGATCCAGACGGGCACGCTAAGCAAATCTTTTTCTTCGAGGTAGCGGCGGATGGTGATTTCGTCTTTTTCACCGCGAGAAACTTGCTCAGCCTGGTCCCTGGCAATTTTGAGCTCCGGCGCACCCAGGTTGCGGTGCTCCTCGTAGGTTTGGGAGGATACGGAGCGGGCCCACTCCTGGCGCCCGATGGCCTGCAATTGTTCGGGAGTAAATGGAAGCAGGGCAACGTTTTTCAGGAAAAAGACGTAGGCATCGCGACCGACGGCACTCTCGGGGGACATGGCAGGCAGCTTTTCGATCAGCCAGGCGCGGTAGGCTTCGAGAGCAGCGACAGCGTTTTCGGCGCGGGCGTCGAGGTCGCGCGCAGTGTTCCTGTCGAGCAGAGGTTTCAGGGCACTTACTGACTTCAGCACCCGTGCGCGAATGTCGTCCAGCGAATCGAGAGCCAGATTCGCGAAGGGAGCGTCAGGCTGGGTCAGGTTCTTTTTTGCGGCGTCAACCGTTGCCGGGATCGACGCCAAGGTGGCCACGATCTGCGCCGTGCGCGCGGGTGTGAAGGGAGGCGGCGTGAGAAGGAGGTAGAAGTAGGCGCCGACCGACTGGTCGACGTAGAAGGTGGGATCGCGCTGCCAGCTGCCGTTGATATCGAATTCCCAACGTACCCGGGCGAGAGCTGATCCGATGAGACGGTAGTCCACCTGGCGGGCGACGGGCCAGGAAGCGGGGTTTATCTTTTTCCAACGGGCTTCGAATTCCTCGAGCTGCTGCTGGTAGCGCGCGACCGAGGAAGGCGACCAGTCCGGCGCCCAGTTGGCCGGGCGCTCGAGGCGCGGAATGTCGTCGGTGGAAACCGGCTGCTCGCTCGAGCGCCACGCCCAGAAGTCGCGGGCAAGGTCGTCGAGGGTGTCGGCGTGAGAGCGCGGTGCAAAGCTGAGAAAGATCACGGCACAGGCGATCGAACGCTGGAGATTCCGCAATTGCTCAGTCCCTCCCGGGAATTATTTTTTCTTCATGACTGCGACAAAGCGCGGCGGCGTAGGGTCGTCGCCAAAGGCCCAGCCTGACAGGTAGGCGAGACGAAGGATCTTTTCCATTTTCACGAAATTGATCTTTTCCACGGTGTCGGTGGGCTGGTGGTAGTCAGGATGAAATCCGGTGAACCACCACATGGCGGGAATATCGTGCAGGGCGAAGGGAAACTGATCGCTGCGCTGGAAGACGTTGAGCGCGGCATCGTCGTCCCACTTGTAGTTGAGGTGGAGGCCCACGGATTCATCCTGGCGTTCCACAACCGAGCGATAGTCGGAGCTGTTAACGGTGCCGATCAAATTGAGTTCGTTGGATGTATCGGAGGCAATCTTGACCAGGCCTTCGGTCTGGGCGCTGGGAGTTTCATTGCGTCCGATCATGTCGAAGTTGATGACGGCGCGGGTGGTTGCGAGCGGGCGCAAGGGGTGAGCGGCGTAGTAGTAGGAACCAAGCAGGCCGCGCTCTTCGGCGGCGAAGACAATGAAGGCGATCGAGCGCTTTGGTTTGGCGGGATTGGCGGCGAAGGCGCGGGCCAACTCGATGACACCGACGGTGCCTGATCCGTTGTCGTCGGCCCCATGGAAGATCTGGCCGTTGCGCATGCCGTCGTGGTCGTAGTGCGCGCTGAAGATGATGGTTTCGTTCTTGAGGGCAGGATCGCTGCCTTCTATCATGCCGGCGACGTTATCGGTCGTGCCGCGGCGCATTTCCGCGTTTACCACACGCATTTCAACTGCCGTGTCAGGCAGCGGCATAGAAGCAGGGCTGAGCGAACCGTCGATCGCGGTCTGCAGGTCGCTTCCCTTCTGGGACGAAGCCTCCAGCAGGGTTTCGGCGAAGGAATCGCTGATGTTGAACGAAGGAATGTTGACTTCGCTGTCGGCCAGGGCTTGCGACGGGACGTGAGTAATGCGCTCGACGATGCCGGGAATTCGCGACAGGCGCTCGATGTTCGAGGGATGTTTGCGATTGGGTTCGCTGGCGATGAGGATTCCCACGGCGCCCTGACGCTGCGCGTTCAGGGCTTTCAGGCGGGCGTTGGCGTGGCGCGTATTTCCCAGCCCGTTGAAGATGGAATCGGGATCGTTCTCCTGGGGTTCGTGGTCGAAGACGAGTACGATTTTGCCGTGCACGTCGAGATTCGCGTAATCGTCGTAATGGAACTCGGGCGCGGTGATGCCGTAGCCGGCAAAGACCACCGGCGCGTTCACGGTAACGTCGCGGGGAAAGAATCCGTAGAAATCGCGCATGAAGGCGTAGCGCTCTTCCTTGCCATTGCGCCGCAGGGCGAGGGTAGTCTGTTTCGTGTCGGGGAGGAACTGAATGAGTTCCATCGGCTGGAGGTAGGAACCGCCGGCCAGGGGTTGGAGGCCGGTTTTGGCGAACTCGGCGGCGATGAATTGGATAGCTACCTCCGAACCACGATCTAACGACATCCGGCCTTCGAGCGCGTCCGAGGAGAGGAAGGTCAGGTCGGCCCGCAGATCGGACGCCCGAATACGATCGAAGCCGCGAGCCAGGCGAGCATCGGGCGGAGCCTGGGCCAGGGCGAGGACCGTGAGCAAAGGAAGAAGCCAGGCGTATCGGTGGCGAGTCATGCTCTCCTTTCCATTCGACTATTGAGCTGGCACGGCGTTTTTCAGCGCGTCCTCAAGGCTCTGGTTGGCCTTGGCCGCGCTGCCTTCCACGACTCGCCAGCCATCGTCATAGTGGCGGAAACTTGCGGTGGAGTTGTACTGCACGTTTCCTTCGTAGAGAGCCGATCCGACCTCGTTGAGCGGAACCCATTTCCAGGTGAAGTCCACATCGGCGGAGCTGCCGTCTTTGCTGATGCCGGTGACGGCTACGAGCTCTCTGCGCGCCGCCGGGACGCTGAAGTAGCGCGAGGGAGCGGCGTTGTTGGGAAGCAGATCGCGAAACG
Organism: Terriglobales bacterium; assembly: GCA_035262225.1. GTDB lineage: Bacteria > Acidobacteriota > Terriglobia > Terriglobales > Acidobacteriaceae > DATFTE01. The sequence goes on from DATFTE010000003.1 coordinate 24,908, forward strand.
TCTCGATGCCGAGCGGAGTGAGGGCGACATCCCAACATTGCGGTACGCCTGCCGAGGGGCGTGGCGGGTTGGCGGCGGCCGTGGACGCGGCCTGGTCGGTGCAGGGGACCCCCGCGCCGGTGATCCAACCGCGGCGCTGCAAGACCAGATATTCGGGAGAGGAATAGTCTTTGTTCGAAATCACGCCGATGCGCAGCCAGAACTGTTGTCCGGCCTTGAAAGTGTCGGAACCGGCAATGAGGGCTGCCGCCAGCCGGCGGGTGAGGAAGTCGCGCGGGGAACACGCGACGGTGAAGTATAGACAGGCTACGACGAGGGGAATCCGCAGTCTCTGCATGAATTGAGCGTTGCCGCTAGTTGTGGATTGTAACCAAACGCGGGGCTCGATGTGGCAAGAAAGGATGATCGGTGATCTGGCCGCCGAATTTGGAGGCCCAGCGCCCGGGGATGGCGGCGCCGCAGGAAAAGCAGTTCCCTTCGGCGGTGAGGTTGTAGTCGCGAATCAGATAGCCGTAACGGCGGATCACGGTCTGCCTGCAATTGGCGCAGCGCGTGTCTTCGAGATCGCCCACCCGTCCGGGGAGGTTACCGGCGTAGACGTGGCGCAGGCCCGCCTGCTTACCGATGTTGGCGGCGCGAAGGAGATCCTCGGGGCGAGTGTCGGCTGGATCTTCCATCTTGTAATCCTTGTGAAAGGCGGTGACGTGCCAGGGGATGTCGGGTGAAACGCCCGCCAGAAACCCGGTGAGCCCGCGCAACTCGGTCGCGGAGTCGTTGAAGCCGGGGATCAGCAGAGTGACGATCTCAAGCCAGATACCCATCTGGTGGAGGCTGCGAATGGTTTCGAGGATCGGTCCGATGCGGCCGCCGAGCTCGTGGTAGTGGCGGTCGTCGAAGCTCTTCAAATCCACCTTGTAAAGATCAATCCAGGGGCGCAGATATTCGAGAACCTGCGGAGTGCCGTTGCCATTGGAGACAAATCCTGTTTTCAGGCCCGCGGCTCTGGCTGCCTTGAAAACGGCGACCGCCCACTCGCTGGTGATCAAGGGCTCATTGTAGGTGCTGACCAGGATCTTGGCGCCCTGGCGGAGCGCATCCTGCACTAACTCTTCCGGTGAGGCCGACAAGGGCGGTGAGACGGCCTCGGGATCGCGCAGGGCCTGCGATGTGACCCAGTTCTGGCAGTAGGCACAATGCAGGTCGCATCCGAGCATGCCGAAGCTGTAGGCAAGAGCGCCGGGGTAGGCATGGAAGAACGGCTTCTTCTCGACGGGGTCGCATTGCACTCCGCCCACATAGCCCCACGGCACATAGAGCGTCCCGCCCAGGTTGAAACGCACTTTGCATACGCCGGGTTGGCCTTCAGGGATGGGGCAACAGTGCCCGCATGCGTAGCAGCGAACGCGATTGCGATCGAGTTTTTGGTAGAGCTCTCCCTCGCGAACATTCTGGTTCAGCAGATCCCGCAGGGTGGGCAAGCAGCACCTCTCAGATCTATTTTAAACCTTCAAGAAAAGCAATTACTGCGGGGGAGAGGGCATGTTGTTGTTGGCGGGATGCTGCTTTAGCCATTCGCTGGCCTGCTGCTGGATGACGGCTACCTGAGCCCGGGTAAGGTGAGAAACCAGGAGTGGGATGCGGTATTTGCTGGCGTCGTCTCCCCCGGCCTGGGCAAGCAGCGACCAGAAGTAGGCTTTGGCGTAATCCTGTGAGACTCCGCGGCCTATCGCGTAATACGCGCCCAGCGTGCTTTGTCCGATGACATGGCCCTGCGCGGCCGCAAGAGAAAACCAATGTACGGCTTCGTTGTAGTCCTGCGTCACACCCTCTCCGGTGACATAGTGCGCGCCCAAGGCGAACTGAGCGGCAGGATCGCCTTGTTCGGCCAGGTTGCGCATGCTGTCCATGTCCGTCAACGCGGATGCGAGGTTTGCTGGTTTAGCGACGGCCTGGGGTTTGACGGCGGAAGACTGGGTAGGGGGACTGGTCTTGCTTTTCAACCACGGGAGAAGCAGCCAGGCGGCTACACCGGCAACCAGCAGGAAGGCCATTCCGAGCAGCAAGGGACGAAACCATGAGGTGCGGGACTCAACACTCATTCCCACGTTGGATTCCGAGCGGGTCCGGATCTCGGCAGCCGGAGTGGCACCATTTGTTGAATGGGCGCGTCTCACCGCGCGGGCCGTGCTTTCCGCAAGCCTGCGTATGACGATGTTGTCATTGTCGCCAAAGGCGTGCGGTCGAGGCGAGAAGATTTCGAGTAATCCGGCCACGGTTCCCTGGACGTGGATGGGAATCGCGATCATGGAGCGAATTCCCAGAGCGCGGCAACTCTCGTGATCGACCCTGGGATCGGTCGCGGCGTTGTCGCAGCGCAACAGTTGCCCGGTACGCACACACTCGCCGGAAAATCCGGATCCGATTTGCAGTCCTGCGCCCACCGGCGGAGCGTCACCGGCGGAGGCACGGCATACTAGGCGATCGCCCTCCTGAAGAGCGATGGCGGCGCCGGTAGCGCGAGTGAAAGTTTGAGCCCGGTCGACCACCAGTTGCAGAGCGCGCTCGAGATTGGAACCCAAGCCTTCGACCTCCCTCTGCACCGCGCCCAATGCGCCGAGCATTTCGGTGTAGTCGGGGGTGATTGGCGCATCGCCACTTTCCATGGCAGAGGTACCGAGAGGCTCGGAACGAACGGCAGCCGTGCGGAGATGCAAGCCCTGGGCGGCCATATGATTGGAACAAGCGGTGATCGCGTTGAGGAAGAGCCACTCCTTCAGCTGCTGCACCGAAGCGTAGGGCATGTTCGGGAAACGAATTCCAACGCGTCCCGAGCGATCGGACCAGACCACGTCTCCGGTGGTGTGAATGAACGATTTTGTCTCTGAAAGATCGAGACTCAGGTTGAGGCTGGTGTTGGGCTCCGGGGGCGTGGCGGTCTGGATGGCCATGCCGTCTTCGCTGATGTCGACGACCTCGTTGAGGTCGAGCACCATACCGCTGGAGTTGGAATTGAGGCTGGCGTAGGCGGGCGCATGCACCTTCTGCCGCACACGGCGACGCCGGTCGCCGAGGGCCGGATTCCATGCTTGAACCGTTTCCGCAGGCTTGGCCGCAGGGGAGTCCATTGGAAAACTACATCTTACCCCAGCAGTAAACGTCCGGCGCCGGTTTTCTAAGCCCGTTGGGCCTGGCCGGCCGGGCGAGCCAGCGAGAGGCGTGACATGGCCGCAACCATCATCCCGGAAAGCAGTTGCATAGTGGCCACGTCGCGGCCGTCAAAGGCGTAAGGCGATGAGGATAGGACTTCAAACACACCAAGCGTGCGGCGGAAGTGACGCAACGGCGCGGCCAGGATGGAGCGGGCTCCCAAACGGCGGCAGCTCGCCAGATCGGCGCGCGGATTGCGCTCAGCATCGTTACACAAGACCACTTCGCCAGTTCGCACGCAGTCGGCGGAGATGCCGTTATCGGTTTGCAAACGAACACCGAGGTCAGGGGCCGTGCGACCGGTGCGCGCGCGACAGACAATCTCGTCGCCTGCCCGCAGGGCAATGGCGGCTCCGGTGGCGCCGGTGAGAGACTGAGCCCGCTCGGCGATGACGTGGATGGCAGGTTCCAGGCCGATTTCGTCGGGGTCGATTTCCACGGATGCGGGAAACGAAGCGTACCGGCTGCGCGCATGGTGACGGCTGGGCGCAAGCGAGGCGAACGATTCCGGAGTGTGCTCTTCTCCGTTCAGGGCGGCGGGAACCGTGCGCAACAGATCACGCACCAGGCGATCGAGCTCGGCGTCCTGTATCAGATGCGTGGTTTGTTGGCCTTTCAACGAGCCTCCCAATATTCGTGACAGGCTTAACACCGCCTGGCTTCCGCACGAGAGACACAACGGAGTATTGTTCTCGCTGATCAGTTCGCAGGAAACGCAAAAGACGGCGGTCTGCAGGGAAAGAAAGTTGATGTCACTCGCTTTAACCCAACCCATCGAGCGTGCGTCCTCCGGCCAGTTCGAAAAGAAGTAGCAAGGTAAACGGGCGGATTTCCGGCAGAAAGTAACAGCAGTGGTTCAGCCTGTGGATAAAAAACTTCTTCTCCGGGACAATCGGCTCCGGCTTAGGACAAGTGCGCAACGAGGTTCGCAATACGCTCAGCGGCATGGCCATCCCATAAGGGAATGGCCGAGGTATGCCTTTTGTCGCCGTCAAGGATTCGACTCAATTCCGACTGCATGCGGGAGAGATCGCGTCCCGCCAGAACATTGGTGCCCGCCTGCAAGGTGATGGGCCGTTCAGTGTTCTCGCGCATGGTGATACACGGCACCTGCAGGAAGCTGGTTTCCTCCTGCACACCGCCTGAATCGGTTATGACCACAGTGGCGCTTTGCTCGAGGGCGAGAAATGCGAGATAGGGCTGCGGATCGATCAGGTACAGGTGACCGTCAACCTGCAAGCCCAAGTCCTTAATTCTCTGGCGAGTCCGGGGATGCACGGGAAAGACGACCGCGAGCTTGCGGCTCACGCTTGTCAGCACCTCCATCAGGCTTCGCAGCCAAGCAGCGTCGTCGACGTTCGAGGGACGATGAAGCGTCACCAAGGCGTATTCTTCGGGCACGCCAGCAGGCTTGTGTGAACGGCAAGCCGGGAGCAGGCGCACGAGCGTATCGATCATCACATTGCCCACGAGGTGAATCTTCGCAGCCGGAATGCCTTCAAGGGCCAGGTTCTCGTCAGCGTCGGCGGAGGTCGTAAACAGCAGATCCGAGAGCTGATCGGTCACCAGGCGGTTGATTTCTTCCGGCATGGAGCGGTCGCGAGAGCGCAAGCCGGCCTCGACGTGTCCGACGCGCACCTGCAGTTTGGAGCACACCAGCGAGGCTGCTACGGTCGAGTTCACATCTCCGTAGACCAGCACAAGATCCGGCCGATATTCGAGGACCACAGGCTCAAAGCCGGTCATGATGTCGGCAGTCTGGCGCGCGTGGGTTCCCGAGCCGACATTTAGGTTCACGTCGGGCTCAGGCATCTCGAGTTGCTGGAAGAATACGTCTGACATGTTTGCGTCGTAGTGCTGCCCGGTGTGCACCAGGGTCTGACGGTGCATGGGGAACATCCGAAGCGCCGCGTGCACCGGTGCGGCTTTCATAAAGTTAGGACGAGCGCCAACCACATGAAGGATGTGCATACGTGGGATCAACGATTCGAGAAATTGTACTGGTTCCGATGCGTGGAATGCGAGGATCAGCTGGCTTGAGCTGCGGCAAGACCTCCGTCTTCATCCGTGCGAGGTATGACTGGCACGCTACGCACCAGAGACCGATCCAAGGCGTCGGCCAGGGTGCTGGGAAAGAGCGAGGTCAGCAGGTTGACATCCAGCTGCAGATCGTGCGTGCTGTAGAGACGGTAGAGGATTAGCGAGCCACGACGCCGGTGACTTCCAGTGACTAGATCCAGATTCAGACTCCATACGGTGGCCCCATCCCGTGTGAAACGTGTGCCAGGCTTGCGCCATAACACGCGATAAAGGCCCGTGCCGCGATCCGCGATGGCTTGCAGGGCTTCCACCTCCGGCGCTTCTCGGGGGGAGATATTCAGGTTCAAGTCGAAGGCGTCAAAGTCGTTGGTGCCGAACGCAGCCAGAAGAATACGGCAAATCTGATCGCAATCGCGGCTCACTTTCAGTTCTTCGGTGGCGCGACGAATCGCGAGGTTGTTAATAAAAATCTGGGGTTGTTCCATGGTGCGCTGGGCTACGCGCCGTAGTTCTCCAAATTCCAGATAGCCCAGGTGCTGCACTCCAACCCAGATTCCCGTACCAAGTACCGCCAGCACCAGGCCTAGCGTGCTTCCCGTCGGCCACAACAGGAAGAGGCTCAACAGCGCGAACAAGGCCGAAACGGCGTACAGCAAGATCACCACCTGGCGGTGCGATAGACCTTGCTGCAGCAATTTGTGATGAATGTGTTCGCGGTCGGCGGTAAACACCGGTCGCCCGCCGATCAATCGCCGCAGTATGGAGAGGCTGGTCTCGAGAATCGGCAATCCGAAAGACACGACGGGGATGGCAACGGCGATGATGGTTGGAGCTTTCTGCGCTCCCTGAAGCGCCAGCGCACTCAACATGAAGCCGATAAACAGGCTGCCACAGTCCCCGAGAAAGATGGTGGCCGGATTGAAGTTGAAACGCAGGAACCCGAGAATCGAGCCCGCCAGGGCCAAGGTCATCAGCGAAACCAGCGTGGAACCATCGAGGAGTGCAACGACAAAAACCACCAATGTGGAAAACAGCGCAGAACCCGCCGCGAGCCCGTCGAGCCCGTCGATCAGGTTAAACGCGTTGGTAACGGCCAGGACCCACAGGATCGTAAGTGGCAGTCCCACGAACCACGGGAAATGATGGCTTCCAAAGACCACCGGAAGATCGAGGATCCGTAGGCCGAAGGCGAACATGAGGGCTCCAGCCGCGGCTTGGACGGTGAATTTGAAATAAGGTCCTACGCCCTTGAGGTCGTCATAGACACCGAGCAGAAACACCACAAATCCGGGTAGCAGTATGGGCAGCATGCCCTTGGTTCCAATGCTCAATCCCAGCTTGGGATGCCACTTGGCGTACAGCAACACGAACCCGAAGACGACGATGAATGAGAGGAAGACAGCCACTCCGCCCAAGCGGGGCAGAGGAGTGCGGTGCAGGTGTCGTTCCGTCGCCGGCGCGACTACCCAGCCGCGCGCCGTGGCGATGTTCCGTACATACCTGGTGAAGATGAAAGACAGCAGCAAGGATGCTGCAAAGATCCCCAGGTAAAGCTCTGTCAATGACCTCTCCGTTGGCCAGACAAATGGCACGTGTCAGGAAAACGGGTAGCCTGGATGTGCCGGAAAAAACTCGGTTTCTATCTCCTACAGCAGTTCTCGGCCGAGGCCAGGAAGGCGCGCGAAAATGGGTTTTGAAACTATATCAGTTCTCGGGAAGCGCCTTTCTGTTTCCTACAGCAGTTCTCAGCCGGCGCCAAGAAGGCGCGCGAAATGGGTTTCAAAACTATATCAGTTCTTGGGAGCGGCCCTCGATTTTCTTTCTTGATACCCTGTGGAAATCTCCCGTGGGGGCTTGCACGTAGAGACGCACTCTAGGCTTCGGCAAAGATCCTAATCCGGCATCGAAGTGCTGCCCGTGCTAGACTTTAGACCTCATCCCAGCGAGGGGAACACGATGTGGTTCGAACGAGCGAGGCTTACAAATCTACAATGGCGCCGGCTGCTACTTTGTTCAGTCATCACTCCATTCCTGGCCTTCGCTGTTGCCGCTCAGGATAATGCGGAGCCAGTCGCTGGGGCAGCGCTCAAGGCAACGCAGGACACTTCGCAACCAGCAGTTCCTGCTCCGCGGCCTGCGACTGAAGCTGGAAAGCAGAAAACTAACGAGATTCCTGCCCAGAGTTCAGAGCTGCGCCTCGGTGCGGGCGATCTGGTGGAATTGAACGTCTATAACGTGCCGGAGTTGTCCACAAAAGCTCGCGTGAGCGGAAACGGCGAGATTTATCTTCCCCTGGTGGACTACGTTCATATTGGTGGACTTTCCCTGCAGGAAGCTCAGACGGTCATTGAGAAGCGGTACGAAGATGGAGGATTTCTCAAAGATCCACACATCTCGCTGCTGGTAGACGAGTCGGCAACGCAGGGAGCCAGCGTGTTAGGCGAGGTCTCGAGGCCGGGGGTTTATCCGGTGCTCGGTCAACCGCGCCTGCTGGACTTGGTCTCTGCCGCGGGAGGATTTACTGATAGAGCCGGACGCGTGGTTACCATCACGCATCGCGATCAACCCGACCAGCCCGTGACCGTGACCCTGCCGCGCAATCCTGCGGATAAATCGGAGAGCAATATCCAAGTGTACCCGGGCGATATGATCGCCGTGCACCGTGCGGATATCGTTTACGTGGTGGGTGAAGTGGGCAAGCCCAGCGGCTTTCTGATGGATACCGGCAGCCTGTCCGTCCTGCAGGCCATCGCGCTGGCCGGAGGAGTGAATAGGACGGCGAAATTGAACGATGCGAAAATCATTCGCAAGACACCGGAGGGGGCAATGACAGAGACCCCCATTCAACTGAAGAAGATCCTGGCAGCGAAGGCTCCAGACCTGCCGATGCAGGCTGACGACATTCTTTTCGTTCCCACCAGCACGGGTAAAATCGCGGCTGCGCGCGGTATTGAAGCGGCCGTGGCGGCTGCCACTGGGCTCGCCATCGTGGCCGCACACCCTTAGTTCTCAGGCTGCCAGCGCTTCCGCGGCCGACCTTCCCAGGAGTTTGTCTAACACCGCAATGTAGGCCGCGGCGGTCCGCTGCCGGGAATAGCGCTCTACGATGTGACGGCGACCATTCTGTCCCAGGGTCTCACCGAGCTTTCGATCGGCGCGCAAGCGAAGGACAGCGTCGGTCAAGGCT
>DATFTE010000004.1:0-4077 GCA_035262225.1 Terriglobales bacterium
AAAAAGAACGACACAATCAACGGATTCCTTACAAACCCGGCTGCCCCTGAGGTTGATGTGGATGTGCGGAAGGTCACTTTGGAGCAGCTGCGGACGGCACCCTATCGCGCCAGCGTGGACTTCTATCGGGCGGAGTATGCGCCGGCAGACCGGTCGATTCTAAATCTAAAGAAGACGATATACACGGTCACCTTTGTCTTCATGTTCAAGGACCAGATTCTCCAGGACTTGGTTGAGAAAATCTGCAATTTCCCGTGCACGGTCAAACTGATCGCAACTGTAGGCGCGCATTCAAAAACGTATTTTTCTGAACAACGGCCGGACCTTTCGTCATTGCCGGTAGGCGCTGCTGGGAGAATTGAAGTCGAAGAGCGGATCAGTATCATCGCCGCAGGCGGTCTTGGCTTGAATATCATCGCCGCAGGCGGGTTTCGGGAACAGCACGATTTGGTAGGATGGGTTCCCGGAGGCAAAGGGAAGACCCCGGTTGTTTGCGCAACCGGGGTTTCTCATTGGTGGCCCGATCGGCGGACCTCCAAGTTCATTAGCGAGAGTCATCCTGCCATGATCGGCGCCGGTTGTCCAGTGCTCCCTCTCCCAATCGGTGCCGGCCGCCTGCTCTACCGTCTTTCGCCAGCGCGTATGCCACTTTCCTCCCTGCGGCATGGTGTTTTACCTCTGTCGCCGTTGTGACCGGGGCCAGCGTTATTGCAGCCCCCGTTGCCGTGAGAAAGCCCTTCGCCTCCAACGCCGCCAGGCTAACCGCCGCCATCAACAGTCCCCCGAAGGGCGTGCGGACCATCGCGACCGCCAGCGCGAGTATCGGAAGCGCCAGCGCGCCCGCGTGACGGATAAATCTTCCCTCCGTGTTTCTCCCTGTGTGAACCTGACGGTGCCCCCTGGTGAGCCGATCGAGGCCACTCCGGCGTCGGACCTCCGCCCCTCCGCGGGCGCCGCCGTCCGGACCGGCTGGGTCGTCTGTCAGATCTGCGGCCGCCGGGGGCGTTGGGTGAACCCTTTTCCCGAGGTGAAGCATGATTTCCGATGAACAAGTCGTCCGCATCCGCCACCTGTTCCACGCCGAGCATTGGAAGATCGGCACCATCGTGGCTGAACTCGGCCTCCATCCCGACACCGTGCGCCGTGCCCTGGACACCGACCGCTTCCGCACCCAGCCCCGGGTGCGTGACCGCCTCACCGATCCCTATCTCGACTTCCTGCGCCAAACTCTCCAGCAGTATCCCCGTTTGCGCGCCACCCGCCTCTTCCAGATGATTCAGGCGCGCGGCTATACCGGTAGCGTGAGCCAACTGCGCCGGGTGGTCGCGGACCTCCGGCCCCCCACGCGCGAAGCTTTCCTCCGCCTGCAGACTTTCCCGGGCGAGCAAGCCCAAGCCGACTGGGCCTGCTTCAGCGAGGTCACGGTCGGGCGCGCCCGCCGCCGCCTCTCCGCCTTCGTCTTGACCCTCTCCTACAGCCGCGCCTTGTGGCTGGAATTCTTCTTTGATCAAACCCTGCCCAACTTCCTCCTCGGTCATGTCCACGCCTTCCACGACTGGGGTGGAGCACCCCGCACCCTGACCACCGATAATCTCCGCAGCGTGGTCCTCGAACGCCAGGGCGACGCCTTTCACTTTCATCCTCGCTGGCTCGAACTCTCCGCTCACTATCACTTCACCACCCGTCCTTGCCGCCCGGCGCGGGGCAACGAAAAAGGGCGCGTGGAGCGCACCATTCAGTATGTTCGTCACAGCTTCTTCGCCGCCCGGCCCTTCACCACCCTGGAGGACTTCAACCGTCAAGCCCTCGCCTGGCGCGACCAGATCGCTCACCAGCGCCCCTGGCCCGGCGATGACTCCCGTACCGTCGCCGAAGTCTTCGCGGAGGAGAAGGCCCGCCTGCTCCCTCTTCCCCTTCACCCTTTCTCCTGCGACCTGGTGAAGACGGTGCACGCCGACAAAACCCTCTGCGTCCGCTTCGACCTGAATGACTACTCCGTCCCCCCGCAGGCCCGCCACCGGCCTTTGACCCTCGTGGCCTCGCCCACCACCGTCCGACTGCTCGACGGCTCCGCCGAAGTCGCTTCTCACCTCCGCTCCTATGACCGGCATGAGCTCGTCGAAGACCCCGCTCACCGCCAAGCCTTGCTCGAAGAAAAACGCAAGGCCTTGGGCTCGACGCCCTCCGGTCGTCTGGCCACTTCGGTCCCGGAAAGCCAGGCCTTCCTTCATGCGGCCTTTGAGCACGGCGAATCCGCCTCCCGGCTCACCGTTCAGCTCCTTCGCCTGCTCGATGACTATGGGGCTCCCGAACTCGCCGCCGCCCTCCGCGAGGCCCTCCAACAGCAGACCCCGCGCCTTTCTTCCGTGGCCTTTATCCTGGCCCGTCGTCATCGCCAGCAGCGACGCCGCGCCCCCCTGCCCGTCAACCTCTCGCGCCGTCCCGATCTGGAAAACCTGACCGTCTCAAATCCCTCTCTGGAGGCTTACGATGAACTTTGCCAAGACCCTGAAGAAGACCCCGAACCCGAACGATGACCTGGCCGCGCAGCTCCAACAACTCGGCTTGATCCTCACGGCGGACTCCCTGGATGACTTGCTGGCTCGCGCCTCCACTCAGCCCTGGAGCCCCCGCCAATTGCTCGAAGAAGTCGCCCGCTCCGAAACCCAAGACCTCGCCCGTCGCAGCCTGGAACGCCGCCTCGCTCAGGCCCGCGTCGGCCGCTTCAAACCCATGGCCGACTTCGACTGGCATTGGCCCAAGAAAATTGACCGCCCCTTGATCGAACGGGCCCTGACCCTCGACTTTCTCACCCCGGGACGCAATTTGATCCTGTGCGGCACGAAGGATATTGCGACATTATGCTTCACCTCGCTAACGCTCTGAAAATATGGGACATTGAAAATCAAATCTCCAGTTCGCGGGCGCTGTGTCCGCGAGGGAATCCCTCACAGGTTTTGCTAGGTTCTTGTTCTTTCTTGGCTTTCGCCTTCCTTCTCGAACGGCTCGAATCCCGTCAACTCAAGCGTGCATTCGTCGCGCCGCTGAGGCTCGCTCGGACGATGACGATTCTGGATACCTCTTGCGGCCTCCAGGACCTCCGGGGATTCCACAGCCGCGACGGGAATCTGCCAAGGCGCCCCCGGGACCACTTGGGTGGCCGGAATCGTTTTACTGTGAATCAGGCGGCGTACCACGGTCACACTCACTCCCAGTCGCCCGGCGGCCTGATCAAGTGTGAGAAGGCCCGCTGGGGAACGGGTGGGCTCGTACTCGGGCAACTGGTGGTGGTGCCGCAGCGAGTACACCCGTGCTTGGTTCCAGGTGTTGCCCGCACCGGTTCGCATCCTCAAGCGATTCAGGGTGGAAGCGATCTGCTCGTCGCTGAACTGGCCGGCCATTCCTCGCACCACTTCGACCGCCTCCAGGCTCGTGCAGTTGCGGTGCTCGCCGGGCGCGTTCTTCTTGATCCGCAGCTCCGAGTGACGACCTCCAGCCCAATGAATGAGCAAGACACTCTCACGCTTTTCCTCGTCGATGTCGACCACGATCTCACGGATCAAAATGCGCACAATCCGCTGCTTCAATCGCATGTCCGTGGAGGGAGCATTCCACACCGCCGGAAGATCCTGCGCCAAACTCAGCAATACCTCCTTCGGCGGGATCGCAATGGCCTCCGGATCGCTCGCCCGCGCCCGCAGCTTCTTCTCCAGATCGCACACCTTCTGCAATGCTGCATTCCAGCGTGCTTCCAGTTCCGCCGCCACCAAGCGCTGCTCCGGATCGACGGCTTCATACCGTCGCTCCGCCAATCGGGCTTCGTAGCGAGCCTGCTCCAGCTCCATCTCGGCCGCGCGCCGGCGTGCATCCCTTTGCTGCCTCATCTGCTCGGCCGCCTCCAGCGCCGCCTCCACGGCGTTACCTCCGATGGCTTCGAGCACTTCCCGGGCTACGGCCTGATCCGGCCGCCAACCCCCGAAGGAAATACACCAATCTTCGCCGTGACTCAGCTGCGCGCCGCGGCAATGATAACGGGGTTGATGGGGATTGCGGCCCGTGTACTCCACGTGCAGCATC
>DATFTE010000005.1:0-13250 GCA_035262225.1 Terriglobales bacterium
GGATTGCCAGTGAGATGCTTGACCGTCAGGTGAACCTTCCCAGGGAGGAGCGTTCTTCGGCGGCAGCGGAGCCGGAGTCCGCAATGATATGGCGTTTGGTTTTGGCTTCAATAAACAAAAAGTTCTGAGCGCCGCGGAGAAGTTCGTCCAGCAGGGCAAACTGCAGAACGCCATCGCTGAGTACGAAAAGATTCTCAAGGCGGATCCCAAAGACCTCACCGTCAGCAACACCGTGGGCGATCTCTATGCCCGCCTCGGCGACAATGACCGGGCTATCGAAGCGTTTAAGAGCGTGGGCGATGCCTATGCGGCTCAGGGTTTTACCGTCAAGGCCATCGCCATGTACAAGAAGCTCACCAAGATCAAGCCCAGGCTCGAAAGCGTGCTGCGCCTGGCGGAGCTCTACACCCAGCAAGGGCTGTTTAATGATGCGCGCGCCCAATACTTGCAGGTGGCTGAAGAATTTCTGCGCGCTGGCGAACTCGAACAGGCGGTTCGCATCTTCCAGAAGACTTTAGAGATGGACCCGGAAAACGTCGCCATGCGCATGCGCCTGGCCGAAGTTTATATCCGGCTCAACAAGAAGACGGAAGCCTGGCAGATTTTCGCCTCCGCCGCAGAAAGTCTTCGCGCCCGCGGCTCGCTCGGTCCGGCGGAAGAGATTCTGCAGCGCATGCTCACCCTCGATCCCGGCAACAGCTATGCACTCCTGTTGCGCGCGCGGAACTCGTTCGACTCCGGCGATCTGGCCGGCGCCACTCAGAATCTGGAGAAGGTTGCGGACCTCGACTCGCATCCCGAAGGGCTGCAGCTCCTGCTGCAGGCTTACCTGCAAACGGGACGGTTCCCCGAGGCCGGGACTCTGGCCGCCAAGCTTTACACCGTGCACAGCAACAGCGGTGCGATTCTCGGCTATGTCGACGCCCTGACGGCGAACGGCAGCTACGAAGACGCCTTGGCCGTCTACCGGCAGTACGCCGAACGGCTTCTGGCGACGGATTCGGCGAAGGTTCTCGAGAGTCTCCATACCATTATCGGTCACGTTCGTGAGAACACGACGGCTCTTGAAACCCTGCTCGCTCTCTTCAACAAGGCGGGCGATACGACCCATGTCACCGAAGTTTACGAGTTGCTCGCCCACGCCTACGTGCAGTCGGGAGACCTGGAAAAGGCGCGCGACTACTATCTGAAACTCACGCAACTCGAGCCGCAGAATGCGCTCCACGCCAACAACTACCAGCAAGTGGTGGCCAGGCTGGGCGGCGAAGGCGCCTCCGGCTCGAAGCTGATCACAGCCGAAGAAGGTGCGGTGCTGGTGGATGAACTCGAAGCCACAGCTCCGTTCATCGATCAGCGCTATGGTGACGACGTGGCTCTCGCGGTTCGCGCCGCGCTCACCGATGCCGAACTCTTCGTTTCCTACAACATGCCTGCCAAGGCGCTGGGTCCGCTGCTTTCCGCGCTGCCCAAGGCGCCGCGCGATCTGCGCCTGAACCAACGCCTGGTAGCGCTGCATACGCGGGCTGGACGTTTTGCCGAGGGTGCGGTCTGCTGCCGTGTGCTCGAAAGCGTCTATCACGAGTCAGGTCATCCGGAAGAGGCTGCCCGTTACGGAGAACTGGCGGGAAAGTACGAGCAGTGCGCCGCTGCCAGTCCTGCTCCGGCGACCGAGGACCTGCCCATGGCGGCCCCGGCCGAGCCTGAATTTTCCATCGAAGTCGACACCGAACCGCCCACGGCGGCCGCCCGGGAACCATCGAATCACGCCGCCCCAGTCGCAGCTCCCTCGGGAGTGTTCTTCCACGCTCCGGCGGTATCGGCCAAGGCAGCCGAACCCGCCGAGTTCGCAGTCGCGCCGACGCCCGCTGCCCGAGAGAACGAAATCGATCTCTCGGCGGAATGGGACGGCACAATCAGCGAAGAGTCCCCGAGTGCTCCTGCTGCCGACGTCACGCGCGTCGAATTGGTCCCCGCGCACGAGGAGATCACGCCCCAGTACGTTAAACCAGACAGTTCTCCGGCGGTGGCGGGGACGGTCGAAGAAATTCGCTTCTATCTTGGGCATTCCATGGTCGAGCAGGCACGTGGCGCCATGGTAAAACTCGAGAAACTGACCAAGGACCCCGGCACGCTTTCCGCGATGCGCCAGGAAATCGAGGCAGCGGCCGCACCACCCGCCGCGCCCGCGCCCGTCGAAGAAATTGCCCCGGAAGACGCGACGCCTGCTCCGGCTCATCAGTCCTATGCGGAACCCCAGGCTTCCCCGGAGCCTGCGCCCGGGGTGCTCGGTGAATTTGTCAGCGATCTGGAATCTTCACTGGGTGATGAGTTTCTGCCGGAAACCAAGGTTCAGCCAGCCCCAGCTAAGCGTCCTCCGCAGCCCGCAGCTCCCGAACCGGAACCGGCGCACGCGCTCGGCGAATTCGTTGCCGACCTGGAAGCATCGCTCGGCGACAGCTTCCTTCCCCAAGCGCCCGTTCCACAGCCAGAACCTGCGCCCCAACCTGTGGCCAGAGCGAAGCCCGCGCCCAAAGCTCCAGCGACGCCAGCCCCCAGCTACGCAGCAGCCGCCGCGGCTGCCGCGGCGCCCGCTCCAGCCATGGCGCCCGCTCCAGCCCCCGCCGGATCCCCGACCTTTACCTACCAGCCGACCAAGGTTCGCCCGCTGGCTCCGGCTGCCGCCGCAGCCACGCCCAAGTTCGACTCCGGCGCCGGCGTCGACCTGGCTGACATGTTCGGCGAGTTGAAGAACGAACTCGAAGAGGAAACGGCCACAGGCGCTGATGAGGATCCGGAAACACATTACAACCTGGGCGTGGCGTTCCGTGAGATGGGCTTGCTGGATGAAGCCATCGGCGAGTTGCAGAAAGTGTGTCAGGCAGTGGATCGCGGCTTCCCTTTCCCGCAAATCATGCAGACCTACACCTGGCTGGCGCAGTGCTTCCTTGACAAGGGAGTTCCGGAAGCGGCCATCCGCTGGTATGAGCAAGCGCTCAAGCTGCCGAACCTCGGTCAGGATACGCTGATGGCGTTGCATTACGAACTTGGCTCTTCCTACGAAAGCGCTGGCAACAAAGCCGCCGCCCTGAATCATTTCATGGAGGTTTACGGCAGCAACATTGACTATCGCGATGTCGCCGAGCGCATTAAGGCCCTGAAGTCGTAGAATGCATGGATGGGTCTTGTAGACCGACCAGAGGTGGGCAGCAGGGCGGCCAGGTCGCCGTCGGCTCCAAGGAGCGCGCCGTGACCGATCCCAAGGCGCCTCCTCAAGGTGTCCCTCCGGCCTCGTTGGGTTCGGTCCTGCCGCGGGCCACCGTGCAAGTCCACGAGCCGGCGGCGGGAGAACGCGATCCCTCCCGCTTCTCTCTCTGGCTTCATCGCATTACCGTCCTGATGTTCGTATTTCTCTGTGCCAGCGTCGGCGTGCTCCTGGTCATCCTGCCCTGGCGGCCCGAGTGGACCGACAACCACCTGCTGTTCGCCTACCCGAACCTGCAGGCGATCATGGGCAGCGGTTTCGTACGCGGAGTCTTCAGCGGCTTGGGCATTCTCAACATCTGGATCGGATTCTGGGAGGCCGTACACTACCACGAAGGGAATTAGGCCGAGCGTAATCTCTCCTCTATCCCGCAATTGACAACATTGAAAGTCGAATACCAAGGATTAGAAAGACCGTAATCATGAGTAACCTGAAATCCAAGTCTGCACCTCTTGCTTACCAGAACGAGCCCTTCCTGAACAGCCCGGATGGACGCATCCTGCGCATCCTGTCCGAGTACATGGAGCCGCTTGCGCGCTTCCGCCGTGAGCAGATTCAGGACACGGTGGTGTTTTTCGGATCGGCGCGCTTTCACAGCCGTGATGACGCGCATAGCACGCTTCATAAACTCGAAGGCAATGGCGGCTCGCTTTCGCCCGAGCAGGCAGACGCCAAGAAACGCGCCTTGGCCTCGGTCGATATGGCGCGCTACTACGAGGACGCGCGGCGTATGGCGTATTTGCTCGCCCAGTGGTCGATTCAGATTCCCGCGAAACGCCATCGCTTCGTCGTCACTACCGGCGGCGGTCCTGGCATTATGGAAGCGGCCAACAGGGGCGCGCAGGAAGCCGGCGGAAAGAGCGTAGGCCTGAACATTAACCTGCCTTTCGAGCAATCTGCGAATTCCTACATCACGCCCTCCCTCAACTTCGAGTTTCATTACTTCTTCATGCGCAAGTTCTGGTTCGCCTATCTGGCCAAGGCTCTGGTCATTTTTCCCGGAGGCTTCGGCACCGTGGACGAACTCTTTGAAATCCTCACGCTCGCCCAGACGCAAAAGCTGGCCAAGAAGATCCTGGTCGTCATCTACGGAAGCGAATACTGGAATCGCGTGATTAATTTCCAGGCCATGGCCGACGCGGGCGCGATTTCTCCCGAGGATGTTGACCTGTTCCGTATTGTCGATTCCCCGGAAGAAGGCTTTGAGTTCCTGCGCGACGGACTCACTCAGTATCATCTCGGAGCCCAACCCCATCGTGTGGCCGAGTCGTTGCCGGAAATCGCCAAGACCAACCTCTGAGACGTTGTCAGGAAAACGTTGGAGACTGGGTTGCCAACGGAGGACAGGCGTCCTCGCCCGTCTGCGTGTGGGATGGCTGGCGTCCGAGGATCAATTCGCATCAGAGACCGTACTTTGCTTCTCTACTACGTCACCGACCGCACCCAATTCCCCGGAGACGAACCCTCCCGCCGCCGCCGGCTGCTCGACAAAATCGCGGAAGCCGCCCGCGTCGGCGTGGACTTCGTCCAATTGCGCGAAAAAGACCTGCCCACGCGAGAACTGGAGTCACTGGCGAACGAGGCCGTACAGGAACTGTGCCAACTGAGAGCCGAGAACCGGGAACTGAGAACTGCTTTCCTCATCAACTCCCGGACCGACGTCGCTCTGGCAGTCCAGGCCGATGGCGTTCACCTTCGCAGCCAAGACGTTTCTGCCTCCACGGTGCGCAAGATCTGGTCGCACGCCCGCCCGGTGGTGGCCGTATCCTGTCATTCCGTCACCGAGGTTTCTGCTGCAGCGTCCGATGGCGCTGAGTTGGCGGTCTTCGCCCCCGTCTTCGAAAAACAGGGCAGTACGCCCGCCGGTCTCGAGACGCTCCATCAAGCCTGCCAGCACAAAATTCCCGTCCTTGCCCTGGGGGGAGTCACGTTGCAAAACGCTCAAGCCTGCCTCGACGCCGGAGCTGCGGGTATCGCCGCCATCCGTCTGTTCCAGGAGAATGACCTCTCGCAGCTGATCCCCAAACTCCGCGCACTGGGTCAGCCACGAAGGTAGCGACAGCCGCCGCGACTGTGCGATCCTGAATTGCCTATGCCTTCCGAAACCCGGACCAAGGTTCCGATGCTGGTCCTCATCCCCGAGGGCTGGTTCCACATGGGTTCCGATCAGGGCCAGGACAATGAAAGGCCCATTCATCGCGTCTGGGTCGACGCCTTTCATCTCGCAGCCCATCAGGTGACCAACTCCGACTACGGCCACTTTCTCGAGACGACAGGAACCGGACCACCACCTTTTTGGAACGATCCCAACTTCGACCATCGCCAACAACCGGTGGTCGGCGTGTCGTGGTTCGACGCCGCCAAGTATTGTGAATGGCTGGGTGCGCTTACCGGGCAGCGTTACCGGTTGCCGACGGAGGCCGAATGGGAGCGCGCAGCGCGCGGCGGCGTGGAGGAGAGGCTCTTTCCCTGGGGCGATGCGCCTCCGGAATCGCTTCCCGACTACGCCGCGCGCTGGAAGAACGGACCCGATCCGGTCGCCCGTTACGCGCCCAACGCCTTCGGCCTTTACGACATCGGCGAGAACGTACACGAGTGGTGCAGCGACTGGTACCAAGCGGACTATTATGCGATCTCGCCCGAGCGCAACCCACCCGGCCCGGACACGGGCGACCGTAAAGCCTCCCGCGGAGGCTCCTGGCGCCATCACGTCAAGGTTACCCGCTGCGCCGCCCGCTCCAGCATTCCTCCTCACTTTCAGTACGCAGACTACGGATTTCGCCTCGCCTGCGACCGATAGACTTCCCGGAACGCGATGGCGGCGGTGCCATAAGCCGCCATTCCCGGATGCCGCTTCAGGGACCGAACAGGAAAACCGACTTTTTCCGCAGCCCCCGTTACTGGTGCCGGTAGGCCTCGCTCAGTAACCCGCGCTTTAGCGTCCGAGGCGAAGGAACGCCTTCCTGTTCCCTTCGTGGCTTACAATCGCTGATTCCACTTCATCCGAAGGACGGCCCTCATGTTCCAGCAGAATCTGCTTCGCAACCAGCGCATCCTCATCACCGGCGGCGGCACCGGGCTCGGCAAAGGCATGGCTCGCCGCTTCCTCGAACTGGGAGCAACCGTCTACATCTGCGGGCGGCGCGGGGAAGTTCTAAAAGCCACGGCTGAGGAACTCGGGGGAGCGATCCATGCGCACCCCTGCGATGTCCGCGACTCTCAGGCCGTCGAATCAATGGTCGAGAGCATTTGGAAGGACGGCCCGCTCGACGTCCTGGTCAACAACGCCGCGGGAAATTTCCTGGCACGCACGGAGGAACTTTCCCTGCGCGCCTTCGAAGCCGTGATCGGAATCGTCCTGGTCGGCACCATCAACGTCACCACCGCCTGCGGACGCCGCTGGCTTGCTGCCGCGCACCAGGCGACGGTGTTGAACATCACGACCACCTACACCCGCACCGGATCGGCCTACGTCGTGCCCTCGGCGGTTTCGAAGGCCGGAGTCGAAGCTCTGACTCGAAGCCTGGCGGTCGAGTGGGGGCCCCGCGGCATCCGCATGAACGCCATCGCTCCCGGCCCAGTCCCCACCGAAGGCGCCTTCTCCCGGCTGTTGCCGCGTCCCGACCTGGAGAAACTCGCGCTGGCCAGAAACCCGCTGGGCCGCTTCGGCACGGTCGAAGAATTTGCCAACCTGGCCGCCTTCCTGGTGAGCGACGCCTGCCCCTACATCAACGGCGAGGTCGTTGTTATGGACGGGGGTGAGTGGCTGCAGGGCGCCGGGGAGTTCAGCGCCCTCGGAAGGTCTCTGACTGAGCAGGAGTGGCAGGCGATGAAGCCCGCCAGGCGCCATTAAGCCGGGAGGGGCACACCCTGGCGCCTGTTTGCGATCTCCTCCATGTGTGCCTCGGCGTGTTCGCAATGGGCAACCACATATGCTTCCAGCGTCACTTCGCCGGACTCCTCATGCTGGCCGCGATTCGACCAAGCCGCCGGATCCAGCCGCCGCAGCATGTTGGCGGTGGTTTCACGCAACCGCATGAAGAGTTCGATCGCCGGCTCAAGCGGCAGCTCGGAATAGTGCAGCTCGCGGCCCCACACCTCGCCGTGATATGCCGCCAGCATCGCACCCGGTTGCGCCGCCAGCATCCGCATGCGTACCGCGCCTACCAGTTCGGCATCCACAATATGCAGCGCCGTCTGCCGTATGCTCCATTCCCCCTCAGCCGCGCGGTCACGATCCGGAGGAGAAACCGACTTCAGCAGGTCGGCAAACATTATTGCTCCATCCGCGTACCGCTCGATCACCGCCGCGGTTCGATCGAACCTGCACTCCGCCGCCGGGGTGCTTCCCTGGCCGCGCAGCACCGCGGGCAGCCGCTCTTCCACCATGCCCTGCCAGCCCTTGCCCAGCAGGGCACTGACCATGACCGCACCCACGCCGGAGAAGCCCTTATGTTCCAGCACCAGGCGCGTGCCGTCCGCCACCGGCTCCAGCGTGAAGCTCACCACCGAGTCGATGTGTCCGCCCGCCATTTGTACTCCAGCCGCCGCGGCACATCCAGTTCGGTCACTTCGCAGTTTACAATCCCGTCGAAGCCCGGCACCGGCCTGGTCTTGAACTGAAACTTGTGCCCCAAGCGCGCCTCAAAGTCGTTGGGCATGAGCCATTGGCCAAGTTCCACGGGATCGGTAAGCGCCCGCCACACCCGTTCCGGGGAATAGGGATACACCGCCTCAAATCGAAGATCGTTCTTCATGGAATCCTCCGCAAGTGCTCGCCCAGGGCATCAAGCTTTTCCGTCCAGAAGCGTTCATAGTGCGCTACCCAGTCATAGACCTCGCGCAAGGGCCGCGCCTTGAGGCGATACAGCCGCTGCCGGCCCGCCCGGCGTTTCTTGACCAGGCCTGCCTCCCGCAAAATGCGGAGGTGGTGCGACACGGCCGGCTGGCTCACCTCAAACCGGCTCACCAGATCGTTCACCGCATACTCCCGCTCGGCCAGCAGATCCAGCAATTCCCGCCGCGTGGGATCGGAGATCGCCGCAAATACCTGGCTCATTGCCATGCTCATGGAAGCGGATCATACATAAGCATAAGTTTATATGTCAAGTATAAACGATGGTTTATATAAACTCCGGGATCGGCTGCGATGAGCTTCTGGAAGGAAAAGGTCTTAACCCCGATCCGGGCCCGGCAAGATGGCCCTGATCAGCATATTGAGGAGGCTCAGGACAATTCCGCCCCAGAACGCCGCCGCAAAGCTGGCCACGTGGAATCCGGGGACGATGGACGCCGCCAGCTTGATCATCAGGGCATTGACCACGAACCAGAAAATCCCCAGCGTGAGCAGGGTGAGAGGAAAGGTAACGATTTTCAGGAAAAGTCCCAGGGTGGCGTTAATGAACCCGATCAACACCGCGGCGATCAGCGCGGCGGTCGCTCCGCTCACGTTAAATCCTGGTACCAGACGTGACACAATCCAGATGGCCAGCGCGCTCAGTACCCAATGCACCAGCATTCGTAGCATGGGATCCTCTCCGGGCGTTCGCACTGTGACTATAAGACCCGGCCTCGTCTCCTGCAAGTTCCTCAGCATAGAATACTCGCCGTGACCCGGAAGACGAACGCCGTGCGCCTGCTCGATCGCCTCGCCGTCCGCTACGAACTGCGCGAGTACGAAGTCGACCCCGAGGATCTGGCCGCCGAGACCGTGGCCGCGAAAATCGGCTTGCCCCCGGAACAGGTCTTTAAGACTCTCGTGGCCCAGGGCGATCGCAACGGCATTTGCCTGGCTGTCATTCCCGGGAACTCGGAACTCCACTTGAAAGCCTTGGCCGAGGCCTCCGGGAACCGCTCGATTCATCTGGTTCCAGTGAGAAATCTTCAATCCCTGACCGGCTACATTCGCGGAGGCGTAACCGCCCTGGCCGGCAAGAAAAACTACCCCGTCTACGCTGACGAAACCATCGAACTGTTCGACGCAATCTCGGTATCCGCCGGCATTCGCGGGCTGCAGATCCTGCTCGCCCCCGCCGATTACCTGAAGGCCGTCAAGGCACGGGTAGCGGATCTGGCGTGCGCGAAAGGCTAGATCCATGTTGTTGTACCATGGTATCTTCGTACCATGCCACCACAAGTCCTCGTCGAGCGCGTGCAGACTGGCGTGCGCCTCGAAAAGAATCTGCTCAAGGTGCTCAAAGCTGTCGCCGAACTGAAAGACCTGACCCTGGGAGACCTGCTGGAGGGCATCGTCTTGCACGCCTTCGAGGGCAAGGCTGCCTTCAGCAAGCACACCCTGCGCCAGATCGACGAATTCCGTAAGCTTTACGGCCTCACCCTCACCGCCCGCGACAGCCACCGCCTCGAGGAGAAGACCTGACTCGGCAGGGTGAAGGCCTCCGCGCCGGGGCGGTGACCCGGCCGACCGCGGCCTCTGTACAATCAACCTGTGGACCTCCTTCTCAACCCGGTCGAAGCCCGTGTGCTGGGCGCGCTTGTTGAAAAAGACATCACCACCCCCGATTACTACCCTCTGTCGCTCAATGCCCTGGTCAATGCCTGCAATCAGAAGAACAACCGCGACCCGGTGATGAACCTGGACCAGGACGCGGTTCGCGGTGCGCTGGCCGAACTCGGGGACCGCAAGCTTGCCGGCCCTGCTGGCGGCGCCGATAGCCGCGTCACCAAATATGAGCATCGCCTGCAGGAAATGTTCAACTTCACCCGCGGCGAGACCGCCGTCGTCTGTGGGCTGCTCTTACGCGGTGCACAGACCCCGGGGGAACTCCGCAGCCGCGCCGAGCGCATGCACCGCTTCGAGACTTTGGACGAAGTGCAATCCACCCTGCAACGCCTCATGCAGCGGGAGCCGGCCTTAGTCAAAGTTCTTCCTCGCCAACCCGGCACCAAGGAAGCCCGCTACATCCACTTGTTCTCACCTGTCACGGAAGATGCCATGGCAGCTCCGACGATCAGTGCCACCGCAGAAGGCGACGGCGGGCAACTGGCCCGCATGCAGGCCGAACTGGAAGAACTGCGCCAGGAAATCGTCGACCTGAAGCAGCAATTCGCCGCCTTCCGCCGCCAGTTCGAATAAAGTCTCCCGTGTCTCCTTCCCCACAGCGGGTTCCGCGTGACACGCGCTGTCCTTGCCAGCCCGCTCGTAAGTGCTGCCCTATCAATCACATCTCGAACGGCCTATCCCCTGCCATCTGTTCTCGCGGCTGGAGCACACCAGCCAGGAGGCTAGCAATGGCAGACTTTACGCAACTCAACTTAGGATCGAACGCCCGGCGCGACGGGCGCAAGGAAACTCCGAAACCCGCGCCCGCGAAACCTCTGCCGAAGGCCGTCACCGCCATCGGCGGAGGCGTACTCATGGTGGGGGTATTTCTGGGGGTTTTGCTGCTCGGCACCAACGGCTGCTCGAAGTCGGAAAGGGCGCAGGTCACTCCGCCAGCGGCCCGCAATGTGGTCACACCGCCCGTAACTCCTGTGGCTATGTCCACTCCTGCAGCCGTCGCACCAACCAAGCAAGCCAAGAAGAAACACACCAAGATCCGCAAGATGGCCACTTACTCCGACGCGACATACGGAGTTTCTTTCCGCTATCCCGAAAATTACATTCTGAAAACCGGTGACGAACCGCAGAAGGACCTGGCTGGACTCGGCCCCATCGAGACCGACTTCGTGCAACCGGGCGGGACCACGCTGGCCGCTGTCGAACTACCGCGCAACACTTATCCCGGTTCCGACGTCAGCTCCGCTTACTTCAGCGTCAGCGTACACCCCAACCTCTCACAAGGCGAATGCGGACAGTTCTCCTCGTTTGACTCGAGCGTTCCGTCCGACGATCCCAACCAGCAGCCACTGGCAAAAGTCGGTTCGCTCGAGTTCAGCCAGACCGAAGAGACGCTCAAGGACTTTGACTCCAGGTACTATCACACCTTCCAGAACGGAACCTGTTTCGAATTCGGGTTGGCCCTGGGCAACGTCGTGAACGGCGATCAGCGCCAACTCACAGAGGCCGAGTATGAGAAGGTTTTCGACAAACTGGAAAAGATTCTCGAGACTGTGAAGATCGAGCCCGGTGTGGCTTCGGAACCTCCGAAGCAAGCCGTGACTCAATCGACTGGTGGTGGCAAAGACTGACTGAAACGCTCGACAAAAGGCCGCGCCCCACCGGCGCGGCCTCCGCTCATTTCAGCGTGTTTTTGTAAAAACCTTGCCGTCGTTGAAGAGGTTTTGCCGGAGAGCACGACCTCGATGGTGCCGCCAGGCGGCGCAAAATCAACCCCTCACTTCAGCGCCTTAGGGCTTCCTTCCACCACCCCGGAGCTGTTCCGCAGCCAGCCTAGGCTCCGGGAACTCCCATCTCACTGGCCAGGTTGTGCTGCTGCGTCTCGAGGTCGCTCAGCGCCTTTTCCAACCGGCTGGCGATGTCAGCCAGTTGCTTAGGGTCGATGGCCGAGCGTTTGACCTGCTCATCCAGACCTTTGTTTTCTTTCGTCACTTCCGATACCGCTTTGCCCAGCTTCTTCGTGAAGTCCTTCAATAAAATCGCCTGCGCTTTCGAGAATCCTTTTACGAACGCCTGGGTGTCATTCTGGACCTGGTCAACGGTATCTCGCAGGGTGGAGGCCGGCTTGTACAGTCCGGTGGCATCCGGCGCCGCACCCGCCCGCTGTCCCAGATCATGTGCCTGCCGTTTCGCGCCCTCGGTGTTCTTCGCCAGCGACTGGTAATCGGAAATTTGATCGGGTGCGGCCTGCACCGCCATCGCGCGCTTGAAATCCTGGATGCTGGTGTCGGTCGACCGCTTGCCCGGACCGCCTTGTTCCTGGCCCATCATGGCCGGCGCAGCCAGCACTACCAGTAAACCTATCGCGAAACCTGCCGCTCGACTCACGGTCCCTCCTTCACGGGACACCGGTTGAACCAAGGGTCACATCCACGCGCGTCCATTGTATTCACTCCGCGGCTGTGTGTCCGCTATGAGGAGAAAAAGAGGTTACACTAATTGGATTCTATTCCACCTCGGGAGGGGATCCTTATGGCCGACGCCGGGCTGAGTGGTGCCGAGTTCAAGCAGCAACTGCGCGAAGGCAAGCCCAAGATGGGCTTGTTCCTAAACGCCCACAGTCCCACTGTCGCCGAACAACTCGCCCACAGCGGCTACGACTGGCTGCTGGTCGATACCCAACATGGTCCCATGGGTTACGAAAAACTCTCTGCCATGCTCAGCGGGATTTCCAACGGCGGTGCCAAATCCATGGTCCGGGTCGGCGGATTCGATGATCGCCCCGGCATTCAGCAGGCTCTCGATCTCGGTGCCGATGGCGTTCTGGTCCCCTACATTAATACCGCCGACGAGGCGCGCCAGGCTGTGAGTTGCACCAAATATCCGCGCACCGGAACGCGCTCCGTCTACTTCCCGCAGCGCAGCATGAATAAGGGAGGCTTGCTCGGCTACGCGGGCAACTTCAACAATAATGGCATCGTCGCCCTGCAGGTGGAAACTGCTTCCTGCATAGACAATATTGCTGAGATCGCTGCCGTTCCCGGCGTCGATATTCTCTTCCTCGGCCAGAACGATCTCTGCATGTCGATGGGCCTCTACGAAAAGTACGAGTTCCCCCACATGTACACGTCGCCTGAACTCGGAGCCGCCACAGAAAAGCTCATCGACCATGCCCGCAAGAACAAAGTGATCCTCGGACTCTTCCTGTTCGGCACCGCCCGCGTCGGCGAATTCCTGGAGAAGGGATTCACCTTCATCAGCGTCGGCAACGATCTGCACCACGTTCTCACTCAGGCCGATGCCTATGTGAAGGATATGGAGGCCACGTCAAAAAAGCTGGGCAAGACCTGGGTCAGGCGTCCATCCGCGCTGCTGAGCTGATCAGCAGAGAAGGGAAAGAAACAAAGAAACTAGAACGAATGGCGGACGTGCGTCCCCGCCAGTCCGCCGCGCAAACGCGATCGAAAG
>DATFTE010000006.1:0-4909 GCA_035262225.1 Terriglobales bacterium
GTACGCAGCTTGTGAGACCACAGCGTACTCAATACATCCCCAATGAGATCGCGTAAAACCATGGTGTAGTGATGGACGGCGGAGTCCGTGGAACGTAAGCCCCGCCTCAGTCAGATACGCAACCCACCCGGAATTTGTTCAGCCCGCTGGCGACAGCCGCGCCGGCGGTCCGGTTCTCCTGGCGTTCTTTGCGGTAATCAGGGTTTTCTCGTTACTCGGTACTAGGTGCCAGGTACCAGGTAGTGGGTAGCGAGAAGATTGAGCCACCCGTCAAACTCGCGCAATGCACGCTGGCACTGCAACCGATGGCGCTCCGCCCGGTCGCGAATCTTCGTCTCCCACGCCGGCAGCAAATCAAAGGTGATGTTCGCCGGCTGAAACTTGCGACCGTCCGCCTGGGTGATGTAGTGCACCAGCGACCCGAAGGCCGTCGCCCGCGGCGCCGCCACCGGTTCGATTCCTTCCCCGATCGCCGCGGCGTGCACCCCGGCCATCAGCCCCGTGGCAATGGACTCGACGTACCCTTCCACCCCGCATATCTGCCCGGCAAACAGAACCCGAGGATGCGCTTTCATCTGCAAGGTCGCGCTCAAAAGCTCCGGAGCGTTGATGTAGGTGTTGCGATGAATCTGTCCATAGCGCAGGAAGCGCGCATTCTCGAGCCCGGGAATCAGCCGCAACACGCGCGCCTGCTCGCCATACTTCAAATGATTCTGAAAGCCCACCAGGTTGTAGGAATCGGCCCGCAGATTCTCCTGCCGCAACTGCACTACCGCATACGGCGGCTTGCCCGTCCGCGGGTCGCGCAACCCCACCGGCTTCATCGGCCCAAAGCGCAGCGTATCCCGCCCCCGCCGCGCAATCTCCTCGATCGGCAGGCAGCCCTCAAAGTAATTCAGCTTCTCCCAATCCCGCTCCTCCACCGCCTGCGCCGCGATCAGGGCATCGTAAAACCGGTCGTACTCTTCTTTTGTAAACGGACAGTTGATGTAATCCGGCGTTCCCTTGTCATATCGTGCCGCGAGATACACCCGTGACATATCAATCGACTCCGCCTCTACAATCGGGCTGATGGAATCGTAAAAGTAGAGATGATGCCGCACCCCCGGCGGCTCGGTCGAGGAGAGATGAAAACGCGCGGCGGTCGGCTCGGCGGGGGAGGGGAGAGAAAGCAGTTCCGGAGTTGGCCCGTCCAGCTCAAGCGGCGCTCCGCCAGCCCTTGGGAAGCCGGACATCTCTCCCGCCGCAGATCCCAGCCCTGCAGGGGCGGAATTCGTCAGCCCGCCACACCAGTGCCGGGTTGGCTGGGCCTCGGAGCTGAGCCCCTTCAGGGACGACACTTCCGAGACCTGTTCCAAGGCCGCGGGACCTCCGCACAACCGCGCAATCTCGCGCGACAACCCATCCGACGTCAGCGGCCCCGTGGCAATAATCGTGACCTGGTCCTCCCCAACCCGCGTTACTTCCTCGCGCCGCACCGCGATCAGCTTCTCCCGCGAAATCGCCTCCGTTACCCGCTGCGCAAATGCCCTCCGGTCCACCGCCAGCGCATGCCCAGCGGGAACCGCGCATTCGCGCGCCACCTCCATCAGGAGCGACCCTGCCCGCCGCATCTCTTCCTTCAACAGCCACGGCGCCGTATTCTCGCTGTCGGACTTGAGCGAATTCGAACACACCAACTCGGCAAAATCCCCGGTCTGATGCGCCGGTGTCGTCCGCAGGGGACGCATCTCATACAACTCCACTTCCATCCCCCGCCGCGCACACTGCCACGCCGCCTCCGATCCTGCCAACCCGGCGCCAAGGATGACAACCCGACTCTTCATAACCCAGACTCAGGTGGCGACAGCCGCCTCGGCCGTCCCACCTTTCTCAGGCCCGCTCCGCTCGCGGCGCCCTGTCCTCCGCCATCCGCTCGAACGCCTCGTCTTTGAACAGCAGCACCCTCCGGTCCGCGTTCAACACCGCTCCAACCGAGTGATAAAACTCGATCGCAGGCTGATTCCATTCGAGCACCTCCCACTTCATCCCGAAACATCCTTCCGCGCGCGCAATCATGGCAAGATGCGCCAGCACTGCCTTGCCGATCCCCTTCCCCCGGAACTCGGAACGCACATACAGGTCCTCGAGAAACAGCGCGCTGCGCCCTTCCCAGGTCGAATAAACCGGGAAGAACAGCGCGTATCCCGCCGGCAAAGCATCCCACTCGACGATCAGCGAGCGGAACTTCGGACGCTCGCCGAAGCCGTCGCGTCGCAAATCCTCCTCCGTGATCTCCACCAGGTGGCCCTCGCGTTCGAATTCGGCAAACTCATAAATCAGAGTCTTCAATAGGGGCACGTCATCCAGGCGGGCAGGACGAATGGAAATCATGACAGGCAAACTCCATCAGCCGCCGGGCGGCGGTATTCCACCGCGCCAGCGGTGGAAAGACTGCAGCCCCGACGAGTCCGCTTCAGCGGGCGGCACCACCCGGCTGCGAATTGTAGAATAATGCAGTCAACGACCAACCACCAAGGAGGCTTCTCAATGTTACGCGTCACCTTGATCGAACCCGGCCTAGCCTCCCCGGAAGTCAAGGACATTTACGAAAAAGCTCTCAAAGGCAAGCCGGGCAATATTCAGAAAGCCCTCGCCCACCGCCCGGACATGCTCAAGAGCTTTATGGCCTTCTACTCGAGCGTCGGACGTTCGCTCGACCGCAAGCTCTACGAACTCGTCTATCTAAGGGTGTCTTTCCTCAACCAGTGCCACTATTGAAGCCAGCACCATCTCGCTTCGTCGAAGCGAGCCGGACTTACCCCCGACGACTGGAAGGCCCTCGAGAAAGGCGACGTCGCCCGCTTCTCCCCGAAAGAACAGGCTGCCCTGCGCTACGTCGAGAAGCTGACGAAACACCCCCACGATGTCGACGACGCAGACTTTGTGTCCCTGAAACAAAACTTCTCCGACGCCGAGATCGTTGACCTGCACGTGCTGGCCGGCATCGCCAACCTCACCAACCGCGTCACCGACCCGCTGGGACTGGAAGTGGAATTTCCCGAGGCAAAATTCTAGAGACTATTCCCGCAATCGCGCATTCCCGAACCCAGTGTCATTACTGTGCGAAGTGAGCTTTGCTTGGGCGCACTGCCCCGGCCCGCCCGCCGACGGTCATCCTGGGCGCATCCGCGAAGCTTCTTCAAGCAACCATCGCCCATCGAAAATCCTACAAAATCACCCGCACATCCCCCACCCGCCGCGTCACCCGCTCGCGGTCGAGATACTCCAATAGGGGAATGGCATACTTCCGGCTGACTCCGGCCAAGTCCTTGAAGCGCGCCACGTCAATCCTTTCCGACTTCGCCTTCTCCGCCTGCAGCCGCCGCCGCAGGTCTTCGAGCGCCGTGTGATGAAACACCAGTTCGTCCGACAGCTTTACCAGCACTTTGTCGCGCAGCAGCAGGGTCACGATCTTCTGCGCCCGCGTCTTATCGACTTTCAATCCAGCCAGCACCTCATAAAGCGCCGGTACCTTCAGCCCGGCCGTGGAAAACGCGGTCTCGATGATCTGCTTCGATTCCGCCTCGTCATCTTGCATGACCACGCTGCGTCCGGGCAATCGCACCCACTCACCGGCCAACTCCAGTTTCTTTTCCCGCACCGACTCCTGGAAGATCTGCTCAAACACCGGCGGCTGCACTTCGGGAAAACGTCCGCGCAGCTCCTCTTTGCTGATCCCCGCCACCAGCGGATTCTGCCTGTGAAACACCTCGACCGCGGTGATCAGGCTCTTGCGCGTCATCTCTGCCGCGAGCCGATCCACCAGGGACTCTCCCATGCGGACAATGTCCGGCATCTGCGGCAGTAAAGCAGTGATCTCCGACCCCCGCCATCCCGTGCGCGCCACCACCTCCGTCATGCTCAGCCCGCGGGCGCCCTGTGCCCTGATGCGGGCGGTCAGCGAGGAGGCGCGGTCACTTACCCCGACCTTCCGCAGCAGGTCAGAGTAAGTTTCGCGGTTCGAGATGCGTCGCGGCGGTGTGTTTTCGATCACTACTCCGCCGCCCATGGTCACCACGGGAGAAAACTGGCGCAGAATGAAACGGTCCCCGGGCAGCAGAAGCGCAGGATGGCTCAAACGCAGCTGTGCCCACGCCGTC
This sequence comes from Terriglobales bacterium, assembly GCA_035262225.1. Classification (GTDB taxonomy): domain Bacteria; phylum Acidobacteriota; class Terriglobia; order Terriglobales; family Acidobacteriaceae; genus DATFTE01. Next base: position 4,143 of record DATFTE010000006.1, read on the forward strand.
TCTCCCGGCTTCACCTGCCGGGCGTTGTAAAGGCCAACCTCGGCGATGCCCTCCCAGGTATAAGCATGCAGATGCACCCGCGCCCGGTCTTTCAACGGCCCGGCCGAGGGGAGCAGCGTCAGCGACACATCCACGCGGCTGCCGGCACGAAGCGTGTCGGGAGGGGCGAGCATCATTCCCCGCACCAGGTCGTCGGTCGCCACCGATGCCAGATTCAACGCGGTGCGCTCTCCGGCCACTGCTTTGTCGGCTTGCGCGCCGTGCACCTGTACGCCCCGCACCCGTACCCGCTGCCCGCCGGGAAAAACTTCCAGTTCCTGCTCCCGGGCGATGCTGCCGGCCACCAGCGTGCCCGTCACTACCGTTCCAAATCCCTTCATGGTAAAGACGCGATCGATGGGCAGGCGTGCAAGCGCCGTCGAGTCCTTCACCGAGATCTCCCCCGCCGCCTTGACCAGTTCCTGCCTGAGCCGCTCGAGCCCCGTGCCTTCGAGCGCGCTCACCGGAATCACGGGCGCCTTTTCAAGAAACGATCCCTTCACAAAGTCTTCGACTTCCATGCGCACCACATCGAGCGTCTCGGAGTCCACCAGGTCGCTCTTGGTCAGCACCGTGATGCCCCGGCGAACCGCAAGCAGGCGGCAGATGTCGAAGTGCTCCCGGGTCTGCGGCTTGAGGGATTCATCCGCCGCAATCACCAGCAATACCAGATCGATGCCGCCCACTCCGGCCAGCATGTTGCGCACAAAGCGCTCATGCCCCGGCAC
>DATFTE010000007.1:0-3482 GCA_035262225.1 Terriglobales bacterium
CAACCACTTTCGCGCCATCACGCCGACGATGGTGTTTCAGTACATCGCGAGCGGGCTGGTCGGGATGGTGTCGTTTGATATGGGCGGCGCTTCGGTGGCGCTGGGAGTGGCGATTCATTTCACGATCGCGTTGACGTGGACTGCGATCTTCTATGTAGCAAGCCGCAGGATCCGAGTGATGCGGGAGCGGCCGGTGATGACAGGTTTTGTCTATGGTGTGATCGTGTACCTGGTCATGAATTTCATAGTGTTGCCGTTGACGCGGGTGCCGCCCTTGCGGCATTCACCGACACTGATAACGCGGATCAACGCGCTCGTGCCGCTGCTGTTTTGCATCGGGTTGACCATTTCGCTTCTGGTGCGCTGGAGCGACTCGCGTCTCGGCCGTCCCGCCGCAACTTGACCAGTTCTGATTGCGTTTCCGGCACTGAAGCACTGGACCGGGGCTGGTCGACCGTTTCATCTTATTTTCCGCCCCTTCGGGCTGGTGGCGGCTGCTTTGTACCCGCATCTCGCGGCGTGGGCCACCGCTTCGCGGCTAGGCGGACGAGGGCGTCCGCCTGCGCGGGGCTGGTGATTCGAGCGGCGCGTCCTCGATTAAGGCCCTCCCCGGAGAATTATCCTTCACAACATCAGAAGCTGAGGCGGGCCTGGAATTCGATGACTCGTCCCGCGAGGCCGTCGGGGGCGCGGCCGAAGCTGGTGTTGTTGATGATGTCGGTGGGGGCGGTGGCCGGTATGAAGGGTGCGAGGTTAAGGGTGTTAAAGGCGTTGAAGAAGTTGGCACGTATGGCCAGCTTGGCGCCCTCGCCGAGGACGCGGGTCGTGGGCAGGGCAAAGTCTTTGCCTGCGGTCAGATCCGCGGAAGTGTAGCCCGGCCCGCTGAAGAGGTTACGGCAGCGGCAGCCGGGACCGCGGGTGGTGATGTCGAAGTTAGGACAGATGCCGGACGTGATGTTGCAGGCGGGAAAAACGCCGTTGACGAACTGCTGCTTGCTGGGACTCTGAATGGCTCCGCCGTTGTAAGCAAAGGGCAGGTCGGGGCAGTAACCATCGCCGTTGCGGTCATTGTTTGTATCACAGGAGCCGATGAGCGCCGGATAGGGGAAGCCGGTATGCTTGCTGAGAATACCGCTGACCACCCATCCACCGAGGAGGGCGCCACGGAAACCGTGCTGTCCGTGGCCAAAGGGGAGTTCCCAGACACCCGCAAGCGAAAAGTTGTGGCGGACGTCGAAGTCGGAATTGCCGCGATTGATGAGCGGATTCGAGGGATCGGTTTGCTGGTAACCGACCTCGTAGGAGGCGGTGTCAATAGCGTGGCTCCAGGTGTAGTTGGCGTTCACCGAGAAGCCGTGCGAGAAACGGCGCCTGGCCGAGAAGATGGCCGCGTCAAAGCTGGCATTGACATCAGGCAGCGGGAAATAAAGGTTCTGGAAGCGCGGGTTCCCGGTCATGTGAACAGCGAAGCACGTGGGATTGGTGGGACCGCAGAGTTGCAGGTTTGAGCCGGCGTTTTGTATCTTGTCCTGCTTACCGTCGAACGTATCGCCGGGCATGATGCGGTTGAGATCGATCGTGCGGACCAGCTTGCGGCTGCGGCTTCCCTGATAGCCGAGGGTGAAAACAAAGTCGCGCGCAGCCTGTATCTCCGTCTGGAAGGAAAAAATATAGACGTAGGGATTGGGCTGATGCGGCAAGGCTCCGAACAGAGAGACAGGTTGGGTGGTAGCGCAGCCGGCGCTTGAACACAGTGCGCCGTCGGGGGCCACGCCGAAGGAGAAAGCAGGATTCAGCGGGTAGCTGTTGGACCGGTTGTTGGCGCCAAGACTGTAAAGGATGTTGGAGGTGGGAGGCGGGCCGATGATGGGGCCGGGATCGAAGAAGCAGCAGGCGGTAGCGAGGGCGGAGTAAGGCGGGTCCTGGCGGACGTTGTCGTAGACGACACCGAAATTGCGGTTGAAGACGACGCCGAAGCCGCCGCGGAAAACGACCTTGCTGTCGAAGTGGCTGGGGCTCCAGGCGAAGCCGACGCGCGGCCCGAAGTTGTTTTTGTCGGGCTGAAAGAGCTGGTTGCCGTTGCGGCACGGAGCGAGGGGAGCGACGGGGGCGCAGACGAATCCGTTAATGAACCCGTTGGATCCGAAGACGTAGTTGCTGAGAACGCGGCTGGATTCACTGGGAGGCGTGAAGTATTCCCAGCGGAGCCCGAGGTTGACGGTAAGGTTGGGGCGGACTTTCCAGTCGTCCTGGGCAAAGAGCGCGTAGTTGCTGGTGCGGAAGTAACGCTGCCCGTTGAGCGGTCCGCCGAGGGGGTTGACTCCGACCTGTTCAAAGAAGCAGCAGGCGTCATTGGCAAAGTTCAGCAGTCCGCGAAATTGATATTGCGGGCGTTCGGCGCCGGGCGCATTGTTGTTGTTCTGTTCCCTCCGGTATTCGAAACCGAACTTAATGGCATGACGGCTGCGCACCCAGGTGAAGGTTTCGGCCAGACCGTAGGTATTCTGGGCCAGATTCCCGGGCGTGGTGGAATTCTGTGCGATGCCAAGGAAGCCGTCGTTACTGCCGAATCCTCCAATGTCGAAATCGAAGAGCCGGATCTGGGGAATGCCGAAATTGGTCTGACCGACGGGGTTGAGCTGATTGAAGTCGAAGCGGGTGAAGTTGGCGCGCAATTCATTGAGCATTGTGGCGCCGATGTTGCGGTTCCATCCCACGGTGCCAACATAGTTGTGCGGTTGAAGGGTGACGTCTTCAATCGGCCGCCGGCCGCCGTTGACGTTGTTCAGGTTAACGATATAAGTGCTCACGAAGACCTGGTTATTGCCGTGGGCGTAGTCGACGCGGCCGTTGTACTGGTTGCCGCTGCTGGAGTTGGGAACCCTGAGATCGAAAAAGCCCCAGTCGGGGATGCCATCCGAGCCGTTGCCGATGGCCTGGCCCACGGCGTTGCCGGGCACATACCATTGGCCCAGGACATACCCCGGAATGAAGGAGCAGCAGTCGGTTTCAGAAACGATGTTGGAGATGCGCGGAGCAACCCCAGGGGTGTTGAAGATCTTGGCGGCGATGCTGCCGGGGTTGTTCTGGATGACGTACTGCTCGAACTGAGGTGTTTCGAGCTGAATGGTATTCTGGGCAACGATGTTGCTGAGCCGGACTCCTTCATAGGAAAAGAAAAAGAAGAGGCGGTCATGCAGGATGGGGCCGCCGATGGAGCCGGCGTAGTCGCGGTACTTCTGATCGACGCGGTCGGGGCAATGGATGGCCACGATGTAGAACTGGCTGGGCGTTCCGGTCTCGCAGGGTATCTGGTGCCGGGGGATGTTATTCGGTCCGTAGAATTTGTTGAAGGCGTTGAGTCCCTTGTCATTGAACTTGACAAAGGCGCTGCCGTGCCAGGAGTTGGTGCCGCTCTTGGAGATGACCTTGACCTGGGCGCCGGAATTGCGGCCATCCTGCGCGGAGTAGCTGCTGGACGA
>DATFTE010000008.1:0-3329 GCA_035262225.1 Terriglobales bacterium
TGTGACTTGTCCGGTGTACGGCGGTAATCTTTCGCGGGTTACGAAAGCGTTGTGAAATAGCGGGGTACGAAATTTCAGAGGTGACCCTTACCGTTCCGTGGTCGCGGATCTGGTGACGGATCAACCCGCAATGAGAAGGAATCCGCCATGATTTACGAAAGAATTACCGCCTGGATGCTGGTCGCGGTCTACTACACGGTGTTTCTCGGCGTGATTGTGCTTGGGTTGCGCGGCGCGCTCTGAGGCAGGGCGGCGTCCGCTGAAGCCGTCTGGGTCGGCGCGGTTGGTTTTCCCGGCGCTTACGCGCTGGACTAACGAATGGCGCCGCTTTGGGCTGATCCTCAGGCGCACAAGCGCCGCTTGTATTTTTCGCTTGCGGCACGAGGTGAAACTCGTGCCCTCCCCGATTGTTCCCTGTCGCGTGGGGCGTCCGTCCCTGCGTGAGTTTCCTCCAAAAAAAAACCGCACTCGCCGGGGCGAGCGCGGTTGAGATTGGTGCTTCTCTCAGTTGACGGTGAGGTTCACCGCTGCTGAGGGAATTCCATTGGCGACGACGACCAGGGTGCTGGCGCCGGTTTCGATGTTGGTGGGAACATCGAAGTTGGTGGAGACGATGGTGTTGCCGGTGGCGACGCCCATGGTGCTGTGGTCGTGGGTCTTGGCGTAGAAGACGTGCTTGGTGCTGTTGTTGGTGATGCGGACCAGCGGATAGTTGGTCGCGGTTTCAAATTCATCGCCGAACGCCGCGGCCTGCGAGAGTCCGTTGAACTGCGTTCCCGAGATCTGATAGGTCATGCCGTGGGTGACGGTGCTGGGAAAGGTGCTGATGGTCGGCGCCCAGGCGGGATTGTAGGTGCCGGTGGCATTGTAGACCTCGGCGGGCGAACTGCCGACCAGGACCTGTCCGGTGGGGAGCACCAGCATGCTTCCCGGGGCGAACAGGGTGGGGGTCAGATGGGTGCCGTCATATTCGTAGAGCCTTCCGCTGCTTCCGAGAACCAGAACATTTCCGCTGGGCAGCAGGGCGGCGAAGGAATCGCCGGCGCTGTCGCCGCCGGGAAAATCCGGCCCGGGAGTCCAGCCCTTGGTGACGGGCGAGTAGACCGAAGTGTGTCCGGCGGTGGCGCCGGTGGCGAGGCTGCCGGTGGCGAACACGGTGCCGTCCGGACGCAAAATGCCAGGTCCGACTTCTCCCGGCGGATGGTAGCAGTGCGGGCCTCCGTAGTTGAGGCAGCCGGGGTTGATCGAGTGCAGGTCGACGACTGTGCTGCCAGCCGAGGTCCACGTGCCGGTCGAGGGATTGTAGATCTCGGAATTGGGGGCGTCTTTCACGTCGTAGGTGAGGACCGTGCCGTCGGGCATGAGGGTCCAGCCTTCTTCGGCGTTGAAGTCGGCTTTACCCGCGTAGCCGACCTTCGTCCAGGTGAGGGTCTTCGGATCCAGTTCGGCCCCCTGACGAACCAGCTTGTTGCCGACCAGGAACTTCCCATTGGGCAGGACGACCGAAGGCGAGTCGCCGATCCAGGGCCAGAAGCTGGGTGGGGTCAGCGGAGTCCAGGTGGCGGTCGAGGGATCGTAGATCGCACCCTGGTTGGTGAGGAGGAAATTGCCGTTGTTGTATTCGCCGCCCACGATGACAACACGGCCATCGGCGAGAACGGCGGAGGCAAAGGCATCAGGGACGTAGCCGGATTGCAGGCTGCCGACCTGGGTCCAAGTGCCGTTGACGTAGCTTCCGGTGTTATCCGGAGTGAGCTTCCACCAATCGCTTTCGCCGCCCCCCTGGTAGAGCAGAGTACCGTCGGTCAGCAGGAAGCCGATGCCCGCCCCGTCGGGCGGCTGGTGAACCAATTTTTGCAGACTTTGCGCGGATGACATGGCAACGAGAAAAAGCAGGAGCAGACAAGCTACAGGAATTCTCTTCAGCAAGACGCGCCACCTTTCGTGAAGACATTTCAGCGTGACTGGATTCTGGCTATAACGACGATCCGCCGGGCGGAGAATGCTAACAACCGAGGAGCATTTTATATCGAAAAGCGCAGTTGGGCGGACTGGCGACTTTCTCTAGGACGAAGGTCTCTTGCTCGTTCGTCGTTGGCCACCCTCGGGCGTTCAAGCGCGTTCGGTTTTGCGACACGAATGTGAACTCGGGCCTTCGCGACGTGCAGCGCGTGCCCGATGAGGTAACCGCGAAACGCGAAGGACGGCAAAGATTGGGTTGGGCTTGGTCCGAATGGGTAGGCCCTTCGACTTCGCTCAAGGCAGGCTGGGGACATGTACCCCTGCGTGGGCTTGAGGTCAGGCCTGGGGCAGGCCTGATTTCGCGGCAGCTTTCAGATCCAGGTTGCGGATAAGGCGCAGCAGCGAGTTGGGATGCATGCCAAGGATCTTCGCGGCCTCGATGTAGTTGCCGTTGCCCTGCTGCAGCGCCTGCAGGATGAGTTGCTTCTTGGTTTCTTTCAATGCGCCGTGATACTTGGCGCTGACGGCGGGGCAGGGCAGAGCGGATTCCACGATGCTATCCGGCAAGTCGTCAGGAAGAATGACATCGCCCGCGCCCAGCACCATGGCGCGCTCGATGGCGTTTTCCAGTTCGCGCACGTTGCCCGGCCAGTCGTAATTCTGCAGGCAGGCGCGAGCTTCGGGGGAGATGGTCTTGGGCCGGCATCCTGATTTGCGGCTGGACTTGGCGATGAAGTGCTCCGCCAATTGGAGGACATCGTCGCGACGGTCGCGCAGGGCAGGCATGGTGAGAGCGACGACGTTGAGGCGGTAGTAAAGATCGTTGCGAAAGGAGCCGGCCTCGACAGCTGCGCTCAACTTGCGGTTGCTGGCGGCGACCAGGCGGATATTGAGCTTGATGGGACGGGTTCCGCCCACGCGCTCGAACTCGCGTTCCTGCAGGACGCGCAGCAGCTTGGCCTGCAGTCCGGGAGCGAGTTCGGTGACTTCATCGAGGAACAGCGTGCCGCCCTCGGCGACCTCCATCTTTCCCTTGACCTGGGTATGGGCTCCGGTGAAGGCGCCCTTCTCGTGTCCGAACAATTCAGTCTCCAGCAGGGTTTCGGTGATAGCAGCGCAGTTGATGGCCACGAAGGGGCGCTCGTTGCGCGAGCTGTTGCGGTGAATGGCGCGCGCTACCAGTTCCTTGCCCGTGCCGCTTTCGCCCTCAATGAGTACGGTGGAGTCGCTGGGCGCGACGCGGCGAATGAATTCGAACACCTCGCGGATGCGGGAACTGGCGCCCACCATGTTGTGTTCCAGGTTGATTTCGGCGCGCAGGTCGCGGTTCTCGCTGATGAGTTGTTCCCAATGGCGCGCATTGTCGA
>DATFTE010000009.1:0-19865 GCA_035262225.1 Terriglobales bacterium
AAGCGCACGTCCACCTGCATGCCGCCGCGCATGCGGAAACTGACTTTGTTTTCGCCGCGGGCGATGATTTCCATCAGGCCAGGCAGGTTAATGATGTGTTCGATGAGTTTCTCACGCTCGTCATCGTTGGTGCAGGCCGGGCCAGTGACCAGCATGTCAAGGTCGCCGACGGTCTCGCGGCCCCGTCTCAGGGAACCAGCTGGTGTGATCTTTTCGATTCCGGGAAAGGTTTCGAGATGATCGATGATTTTCTGCGCCTGGAGTTCAGCGGCGTCGAGCAGGAAACGTCCGGCAATTCGCTGGTAGTCTTCGATGGCCTTGAGCAGTTTCTTTTCCTGTTTTTCTCCCAAGCGGGGGAGTTCGCGGATCTTTCCTTCGCGCGCCAGTTTGGCGACACCTTCGACATCGCTTACTTGGTAGGCGCTCCAGATCAGAGCGATGGTCTTCGGTCCCAGGCCCTGGATCTTCAGCAGGTCGAGCATGGTGGGCCGGTACTTGGTCAGCAGTTCGGCGTGAAGGGCGAGGCGCCCTTCCTTGAGCATCTCCTGCAAGTTGAGAAGCATGCCTTTGCCGATTCCGGATATTTCAAGAACTTTCCTGGGTTCATGAATGATGCCCGCGATCTGCTGAGGAAAGGCTTCGATCGCTTCGGCGGCGTTGCGGTAGGAGCGGATGCGGAACGAATCCGCGCCGTCGATTTCGAGCAAGTCCGCCGTTTCGTACAGAATGCCGGCGATGGCTTTGTTGTCCATGGGGGTTTACAGATTAAAACAACCGGATGAAAGAGAGAAAGGATCCTCCCGGAAGACGCCGGGGAGAGGCGTCTGGGCGAGAAAGGGGGTTCCTGAGTCGGTTCCGGACGTGGGCGAAGGAAATGGGAGACTGTCAGCTTATGCTGCTTTGGTGACGTTCGCGGCCTGCGGTCCTTTCTGACCTTGCACAATCTCGAACTCGACCGCATCCCCTTCCTGGAGGCTCTTGTAACCTTCCGCGGTAATTGCGCTGTAGTGCACAAAAACGTCGGGCCCATCGTCCCGCCCGATAAAACCATATCCTTTTGCGTTATTGAACCACTTGACGGTGCCTTTCAGACGTTCCACTTACGCCCCCTAAGCATCAGGCGTTCGCAGGGGCCGGTGCCTGTGCATGTAGTGCCATTGTGCTGCCGTGGTTAGGGGCTGTCAAGAAATCAAGGAAAAAAGCCCTTCACGGTTTCCCTAGCTTGCCGGTCCGCCATGCGTGGTCGAACCACAGGACTCCGGAAATCGTCTTGGAGTCACGGATCGTGCCGGTGGTTGCCATGCGGACAGTTCGGGAAAGCGAAAACCACCGTCTTAGAATCACTTCGTCGGCTTCGGGTTGTGCGACACCGGCCCTCAGACCGCGGGCGAGAAAGAGCACCATCGGCTCGGCTACGAATCCGGGACTCGCGTAATACTTTAAGATTTGTTTCCATCGCATGGCGGAATAGCCGGTTTCTTCAAGCAGCTCGCGCTTGGCAGCGGCCAGCTCTTTCTCCCCGAGGTCGATGCGCCCGGCAGGTAATTCCCAAAGATAATCCTGTACGGCATAGCGGTATTGCCGCTCGAGAAGGATGCGCGGTTCTCCTCGGCGGTCATCGACGGCGAGGATTACGACCGAGCCGGTGTGGCGCACGATGTCGCGGTGCACACGAATGCCGCTGGGTTCAATCACCGCATCACGCGTGACTCGAAATAGCGGGCCGCGATACACCACGCGGAACGAAAGCACGCGGACCCTGGGTTTACCTCGAGAGGATGAACCAGATCGTTTGGCCATGACAACACTATATAGAGAAGAGCATAAATGCAGGATTTGATATGCTGCCCGCGATGGCGAAGCAGCTTCGGGTTGCAGTTGTTGGCCCTGGACGATTGGGGCGCGCGCTGGCGATTGGCTTGAAACAGGCAGGGTACCGCGTAGAGGAAATTGTTTCGCGGACTGAAGCCGCGTCCCGGCGGCGTGCCCGCGCGCTGGCACGCGAGGTGGGAGCGCGAGCGGTGACGGCAAAGACGGCGCGCCTCGATGCGGACCTGATCTGGCTCTGCGTTCCCGACCGTGAGATTGCGAAAGTGGCGCGACGGCTGGCGGGAAGCGGATCATGGAAAGGGAAGGTGGCATTCCATCCCAGCGGAGCCTTGGGCAGCGACGAACTCGAAGCCTTGCGACAGCAGGGAGCGTCGGTGGCGTCGGTGCATCCGTTTATGACATTTGTCAGAGGTTCAGTTCCTCGACTGGGGGGCGTGCCGTTCGGATTGGAAGGGGATGGCGCCGCCCTGAGATTGGCGCGACGAGTGATCCACAATGTGGGAGGACATTCGATTTCCGTTTCGAAGAGGGCAAAGGCCGCCTACCACGCATGGGGTGGATTTCTATCTCCACTGCTGCTGTCACTCCTGGTGACTGCGGAGAGAGTCGCGGCCACCGCCGGATTTTCCGCGGCGCAGGCGCGCCGCTGGGCAATGCCGATCGTGCAACAAACACTTACCAACTATGCTCGGCTTGGTCCGGCTGGGGCTTTCAGCGGTCCCCTCGTCCGCGGGGACGTGACGGTGGTTAAGAAGCACCTGCAGGCGTTGAAGAAAATTTCATCGGCTCACGAGGTGTATGTCGCCCTTGGTAATTCAGCCCTCGAAAACCTGCCGACAAAGAACCGGGCGCAGCTAAGGAAGGTTCTTACGCGCGGATCTAGGGTGAACGCCTGAGAAGCGTCGCGGGTTCTGCGCTGCTCGTCGCAGGCTGTGCACGGTGAATGTCGCGCCGGAAGCGGCTTTCCTACGGTATGCACTGTATCGAACAAAGAAGTTGCTTGTGGCATTCTCTCCTCACTGTGCGCCCCGCCTCTCTTCAAACACGCATTACCGAGTTGTGCTTTGCCGCCGTGGCTACGGAGGATCCGCAAGAACTGGAGCGGATTGTTCCCCAGTTAAGGGCTGCGTTGCAGGAGCAGATCGCTCACTCGCGGAAGATGGTGGAAGACGCCAAGGAAGTGATTGCCCAGCTTCCCTCAGATTCGCCGGTCGAGAATCGAAAGGTAAAGCGCAACGCCACCGCCTAGCCGCGAACCAGTGAGGGGTACGCAGGCATGGAGCCTTTCAGTTCAGCATGATTCGGTCGATGCCTCGCGCCTTGCCGGTGCCTTCGTCACAATCCACAACCACGGCACACAAGCGAACGTCGCCGCTGGCGGGTTCGAAGCGCGTCGGCATGCCACTGAGGAAACGATCGACAACCAGTTCCTTCTTCACCCCAATGACGCTGTCATAAGGTCCTGTCATGCCGACATCGGTGATGTATGCAGTGCCGCCGGGCAACACCCGTTCGTCAGCCGTGGGGATATGGGTGTGCGTCCCGACCACGACGCTGACCCGGCCATCGAGATACCACCCAAGCGAGATTTTCTCCGACGTAGCTTCCGCGTGCATGTCAACGAAGATGACCTTGGCGGTCAGGTTCTTCAGAAGCTGGTCGGCAGTGCGAAACGGGTCATCATTGGAAGCCATGAAAACGCGGCCTTGCAGGTTGATGACGGCATAAGGGGTACCGTTCTTCTGTCCCTGATAAAAGCCAAAGCCGGGCATGCCGGAAGGGTAATTCGCGGGACGCAGCAGGCGGCGCGCGATGCTGTGATCGTTGCCGTCGGCCATCTGGAAATAGTCGATGATTTCGCGCTTGTCCCAGACATGGTTTCCGGTCGTGATCACATCAATTCCCAGCTCAAACAAATCCTCGGCGAGCGGCGGAGTGATACCGAAGCCGGCGGCGGCGTTCTCACCGTTGGCGATGACCAGGTCGATGGAATACTTCTCGACAAGTCCGGGCAGGCGGTCTTTGACGATGTTGCGTCCCGGCCGGCCGAAGATGTCCCCAATGAACAGAATGCGCAAAGCGACTCCTTGAAAACGCGTATCGGGCGCGAACTTTGATGGTAACACGCAGCCAGCAAGCGCCTTTTAGGGATTGAGCGCGGCGGTCTTCAGGAAGTCGTAATTTCCCGAGGGATTGAGTTCGATGCCTGTAACCCGGCGCGTGTGCACGACCACGGTGTCGTAGTACCAGAGGGTGATGTAAGGCAGATCTTCCGCCAGAATCTGCTGCACCTGCGCGTAAAGCTGCTTGCGTACGTTCTGGTCAAGTTGGCTGCGCGCCTGGTTGATGAGCGCATCCAGCTCGGGATTGGAGTAGAAGGTGCGGTTTGCGCCGTTGGGCGTGAACTTGGCGGAGTGGAAGGCATATTCGAAGATGTCGGGATCTTCGTTGCCGCCGATCCAGCGCAGGGAATAGAGCTGAAAGGCGCCGTGAGTGACATCGGAAAAGAAGGTGGCGAATTCGAAGGTGCGAATATCGAGGGTGATGCCGACATCGCTCAGTTGCTGTTGAAGGACCGCGGCCAGAAGGCGGGTGCTGCCTTCAATTGAAGTCTTCATCGTGAGGTGAAAGCGGGTGCCGTTGATGAGGGGATATCCCGCCTGTTCGAGCAGTTTGCGTGCCTTTTCCGGATTGTAGTCGTAGCGGCGGACGTCACCATTGTATGCCCAACTCTCTGGCGGGAGGACGCTGTAGGCGGGACGCTGGAATCCGCGGCCGAGATATTGGAGAATCGGGCGGCGATCAATCGCATAGGCCAGCGCCTGGCGAACGCGCACATCCTTGAGGATGGGATCGCGCAGGTTGAAGGCCAGATAGCTCAGCACCGTGCCCGGGCCGCGCAAGATGGTCAGATGCTTCTCGCGCTCCAGGGCTACCACAGTGTCGAATGGCAGGGCATTACTGAGCACGTCGGCACTGCCCTTGCGCAGTTCGAGAGCGCGCGTAGTGTCGTCTGGCACGACAGCGAAGCGCACGCGCATCAGTTTTGCTTTCTCACCCCAGTAGTCGTTGTTGCGCTCAAGAATGACTTCTTTGTCCTGCTCCGCGCTGATGAAGCGGAACGGGCCGGAGCCGACAGGATGCCGGCTCATTTCGCCGGTGCTGCCGTAGGGCACGATCCCGACGGAGCCATCTGACAGATTCCACAACAGCGTGGCGAAGGGTTCCTTGAGACGGAAGACCACGGTGTAATCATCGGGCGTGTCAATGTGATCCACCGGCCGGTAGACGGCAGCCTTCGTGGTGCGAACCCTGCCCTGCATCACGGAGTCGAAAGTCCACTTTACGTCGCGAGCAGTCAGTGGCTGGCCGTCGTGGAACTTGACTCCGTGATGGAGGTGAAAGACGTAAGTCCGGGGATCGGGGATGTCCCAGCTCTCCGCAAGCCCCGGCTTCATGTTGAAGCGCTCGTCACGCCGCAGCAGATAGTCAAAGATCAGCTGATCGATGCGTTCAGACTGGCCATCGAGTCCCACCCGCGGATCGAGGTTGGTGGGGCTGGACTCGATGATCATGACCAGGGCGTTGGGATCCGGTCGACCCGAGCAGGATAGCAAAGGCAGGGCCAGGGCCAGCGTCAGAACCAGGATTTGCCGCGTGTGCGTCATCCGCACTCCTGCGACATCTGGTACAGGCGGTTGACCGTATTCCAGTTTCGGGCCGTGGCCTGGACGGAGAGCAGTTTGTCGAAGGGAGCAGTAGCCAGTTTGCTTTCGCCTGCACCATTGGGGAGGTAGAGATAGATGCACTCGTCGCGCCACTCGAACTGATCGTCGCGGCTGGGAATGGCGGCAAGCTTCTTGACGTCGGCGGCTTCGGGCCGGGCGGAAAGGAACAGGACGTGAAGCTTCGTGATGTCGATGCCTTTTTTCTTGAGAAAGGGATTGCCTTGAAGCGCTGCCTTCACTTCGTCCGCAGTCAGCGTGATGACCGCCGCCGAATGGCCAAACTCCTTCCCGATGGCATCTTCGATTTTCTTTGAAATCGTGGCCTCTGACTGCTTGGGCAATTGAAAGACGATGTTTCCGCTCTGGATGTAGGTTTGTACCTTCTGAAAGCCGAGCTCTTCGAGCGCGGTCCGCAGTTGATCCATCTTCACGATCTTGTGCCCGGCGACATTAATTCCGCGAATGAGTGAGATGTAGACGGCCATGGTCCCTTAAGGATACGAAATCTTGCCCAGCACTGACGAGCGCTTCGCGCCCGTGGCGGAAGGCAGGCTCGACGGTCTGCGGTTCCAGGTCTGATACGCCAGCAACGCGAAGGCGACGGCTTCCTTGGCTTCGACAGGGAGTCCGAACTCGTCGGACGATCGCAAGGCGAGTCCCAGCGGCTTGAGCCTATTGGCCAACATGGCGAGCAACGTCGGATTGCGGGCGCCGCCTCCGGCAACCACAAATTCGCGATAGTCTTTCGCTTTGCGGAGAACGAATCCTTCGAGCGCACGACCGATGGATTCCGCCGTGAGTGCGGTCGCGGTAGCGACGATGTCGGCTTTCTTTGCGCGCCCGCAGCGGCGCATGAACTCCGCGACGAACTCGCGTCCGAACTCTTCGCGTCCAGCAGTTTTCGGAGGCTTGCGCTCGAAGAAGGGTTTTTGCAGCAACCGGGCGACGACCGTTTCGAGAACCACGCCAGAGGCTGCAATCTTCCCGTCACGATCATAAGGTTGGTGAAACAGCCGCTCCGCCACCGCATCCATCACCATGTTTCCTGGCCCGGTGTCAAAGGCGATGACTTGGCCTGGTGTTGCATCGGCCGGAATCGCAGTCAGGTTGCCGATGCCGCCAATGTTCTGCGTGATGCGTCCGATTCTCGTATCACGATAGAGCAGATAATCAAGGAAGGGAACCAGAGGCGCGCCTTTGCCGCCGGCAGCCATGTCAGCGTGCCGGAAATCGGAAACCACGGGAACTCTGACGCGGGCGGCGAGAATGGCTCCCTCTCCCGTCTGCCACGTGGTGGCAATCCGGCGTCCTAAGAAGGGTGCGGCTTCCCCTTGGTGGTAGAGGGTTTGGCCGTGACATCCGACGAGTTCAGCGTGGATTCGGAACCTGCGCTGGGTAGCGAGGACTGCGTCAGCGTAGAGTTCAGCCAGCAGAACGTTCAGGCGCGCTAGGTCGGCGACGCTAATGCTAGTCGCGTTCATGGCCGACAGAATCCCTCGGCGAACACTCCCAGGATAAGGCCGCTCGGTATGGGCCAGCAGCTTGAACCGCACCGCGCCTTTTGCCGGCGACACGCGCACCAGGGCCACGTTAATGCCGTCGGCGGAAGTGCCGCTCATCACTCCGGCGACGATCATGCCTGCTCCTCGCGGTTGATTGTTCCGAGACGCACCTGCTCGGTGAACTCCCAGAGTTGGCGCGAGAGGCGGTTGACTTTTTCTCCGGTGGGCGGCGAAGTGCGGCGCTTGAGCTCCCGGGATTTCCTTTTGAAGCCCAGTACACGGCGCGACGATTCGGCGACGCGGCGGGCAAAGCGGCGATCGCCTTCAGCCTCTTTCACGAGGGCTTCATGGGCGCGCACAACGAACTCTTCCTGATGACAAATAAGGGCCAGGTCACCTCCAGCGCGGATGTGTTCAACCGCGGCCTGGTCGATGGGAGCGGCGGCAAGCACGCCCCCCATTTCAAGGTCGTCGGAGAGAACGAGTCCGCGATAGCCGATTTTCTTGCGAAGGATGTCGGTGATCCACCTCTTTGATAGCGAGGCCGGCGTCCCTGGGGCGGTGACTGCCGGATAGCTGGCATGGCCGACCAGCACCATGGGAAAGTCACGGCGCATGACACGGTAAGGCATGATGTCCTCATCCCATAGTTTCTTCCCGCTCTTATTGACATTAGGAAGTTCGTGGTGCGTGTCCAGACGGGCTTCGCCTAAGCCAGGAAAGTGCTTTCCGGCGCCGATGACAGCAGCTGATCGAAGCCCTGCGAGGAATTCGCGAGCATAGAGGATCGCCTGTTTGGGATCGGCAGAGACCGCCCTCGAGCCCATCACGCTGCGGGAAGCCTCGTAAGCAAGGTCGACAACCGGTGCAAAGTCGGTGTTGAAACCCACTACCCGGCAGGAGTCGCCCACCAGCTTGCCGTGCTTGCGGAAAAGCTTGCGGTCACGGGCGGCGAAGACGTCGGCTGCCGACGGCGCGGGAGCAATGATGTTCTTCAGACGATCGACGCGGCCTCCTTCCATGTCGACGCAGGTAAACAGCGGTGTGGAGACCCACGCCTGGCAATTCTTCAGAAGCTGGTAGGTCTGCTCGGCGCTCGAGATGTTGCGGGCGAAGAGGATGACGCCCGCAGGCTGCAGGCGCGAGAGTAGGGAACCGAGGTGGGCGGAGACTTCGGTCGCTTCGAAGCCGATGATGAGAAGTTGGCCGATTTGCCGGGAAAGATCGGATTGGGATGAGAGGATCATCAGCAGCTTATACGTCCAACAGCGTTTCGATCTGTCATGTCCTGTCTTTTTTAACCCCAAATACGCAAAGACGCGCAAAGACCGCAAAGCGGAACTGCGAGACTGCGAAGCACTCCTGCTATTCCACCTGCTTCTTTAACTCAGCCAGCAAATTCAGCGCCTCGAGCGGCGTCAGGTAATTCAGGTCTACCTCGCGCAGCTTCTCCAGCACCGGCTGCGAGAGGGGAGTGAAAATCGTCAGCTGGGCGGGAGGGCGGTGACGGCCCTCTTCGCTCGCGAGCTGTGCCGTCAGTTCCTGCTCGGCGTTTTCGTGCTCGACCAGGACTTCGCGGGCACGGTCAATGACTTGATTTGGCAATCCGGCCAGCTTGGCCACTTCGATGCCGTAGCTGCGGTTGGCGGCGCCGGGCTCCACTTTGCGGAGGAAAACGACACCGCCTCCCGTCTCTTTCACCGAGACGTGATAGTTCTTCACGCCGGAGAGCTGGTCGGCGAGTTCGGTTAATTCGAAGTAGTGCGTGGCGAACAGGGTCTTGGCGCGCAGGCGCGCGTGAATGTACTCGACTGCGGCCCACGCAATCGCCAGGCCATCGTAAGTCGAAGTACCACGCCCGACCTCATCGAGCAGGATCAGTGAGCGAGTGGTGGCGGTATGCAGAATGGCGGCGGTCTCCGTCATCTCCACCATAAACGTCGACCGGCCGCGGGCAACGTTGTCGCTCGCGCCGATGCGGGTGAAGACGCGGTCGACCACGGCGAGGCGAGCGGATCGCGCAGGTACGAACGATCCCATCTGCGCGAGAATCACAATCAGGGCAGCTTGCCGGAGATAGGTTGATTTGCCTCCCATGTTGGGCCCGGTCAACACCAGCACGGTATGCGTAGTCGGATTCAGGAAGAGGTCGTTGGGAACGAAGCGCTCGCCGCCTCCCGCGATTTCCTGGTGCTCGATTACGGGATGGCGTCCTTCGACGATTTCAAGATCACCAGAATCGTCGAAGGCGGGCCGGCAGTAATTGCGCAGCGCGGCGATGTGGGCAAGAGACGCGAGCACATCCACTTCCGCGACCGCCAGCGCGGTCTGGCGAATGCGCCTGGCTTCGCCGGCAATTGCCGTGCGCAGCTCGGCAAAGAGGCGGCGTTCGATTTCGACCATCTTCTCCTGCGCATCCAGAATCTTCGCTTCGTATTCTTTGAGCTCGGGAGTGGTGAAGCGTTCCGCGTTTACCAGCGTCTGTTTGCGCTCGTAGTCCGCCGGAACGAGGTGCAGGTTCGGCTTCGACACTTCGAGGTAGTAGCCGAATACGGAATTGAATTTGACTTTTAGCGACGAGATGCCGGTACCCTGGCGTTCCCGCTGCTCGATTTGGGCGAGGTATTGCTTGCTGTTGCGGCTGAGGTCGCGCAGATCGTCGAGTTCCTGGTGAATGCCGGACCGGATGAAGCCGCCATCGTTCATGGAAATTGGCGGTTCCGCAACGATGGTCTGATCGATGCGGGCGCGCAAGTCCGCCAGCTCGTCAACCGATTGGTGGAGTATACGAAGGCGCTCGGCCGCCAGACGGGAAAGCGTGGCGCGTACTGCGGGGATCTTTGCCAGGGAGGCCGACAGAGCCAGTATGTCGCGGGGATTCGCGGTTTCGAGCGTGACCCGGCTGAGCAGACGTTCGAGGTCCAGGACGCCATCGAGCGCACGGCGAAGTTCTTCGCGGGCCACGGTCTCTTTCGCCTGGATAGCGACGGCGTCGTGGCGGGCGTTGATCTCTGCCAGGTCGATGGATGGACGCAGCATCCACGAGCGCAACAGGCGCTTGCCCATGGGAGTGACCGTGGCATCAATGGAGCGAAACAGAGTTACACCCGCATCAGTGCCCGCGAACAGTGGATCAATCAGTTCCAGGTTGCGTACCGTGACGGCGTCGAGCACCATGTGGTTCTGGCGTTGGTAGAAGCCGATGCGGTCGACGTGCTCGAGTGTTCCCCTTTGCGTCAAGCGAACGTAGTAGAGAATGGCGCCGGCCGCGGCCCCCGCAGCCGGTTTGCCCGCAAGGCCGAATCCCTCGAGGGAAAGCACTCCGAAGTGATTCTCGAGCAGAGGAATGGCGTGGTCGGGAGCGAAGATCCAATCATCGAGCGGGGTTTCAGCGAAGCCGTTGGAGGTGGGGCGGTCCGACGACTCAAACAGCGGGGCCGAAGAGGCGTACAGCAATTCTCTGGGGCGCAGTTGCTGCAATTCTTCCTGGATTCTGTGAGCCGCGTCGGCTCCCGCAAACTCTGTCGCCCGAAATTCGCCGGTTGATAGATCGAGGGCGGCGAATCCGATGCGCTCCCCGTTCTGCGCGAGGGCAGCGAGAAAGTTGTTCTCCTCAGAGGCCAGGGAAGAGTCAGCGGCCGTTCCCGGAGTTACGACCCGGGTCACTTCACGCCGCACTAACTTCTTCGCCAGGCGAGGATCTTCGGTCTGATCGCAGATGGCGACTTTGAATCCCTTGCGAATGAGCTTGGAAATGTAACCTTCGGCTGCGTGGTAGGGTACGCCGCACATGGGGATGGCTACGCCCTTTTCCTTGTTGCGCGAGGTCAATGTAATCTGCAGTTCGCGAGCGGCCAGCACCGCATCGTCGAAAAAGAGTTCGTAGAAGTCGCCCAGGCGGAAAAACAAGAGGGCGTTGGGATGCTCTTTCTTGATTGCGGCGTACTGCCGCATCAACGGCGTGGAGGGCTCGGTCATTTCCGGGAGCTTCGTGGGCGGATTATAACAAACAGGCAGGACGGTCCTCGGCGCTGGAAATCACAGTTGACTGCGATTGTGCGACGGTGCTTTCCTACACCCATGGAGCTCCGCAAAGACCCGATCACGCGCTCGTGGGTGATTACAGGAGATGACGTTCCCGACAAGCCTCCCCGCACTGAACCGGCCTGTGCTTTCTGCGTCGATTCGCCGGTGGCGCCCCAGGTAGTGTCAAACATGGCGGGCGTAGATGGAGGCGCATGGTCGGCGCGGTCGGTAGTGCACCCCACTCCCTTGTACCGGATCGAGGGTGAACCTTCGCGGCGGGCCGATGGGCTTTATGACCGCATGCGCTCGCTGGGCGCGCACGAGGTCCTGGTTGAGAATCCGAGACACGACCGCGATTTGTGGAACGCGAGTCCGGCGGAAATCGAGCAATTCCTCATGCTGGCCGCACAGCGGATTCACGACCTGAAGCGCGACTTCCGCCTGAAATACATCAGTGTTTTCAAGAACTACGGGGGAGATGCGGGTCAGGAGTTTTCCCATCCCACGTCGCAGCTCACTGCTACCACGTTCGTGCCGCGGCGAGTGTTGTATGAATTGCGCGCCGCGCGCGACTATTACCAATCAAAGGAACGCTGCGTGTTTTGCGACATAATCGCACAGGAGGAGCGGCAAAACCAGCGTGTGGTCGAAGTGCGAGGCGAGTACATCGCGATGTGTCCTTATGCTCCGCGAGTTCCCTATGAAACCTGGATCTTGCCGCGGAGCCACGAAGCGGCTTTCGAGCGCTTCAGCCTGAACCGGTCCGGGACGATGCGCGAACTGGGATCGTTGCTACGCCGGACATTGCAGAGAATCCGGACGATCACAGAGGCTTTTCACCTGGTGCTGCATACTTCGCCGAACAGTTTGCATCGCTCGGAGAGCCTGGGTTACTGGAAGACGATTGACGAAGATTACCACTGGCACGTGGAGATATTGCCGGTAATTGCCGGCAGGGCGAAATCCTATACGTTCAAGGAAGTTTATTATTCACCGGTGTCGTCAGAGACAGCCGTCAAGCGGTTGCGCGAGGCAGCCATCGAAGGCTAATCCGACAGTGAGCTTCCAGACAACAGCATTCCCGGGGGAACGTTGAAACCACTCATCGGCATACTCTTGTTAGCCAGCCTCGCGGGGGCGCAGACGAACACCGCCGAGGTCAAGCGGCAGTTGCTGTGGCAGAAGCTGGAGACCTCGATCAATGACGTAGACCGCAACCTCGATGGAGTCATGGGTGTCGCGGTCGTCGATCTCACCGATCACCACCAATACTTTCTGCATGCTGACGAAGTCTTTCCCACGGCAAGTTCCATCAAAATCGCCGTGCTTGCGGAGTTGTACCGTCAGGCTCAGGCGGGGAAGGTCAAGCTGAACGATCTCTACACCGTACAGGCGGCGGATCTCGTCCAGGATAGCGACATCATGAATGGGCTCACCCCTGGGGTCACCAGGGTCACGCTGCGGGATCTGGCGACCATGATGATCGCCGTGAGCGACAATGCCGCAGCCAACGTGCTTATCGACCGACTGGGTATGGAGAAAGTCAATGCGATGCTCGACTCCCTGGGCCTGATGCGCATGCGTCTGCGCAGAAAGATGATGGATCTGAAAGCGGCTAGCGAGGGACGGGAGAATGTGGCGACTCCGCACGAGTTCGTAACCCTGCTGAGTGATCTTTATGAGGGCAAGGTTCTGAACAAGGAGATGACGGACGATTTTTTCAAGATGCTGAGCACGCACAAGAAGGACAGCCGGATTGGGCGCAACCTGCCCGAGGGGTTGAAGATCGCTAATAAACCGGGAGACCTCGAAGGCGTGCGCAACGATTCCGGAGTGGTTTTCGTCGCGAACCGCCCTTACGCGATCTCGGTCATGACCAGCTACCTGCGCCGGGAGCGCGATGGAGAAGACGCGATCAGCAACATCAGCCTGGACGCGTATCGCATGTTCGATCGCTTTGGTCGCGCATCGGAATATGGGCGCGTTGTCTCCGCCTCCAACGGAAGCAATTAACCGATCGTTGGCCGGATCTGGAACTACAGAACGGGGAACGAGGAGGACAGAGTTTGGCGAACGACGAAAGTGTTACTGGCAGCGAGCACGTTCCCGTCCGGAGGATGAAGGCCTATACCGGCGAGCAGGGATTCGTCTATCAGTACTACTTCGTGGGGAAGCGGCCGGTGGCGGGTTCGGCGACGGAATACATCTTCGACGTTACCGCCGATCGCAAGACTACGTTTTCGGTCAGCATTTTTCTTCCCCAGGATGCCCTGAATGCCTGGACCCGGGCGCACGGCCGCGCGCTCACTGATGCGGAGCAGTATGCGGCGGTGAAGATGCGACTGTTTCGCGCCTTTGACGAGATTCCTGACATGATGGCCCAGGGCAGGGAGCTACGCCTGGATGCGACGGCTGTCGACGATTTGCTGGGTACGCTGGGCGTGGGTTGACGCACAAAGGTCTGCTGGACGTCGCGGATCACGATGGTCTCGGCGATACGGCCGGGCAAAGTGCGCCGGTAGGGGTGAATGAAATACTCGAAGAATCCAGATCCGCCGTCGAGCGCGGACGTCGCCAGGTGATCCCCATCACAGCAAGGTGTGACATTGCCGGCTGCCTTATGTCGGCGCGGCGGTGCAGACTATAATCACCTTGGCGGACCCGCAGAGGATCCGGTGCCGGAACGGGGAAGCGAAAACCATGTCTCTACTGTGGTTGCGAGTGGCGCTCGTCTGTTACGGGGTCGGCCTGATCTATGCCCTGGTGGCGCTAACCCGCACCAGCGAGCTCCTGAGCAAGGTCGCGTTGCATGCCGCCTACCTTGGCATGGTGTTTCAGTTTGTGTCGTTGACCGAGGGGTTGCTTCTTTCCGGACAACTGACACTGGCTTCTTCCTACAATTCGGAATCGCTGCTGGCGTTTCTGATCATGGCTGTGTTCATGGTGGTCTACCTGGTTTATAAGACCACGTCGCCCGGCATTGTGGTGTTTCCGCTGGTGTTTTTGCTGACGTTTATCGCTGCTACCGGGCAACAGCCTTTCCGGCTGGACTCCCCGGTCATGCACAAGGGCTGGCTGTTCACCCACATCGCCCTCATCTTCACCGGATATGCGGCTTTGGTTCTGAGTTTTGTGGCCAGCCTGCTATACCTCATCCAGGAGCGGAGCCTGAAGTCCAAAAAACCGGGAATCCTCTCCCGCCTGCCCGCGCTGGAGGTGATCGATGAAATGGGTTACCGGTCGCTGCTGATCGGTTTTCCGTTCATGACTCTCGGCCTGCTTGCGGGGACGGTGGTAGCGCAAGCGACTTATGGCCGCGTGGATTTTCTCGATCCGAAAATCTTTCTGTCGATCCTGATGTGGGCTGTGTACCTGGTAATGCTCTACACGCGATGGACCGCGGGATGGCGTGGACGGCGAGCCGCTTATCTGGCGAGCCTCGCGTTTGTGGCTGCGGTGGTGGCCTGGTACTTCAATACCATTCACAGGTTTGCGCAATCATGAACTTTCAGCTCATCGGCGTGAACCATAACAGTGCGCCGGTCGAGGTGCGCGAGCGGCTGGCGATTCCAGAGTCGCGCCTGCCCGAAGCCTTGAAGCAGTTGGTCCAGCATCCCGGAATTGACGAGGGGGTCATCATCAGCACCTGCAACCGCGTCGAAGTCCTGACCCAGACCCGGAATGGCGCCGCAGATCTGCGTGGGTTCCTGCGAAAATTTTTTCAAGTGGACACCGCAGACCTGAACCCGCACCTCTATGAATTTCATGAGCGCGATGCGATTCGTCACCTGTTCCGCGTGACTTCCAGCCTCGACTCGATGGTGGTGGGGGAACCGCAGATCCTGGGACAGGTGAAAGAGGCCTACGCGACGGCACGGGCCGTCGGCGCTGTCCATTCACATCTGGACCTGCTGCTGACGCGCGCCTTTGCCGTGGCGAAGCGCGTGCGAACCGAGACGGCAGTGGGTTCGTCGGCCGTATCGGTTGCTTCGGTTGCCGTCGAGCTGGCAAAAAAGATTTTCGGATCGCTGCAGGGCAAGAGTGTCTTCCTGGTGGGAGCGGGGAAGATGAGCGAGCTTGCGGCGCGGCACCTGATGGCGCACGGCGCCGCCTCGATTTTCGTCGCCAACCGGACATACGATCGCGCCATTCGTCTGGCGCAGATGTTCAACGGTCAGGCCATCGAATTCAGCCGCCTCTACGACACCTGCGACCGTGGGGACATAGTCATCACCTCGACTGGGGCACCGCACGCCATTTTCCGGCGCGAACATGGGGAGCTGTTCCTGAGCCGGCGCAAGAACCGCCCTATGTTCTTCATCGATATCGCCGTGCCGCGGGATGTGGACCCCGGGCTGAACAAGGTGGATGGGATCTTCGTTTACGACATTGACGACTTGCAGCAGGCGGTAAGCGCCCACGTGGCCGACCGGCGCAAGGAAGCGGAGCGAGCGGAGGCCATCATTGCAGGTGAGGTGGAGCGCTTCCAGTCGCGTCTGCAAACCCTCGACGTCGTGCCCACGATTGTTTCGCTGCAAGATCACCTGGAAACCATCCGCCAGGCGGAGATCGACCGCGTGCGTGGCCGGCTGGGGCCGCTTTCTCCGGATCAGGAGCTCGCAGTCGAGGCGCTTACTCGCGGCATTGTGAACAAGATTATGCATACTCCCATCAGTACCCTGAAGACGGCGGCTCGCGAGTCGGAGTCGACCACAGTGGTAGAACTGGTGCGGCGCCTGTTCAACCTGCAGGAGAAGAAGGCGGCGAAGTCAGGCAGTGAATCCGGGGGCGAGAACTGATGGCTCGGCTGCGCATTGGTTCCCGGGGATCGCAATTGGCTCTCTGGCAGGCCCACCACATTCGCCATCTGTTGCGCCAGCGCGGCCATGAAGTTGAGCTGGAGATTATCAAGACGACCGGTGACAAGATCCTCGACGTAGCCCTGGCCAAAGTGGGAACGAAGGGCATGTTCACTAAGGAAATTGAAGAAGCCTTGGCGGAAGGCCGGGTCGATCTTGCCGTGCACAGCCTGAAAGACCTGCCGACCGAACTGTCGCCGGGTTTTGAGATCGCCGCTGTTACAAAACGGGAGGATCCGCGCGACGTATTTTGCTCGAAGAAGTACAGCGCCATTGACGAATTGCCGCGTGGAGCGCTGGTTGGCACCAGCAGCCTGAGGCGGCAGGCGCAATTGAAGGCGATGCGTCCCGATCTGGAGATTTGTCCGCTGCGGGGCAACGTGGATACCCGCTTGCGCAAGCTCGAAGCGGGAGAGTATGACGCGATCATTCTCGCGGCTGCGGGATTGAACCGGTTG
Organism: Terriglobales bacterium; assembly: GCA_035262225.1. GTDB lineage: Bacteria > Acidobacteriota > Terriglobia > Terriglobales > Acidobacteriaceae > DATFTE01. Next base: position 16,404 of record DATFTE010000009.1, read on the forward strand.
AATAAGACGGAACTGGTAAAGCAAGTCATTCCCGTGGAGGTCATGTGTCCGGCCGCCGGACAGGGGGCCTTGGGAGTTGAGATTCGCGCCGGTCACACGGACACCCGGCAGCACTTGTCCTTTCTGGATGATGCCGATGCTCGCGCCACAACCACCTGCGAGCGCGCCTTGCTGAGCAAATTGGGCGGAGGCTGCCAGGTTCCGATCGGAGCCGCGGCTGAAATCCGAGCCGGCCGCATTCACCTGGAAGGCATCGTCGCCCACCCGGAGGGAAGAGTTGTACTGCGCGAATCGCGCGACGGCGACGATCCGGTGCGGCTGGGCGAAGAAGTAGGAGGTCGCTTGCTGGCGCGGGGTGGTAATACAATTCTCGAGGAAGTCTACGGCCAGGGTGTCGCTGCGCCGCAACAGCCGTGATGGGCACGACGCGATCGCTCATTGGAGTTCGAGTGCTCGTGGGCCGTGCTCGCCATCAGGCCGGGGTTTTATCGTCCGGGTTGCGCAAGCTCGGGGCGGAGGTCCTCGAGATTCCTTTCATTGAGATCCACAAGCCACGTTCCTACCGGCCTCTCGACCATGCCCTCAGAAACCTCGCCGCCTATGACTGGTTGATTCTGACCAGTGTAAACGGCGTGGATGCGACCTGGGACCGGTTGACGAAACTGCATTTGCCTCGAACCCAATTCAAACATCTGAAAATCGCCGCCATCGGTCCTGCAACGAAGAAAGCCATCGAAAAGCGGGGCCTCAACGTTGCGGTGGTTCCGCAGGAGTATGTCGCTGAGTCGGTGGTGAAAAGCCTGCGTCCGAAGATTCGAGGCAAGCGTGTGCTGCTGGCACGGGCCAAAGTGGCGCGGGACGTCATCCCCCGCGAGCTCCGCAAGCTGGGTGCGGAAATCGATGTGGTCGAGGCTTACGAGACAGTCATTCCGGAACGCTCCCGGACCGGGCTGCGAGCGGCGCTCAGGAATCCGGCGAAACGTCCCCATGTCATCACCTTCACCAGCTCTTCGACCGTAAGAAACTTCCTCGCTCTTGCCGGACCGGCTACAGGCAGAGATCTTCTGGGGATTCAGATGGCGTCGATCGGTCCCGTGACTTCGAAGACACTGCGGGAGTCCGGTCTGCCTGTGAATATTGAGGCGAAGAAATTCACCATTCCCGGGCTCATCCAGGCCATCGCCTCACGCAGCTAGCTCAATCTCCAGGTAGACGTTTTCCTTTTTCCATAGAAAAGGGACACGTGCCAGCCAGTACTTCGAGCGCACTGTCCGCCGGGCCCACGGCCAATCTTCAGGAGGCAGGATTCGCGCCTTGCCGGTGAATTCCGGACCGGTGACGCGCCCGCGGACGGTGCATGGAGCGACCAGCACTTTGGGATTGTTACCGATGCGCTTGCACTTCCCGGAATCCGGGCGTGCCATCACGTAGAGATGGCCGTTTTGTTCTCCGAACCACACCGGAGTGGCGACGGCCTTGCCGCTTTTGCGGAACGTGGTGAGGCTGACGTAATTCTGGCTCCGAAGCTCACGGGGGATGGGCATGTCGATATTGTACGCAAAGGCGCGGAAGGCAACCGCAAGGGAGCGTAACCCGTGCTATCACTCGTGGCTCCAACAAGTTGCCCCGGGCATCGCGGGTGTGTTAAAAGCCTGAACATGCGTAAATGGATGCGCAACCGCCAGAAGCGCCGCAAGCAGCCTGCCGCCCTCACTTCCGAAGCAGCACCGGCACCACTGCAACCAGCGTACTTCGATGCTGAACCACTGACATCCGAAGCGGCCAGTGAGCCGGCCGAGCAGGTTTCTGCACCCGAGCCAATGGAATCGCCACAGCTCGAGGGTGGCGATGCAGGGTCGGTTCCGGCAACCGATACGGAGGGGAGCGGGGAAGATCGCCCCCGCCGTCGTCGGCGCCGTGGCCGTGGTGGTCGCGGCCGGAATCGTGGAGACACACCGTCGGTTGCACCGGCTCCTGCATCCGAAGGCGCAGCCAGCCGCCTGGAAGAACCTGCTCCGCCGCCAAGCCCCGCGCCCCAGCAGATGCCGGCTCCGCCTCCTGCGGCGGTGGCGTCCCGTCCCTCGAAAGGGATCGTCGTGTTGGCGATCGGTCTTCCCGGGTCGGGTAAGAGCTCGTGGTTTAAACGGCACAACATCACCCCGCTTTCGAGCGATTTGCTGCGCGCTCTTCTGTTCGATGACGCGACCGAGCAGCGCTTCCAGGACCTGGTATTTTCCAACCTGCGTTCGATGTTGAAGGCACGGTTGATCGCCCGACGGCCGTTGAACTACGTGGATGCGACTAATCTGACGCCCCACGACCGGCACGGCTGGATCAAACTGGCCCGGGATTTCGGTTACGAAGTGCAGGCGGTATTCTTCGATGTACCGGTGGAGGTCTGCTTGCAACGCAATCAGCGTCGTTCCCGAGTTGTAGCCGAAGACGTGATGCGGCGCATGGCCGCCAAGCTAAAGTCCCCCACATTCGACGAGGGATTTTCTAAGATCACGGTCGTGAAGGTGAAACAGAAAGAGTGATTCTGGCTACTCCTTCAAGTAGGGCAACAGCTCTTTAAATCCCGCGGCATTGGACGCGCGTAGCAATTCGTAGATCATCATTTCCGTCGATGAGATGACCGCACCCGCTGCACGCATTCGTTCCAGGCCGATCTTCCAGTCCCACTCGGTTCGGGAACTGACAGCGTCTGAGGCAACGTGCACCAGATACCCCTCGCGTAGCGCGCTCAGCGCCGTCTGCATAACGCAGATGTGGCTTTCCATCCCGCACAGCAGAACCGTGTTGCGATTGCCGGGCATGCGCTTGAGCACGGAGCAGAAAACGTCACTGCCGAAACAGGAGAACATCTGCTTGTCGATCGCCTGAGTTTCGGGAAGCAGGGAAGCGATCTCGTGGACTGTACTGCCCAACCCCTTGGCGTATTGCGTGGTCATCAGGACGGGTATTTTGAGAATCCCCGCGAGGCGGATGAGCAGCTTGGAATTCTTGACCAGCATCTCCTTCTGAAAGATAGGAGGCAAGAGCTTTTCCTGGATATCGACCACGATAAGGGCGCACTGCTCCGCTTCGAGCGGCTTGCGCGCAGCCTCGCTGTAGTCGTTGCTGGTCGTGGTAGTAACTCCAAGTATTGTGGCCATCCGAACCTCTCCTCGGAAGAATCTTAACGCGCGACTTGCCGAAAGAACAGGTAAGGAGCAAGAGCCTGGGCGCGGTTGACCACGACGCGCGCGCACCATAAAATCTAAAAAGGCGGGATGTTCTTCTGCCGTCGATCGCAAATTTGCTGCCCCCTCGTTCAACGGTAGGACAGCTGACTCTGGATCAGCATATCGGGGTTCGAATCCCTGGGGGGCAGCCAAATAAATCAAATTCTTCACGCGATCAGATCAGTTAGAAAAGTCAAGAGTTCAGAACGAGGAAGCGCCAAATTCCTGCCGGTACCTA
>DATFTE010000010.1:0-2642 GCA_035262225.1 Terriglobales bacterium
AAAAACTCGGGCAAGGGCCGCTTCCTGGGCCGGATATGGGTGGAAGACCAGGACTATAGCATTGTGCGCTTGAACGGCACCTATGTTCCGCGCCCCCGAAGCAGCTTCTACTTCCACATGGACAGCTGGCGCCTGAACCTGATCCCCGGTTACTGGGTTCCGGCCTACATCTACAGCGAAGAAGGCGATTTCAGTTACGGCTCGAAGGACAAGATGGCGTTCAAGGCGCAGAGCCGCATCTGGGGCTACGACCTGAAGAAGAACGGGCAGACCGACGAACTCACCAACATCAGTGTGGATTCGACGGTGAAGGACGACAGCGCGGCGGCGCAGGATGCTTCTCCCCTGCAGGCGCAGCGGCAATGGCAGCAGCAGGCGGAAGACAACGTCGTAGCCCGCCTGCAGGATGCCGGGCTGCTCGCTCCTGAAGGCGAGGTCGACAAGATCCTGATGACCGTGGTCAGCAACCTGGAGATCACCAACAACATCGAAATGCCGCGCCCGGTGCGCACGCGCGTGATGCTGACTTCCCCGCTGGAAACCTTCAGCGTGGGCAACACCATCATTGTCAGCCGCGGCCTGATTGACACCCTGCCCGATGAGGCCAGCCTGGCGATGGTGCTGTCGCACGAACTGGCGCACATCGTGCTCGGTCACAACCTGGGCAGCAAGTTCGCCTTCGACGACCGCATGCTGTTCTCCGACGAAGCCACCTACAACAATTTCGGATTCCGTCACTTTCCCGAGGAAGAGGCGGCGGCGGACAAGAAAGCGCTCGACCTGCTGAAGAACTCGCCTTACGCGCAGAAGCTGGACGTGGCCGGGCTGTACCTGAAGGAACTGAGCCTGCGCGGGCCGGCGCTGTCGGCGCTGCTGACCGCACACCTGGGCAACAGCTTCGTGGACGACAAGGGCAACCTGATTCGCCTGACGCCGCTGATGAATTCGGCTCCGGCGCTTGATCCTAACAAGCTCGATCAGATCGCGGCTTTGCCGCTGGGTGGACGCATCAAGCTGAATCCGTGGGACGATAAAGTGGAGATGATCAAGGCGGCTCCGGTGGCCATCACTTCGGCGCGCGACAAAATGCCGTTTGAAGTGACGCCCTTCTTCCCGCGCCTGACCCGCTATAGCAGCGCTGGCGCCAACGGCACGGCGACGGCGGCGGCCAACGCCGCTCCTGCCAACCAGTAGGACGGTTCCTCAAGTTGCACCAAGCGAGGCCGGGACCCGGAAGCAATTCCGGTGTTCCGGCCTTGTATTTTCGCTCCAAGCCAGAGTGCCGCTCGAATCCCACCCGCGTTCCGGACAAGCGGCACTGTGGTGTGCAGGGCTTGCGGACCGCAGGGAACACGGTGTTTCCCTCGCCGCCTGAGGGACGGGCCCGCCGCTAGGAGTGCTTCTTGCCCGGCAATCCCGCGGGATTTTCGTGCGTGCGCTCGCGGAATTTGCCCTTCATTCCCGTTGCCAAGGTGACACTGGACTCGCCGAAGCGGTCGCGCAGGCGGTCGGCGGCGGAAAGAGCCTTCTGCCAGCGCTCGCGCCACTCGCCTTCGAGCAAGTCCCGCTGCACATCCTCCCCGCCGAATCCGGAAGCGTGCACGCCCAGCAATCGCACTTCGGCTCCTTTGCGCCAGTTCTTGTGGAACAGCGCACGAATCTGCTCGAAGATTTCGGTATCCAGCTGGGTGGGGGCGGAGAGAGTGTGGGCGCGGGTGATGGTGGTGAAGTCCTTGTAGCGCAGCTTCAGCTGAATGGTGCGGGCGTGGAAGTTGGCTTCGCGCAGGCGGCGGCCCACCATCTCCGACAGGCGCATCAAAGTGGCTTCCATCTGCTCGACGTTGGCGGTGTCATCGTTATAGGTGTGCTCGTGGCTGATGGATCTGGCGTCCGCATCGGCACCCACGTCGGTGTCGAACCACCCCCCGGCATCTTGCCCGCGCGCTTTTCCCGCGAGCGCGAGACCCCATTTGCCGAAACGTTCTTCAAGAAACGACTCGTCGTAGTTCGCCAAGTCGCCGACCTGACGAATGCCCAGTTGGTGCAGGTTCTTTTCCGTCACTTTGCCGACGCCCGGGATATCGCGCACATCGAGCGGAGCAAGAAATTTCGCCTCCTGCCCGGCAACCACCCAGAAGACGCCGTTGGGTTTGGCTTTGGCGGAACCAACCTTGGCGATCAAACGCGAGATGCCGATGCCGATCGAGCAATTGAGCCGGGTTTCGGCCTTCATGGCCTGGTGCAGATGGTGGGCAGCGCGCAGGGGCGGGCCATGCAGCCGGTCAGTACCGGTCATGTCCAGATAGGCCTCATCGATGGAGGCCATTTCGACCAGGGGAGAAAATGTGGTGAGAACGCGGTGAACCTTCGCCGAGCACTCGCGGTAGCGGTCGGGGTGGCCGTCGACGAATATGGCGTGCGGGCAAAGCCGGGCCGCGGTGCGCAACGGCATGGCCGAGTGGACGCCGAACTTCCGGGCTTCGTAGGAGGCGGCGGAAACCACCCCGCGCTCGTGCTTCTGCCCGCCCACCACCACCGCTTTCCCCTTCAGGGAAGGATCCGAGAGTTCCTCGACCGAGACGAAGAAGGCGTCCATGTCGACGTGAAAGATGGTTTTGGCGGGAGTGGACATGGGAGTCCCC
>DATFTE010000011.1:0-7927 GCA_035262225.1 Terriglobales bacterium
ACATTCCCGCTGTCATCTTCCGCATAACGCACCAGCGCCGCCACGCTGGTCGCCCGCGACTGAATCCCGGTGTCGAGCGTTGAGAGCAGGCGCCGCCGCGTGTAATAGATCCCCGCCAGCAACAACCCCAGCGCCAGCAGAGCCTGCGACAGAATCAGGGTCGCAATCAATCGCCTTTGAATGGAATGACCTAGCATACCTATGCCTGCAGAATGTATCCCTGTCCCCGCACGGTGTGGATCAGTTGCCGGGCTGATCCATCGTCGAGCTTCCGCCTGAGCCCGGAAATGTATACTTCGATGACGTTGCTGAACTTCTCCCAGTTATAGTCATAGAGGTGCTCGAGCAGCTCCGATTTCGAGATCACCGCCCGCGGACGATGTGCCAGATACTCGAGCACCCGGTACTCCATGGCGGTCAGGCTGATCGGACGCTCGCCCCGCCGCACCGTGCGGTTCACCGTGTTTAATTCCAGATCGCCAATCGTCAGCACCGGAGACGGCTGACCTTTTCCCCGCCGGATCAGCGCCTTCGCCCGCGCCAGCAGTTCGCCCAGATCGAAGGGCTTGGTCAGGTAATCGTCGGCCCCGGCGTTCAGCAATGCCACCACCGACTCCTTGTCGTCCCGCGCAGTCACCACCAGTACGGGAGTATGCTGCCCGGCTTTGCGGATGCGGGTCAACAACTCCATCCCGCCAAGACCCGGCAACATGAGGTCAAGAAGCAGAAGGTCGTAGGTGTTTGATTCCGCCAGAAACAGGCCCTCCCGCCCGTCGGGCGCGATGTCGACCGCGTAGCCCGCGCTTTCCCGCAGGCTCCGCGCCATGTTGTCCGCCAGCCGCGGTTCGTCTTCGACGATCAGCACACGCACGGTCCACCGCCACTCGTTCCAGGAATCTCATTTCCTACCTTAACGCGTCCTGAATTGGGTGGAAAGAACTCAGACAGGGACCGCCGCCTCGGTCGTCCCTCGAGAGACGTACCAGGCTCGAACCGGCGCCGTGAGGAAAACCGTTCCCGGAATCTCCGTTCCCACTCCCGGAGCCCAGGTCATGTGGGCCGAACTCGGAGTCCGGCGCCAAACGCAAGCATCCCTTTGGGCTTGCGCCCTGGCCAAGGTTCGGCGAAGCGCTCATCCCGAAACGGCTCTTCCTGGGCGCCGGCATCGGCGGTCGGGGAAGTTCTTGGCAGGAAACCGCCGACGTTCTCGGCACCACTGGGCTGCTGGTCAGGAATTGCTTGCAATCTTAGACCAAAACGGGAGCATCCAGCCGTTTCGGGCCCGGCTCGGCGATCGCCGCCCACACGGACCCAACTGGATCAAGGAAATCGGCTTATCCCGGCCCGCAGTGTCACTCGCCGGATGGTGAATGCCGTTCCCGGTGGAATTTGTGGCGAGTTTTTCACAATGCGAAGTGTGCTCCAGGGCAAATCTCTCCGGGCGCGCGCATGGTGGAAAACGGCAGCTGTCGGCCCATTCCAGATTGCCGCCGCGGAACCGGACCCCTAGACTGCACTGAAAGTGTTGCAATCGCTTGTGGATGGTCGGCATGTGATTGAAATGGAAAGACGTACGCTTGAGGGAAAGACATTGACCACGCGGCCGTGACGGCGTAAAACCGGGACCATTAAACCATTAAGGTGATGGTATAGCTGGTCGTTCAGGTCCGGTGTATGGCCGAAATCGTGAACCACCAGTCGTTGAGCGGCGCGAAGAGCGTTTTTGCGCCTCAATGGCGCCCCCTATGCTATCGGCTCGAACCAAGGCAGCAAACACAACCGTCTTCGTGGTGGATGACTCCTCCGAGATGCGCCGCTATTTGCGGCTGCTGCTCGAACTGGATTGCTACCACGTCGAAACCGCATGCGACGGCAGTGAGGCTTTGCGCCGCCTCGATGAAGGCTTCATGCCGACTGTCGTTCTGCTCGATTTGCAGATGCCCCGCCTCAACGGCTTTCGCACTCTGCGCCGCATGCGCAAGCTTTATCCCGGTCTGAAAGTCATCATTTGTTCCGCGGAGGATGATCCCCGCAAGCTGCGTCTGGCGACCGCGCTCGGCGCGGACGGCCACCTCACCAAACCGGTGCAGCATTTGTATTTGTCGGCGGCGCTCGAACGATGCCTCAATGGGCACTCGGAACCGCTGCCTAGCCCGGCGGCTACCGTGATCACCCTCCCCGCGCCCGCCTCGCAGGATTCATGATCGCCGGCTGGACCGGCAGGCACGATGCTTTCGAGGAATCGTTTGAGGCGCATCTTGTCCTCGGGCGAAATCTCGCTGAACTCGACGCTGATCCAAAGCCGGTCGGCTGCTCACCACTTCCCCTTCGCCTCGAGCTTCTCGTCTTTCACCCGCCGCGCGAGTTTCAACCTGGTGCCTGCTCGCGGAGGTATGGGCATTTCCACGAAGCACCCACCCAGACTCGGGCGGATGGCCGTGCCCAGATCTTGGCGCCTTTCCCTTCGGGATAAGGTTCCACCGCGACCATGCACTTCAGCCGGACATGGCAGAACCGCTCAGCTCCCTTGGAGCCGCGGCCGTATTCGTTTTGGGAAAAACGCTGCAAAAGCTTGCAGCCGGGCGGTTTCGGCGAGCCTGAAACCCGCTCTAAGCCGATGTGCAGCAGCAAGTTTCACCGCGATGGTCGGCATCCGAATTGCACTCGCTGCGATCGATCGTGCAGCACGCCTCGGCCCCGGCCTTTGCCGAGCGCGGACACCTCCGCGAGGTAGGCATGGCTTACAAGGAAACCTTCTGGATGGCCTGTGACTCGACCGAACAATTGCGCGCCGAGTATGGCCCCTTTCACACCCGCCGCGAAGCCGAACAGGAAGCCCGCAAGCTGGGTTTCGGCTTTCTTCTGCGCTACGAACACCTGATCGGTGACAACGAAGATATTCAGGAAGTACGCTGCGTTTTCATCGAATTGCCGCAAACACCCGCCGCCCGCAGCGTGCGCCGGCTGCACACCCGCTGCGCCGCCTGCGGCGAAGCGGCGGTGCACGAGGAACATTGGCGCGCCGAGGTCTGGGCTGATATTCACGAATTCGAGCATACCCGCCACCGGGTTCGCTTGTTTGAGCAGACCCGCGCCGAAGGCCTGAAAGAGATCGGCGACTGGCGCGACACCCGCGCCTGAGCCCGGACTTGGCTTTCCGAACCCAGGTGAAACCGCTCCCCCTTTTCTGCTATAAATCCCAGCGGGAAACCTATGAACCTGGCGCTCTCGTTGTTTCTTGCCCTCATTCCCCTGCTCGGCATTCTGTGGATTGTTTTCTTTGGCGCGGTCACCACGGTTGACGGTTTGTTCATGTCATTGATCCTGGCCGCCATATCGGGCATTCTGGCGCTGAATGCGTTGCTCGAACTCAAAGCCTGGATGCATCCCGCCGGCAGTGCATCTTCAGCCGGAGGCTTGTCGCGGGCGGCGCAAGGCCCGGTACAGCGCGGCCGCGTGGCCAGCGTGCAGTTCTACGAAGCGCATGTGGGACAGGCGAACAAGTCGATCGTGACCCTCGAGGACGGCGCCCGGGCCTCTCATCTGCTTGTGCTCGAAGGAGATGTCAGAAACGCCCTGCCCGTCGGACAGAGGGTCGAAATTACCCTGCGCCGGCAGGGCGACGCCAACGTGCTGGTAAACGTCAACTACGCCTGAAGCACAGCCACGCTTCTCTGAGGCGGATTACCATCGTAATCTCTCGCCCGCGTTCCCCATTCCGCTACCGCTTCTCACGTAGAAAAATTGATGCCTGGTGCGAAGTGTCTGCGGAGGGGAGCGAAATGGCAGACAGTGATGCCGAGGAACAGGCTGTCCAACCGTCCATGCTGGCGCGGGCGGAGGAAATTCAACGCCAGATTCAGCAGCTGAGCGGCCGCGATCTGCAACTGTGGTCGATCGGGGCGCTGGTCATCCTGGTGCTGACCGGGGGGCTGCTGGCTATCCTCTTGCCCAATGTCATGTGGGCTCAGCGCGTCATTCGTCTGGAACACAGCTATCTGCCGCAGCTGTTCTTCGGACTGATCAGTCTGATCCTGCTGTTCAACATCTACCTTCTCGGCCAGAAGCTTACCCTGAACGCCACCCGCCACGCGCTGATTCGCGAGCTGGTATTAAACGAGCGCCTGGAGAACCTTTCCCTGATCGATCCCCTGACCCAGATGCTGAACCGGCGCGCGGTCAATGAACTGGTGCCGATCGAGGTTTCTCGCGCCAACCGTCTGGGCGGCAATCTGACGTTTATGGCCATTGATCTCGACGGCTTTCGTGCGGTCAATGCCAGGTACGGATTGATCGAAGGCGACCACCTGCTGCTGGAGTTCGCGAAAATCCTGCGCACCGTGTTTCGCGGGGGCGACATGGTGTTCCGCCACGGAGGCGATGAATTTCTGGTGGTCATGCCCGAGACCAGCGAACCCCAGGCGGATTATCCCGTCGAGCGCCTGCTGCGCGGAGTGGAGCAGTGGAACCTGACCCACAAGAAAAGCTATCAGATGGCGTTCAGCTACGGCGTGTCAGCCTACGTGACGGGCGCGGATTACGCCGATGCGTTGCGCGCCGTTGACCGCAAGATGTATCAGAAACGGCACAACCTGGTGCCGGTGTTCTAGCAGCGCGAGCGCGAACTTATCCGATCGTCCTGGAAGTGTGACCGGAGGTGGTTCTGCTTCCTTCGCCGCTCCGCGGCTGAGTCGGGCTGCGCTCGACTGTGGGGACGAGGATGCCGTGTCAGGCGCGGGTCGCCTCCGACAGCCCGACAGCGGCTGCCTGATCCAACATCCAGATGAGGCGTCCGTCGAGGGGATGAACCCGGGCGGCGGGAAGGTCGGCACGCTGCTCCTCGAGAACCTGATGGATCATCGGGGCCTTATCGGGTCCGCTGGCCAGAAACATCGCACAAGCCGCGTGATTCAGCACCGGGAAGGTAAAGGTAATCCGGTAGGAATTTAGTTTCGGGGCCCAGTTGGCGACCACTAGGCGCACTTTCTCATCGAGGGCGGCGGTACCGGGAATTAATGATGCGATATGGCCATCGGAGCCCATGCCGAGCAGGATGAGATCGAAGCGGGGAAACTCCCCATCGCGGAGAGCGAAGAACTTCCGCAGCGTGTCCTGGTAGCGGAGAGCGGCAGCCTCGGCGTCGTCTACCTCGGTGGGCACGCGGAAGATATTTTCCCGGGGGACGGGCACCCGGGTGAGCATGGCTTCGCTGGCCATGCGGTAGTTGCTCTCCGCATCGTCGGGCGGGACGTTGCGTTCGTCACCGAAGAAGAAATAGATCTTGTTCCAGGCGATGGCTGGGCGCTCGGCGAGCAGCGCGTACAGGCCTTTGGGAGTGGAACCGCCGGAGAGTGCCACCGAGAACTTGCCGCGGGCTGCGATGGCCGCTGCGGACTGAGTGACAAATTCGCGGGCGGCGGCTTCGAACAGCTCCTGGGCGGTAGGGAGGACGTGGATTTCTTCCGAGCTTGGCATGAACTTAACCCGTCATCCAGGCGCAGCGGGCTGCGCCGAAAAGGGCGGTTTTGTCATTGGTGATGACCAGAACCGGCATGGCTTCCATCAGCGTCTGCATCCGCCCCTTGGAAACAAACGACTGCATGAACAGAGGACCGGAGAGCCGGGAGAGCAGTTTGGGGGCAATGCCTCCACCCAGGTAGACGCCGCCGGTGGCCAGAAATTTCAGGCCCAGGTTACCGGCTTCGGCGCCGTAGAGGGAGACGAAAAGCTCGACCGCGTGCTCGCTGAGCGGGCACTGGCCGGAGAGCGCCGCCTTGGAAATAGCAGCGGCGGGATCGGAGTGGCGCATTTCATCGCTCAGCCACTCGGGTTCGGTTCCTCGGCCAGTGTCGCGCAGGAAACGGAACAGATTCACCAGTCCGGGGCCGGAGACGGCGCGCTCGTAACTGACGTGGCCGAAGCGCTTCTGCAGATAGCGCAGCAGTTCCATCTCCAGCTCGTTGCGGGGAGCAAAGTCACTGTGCCCGCCTTCACAGGCCAACACGTGATGCTGCTTGCCGTCCCAGTACATGCCGGCTTCGCCCAGACCCGTGCCGGCGGAAATAACCGCCTGATTTCCTACCGCATGGCCTTTTGCGGGGCTCAACGCAACCACATCGCCCGGCCCGAGAGCAGGGATGCCCCAGGCATTGGCTTCCAGATCGTTGATGAGCAGCGCCTTCTTGATTTCGAGCTTGTCGGCAAGATCTTTGGCTTCGATGATCCAGGGCAGGTTCGAGGTTTCCACCATGCCGTTGCGCACGGGGCCGGCGACACCGAAGCAGGCAATGTCGGGGCGGAGCTTGGAGGCCTCGACAAACTTGGTGACGATCTGGCCGAGTCCCGTGAAGTCACGGCTGGGGAAGACGGCTGAGGAGACCAGGCGGAAGCTGCCGTTCGTGACATCGAAAAAGGCGAGCCGGGCGTTGGTGCCTCCGATGTCGCCAGCGAGAATCATTTCTCGAAATTCCTCCAGTGGCGGCCGTCGCGTTCCAGCAATTCCTCGGCGTCGCGCGGTCCCCAGGTGCCCGCAGCATAGTTGGGAAAATTGCGGGGCGGCAGCGCTTTCCACACATCGAGAGCCGGACTGACCACGCACCATCCCGCCTCAACCATGTCCGCGCGCTGAAACAGGGTGGCGTCACCGATCATGCAATCGTGCAGCAGACGCTCGTAGCCGGTGCTGGGCTGCTGTCCAAAGTAGTCGACGTATTCGAAATTCATGTCGACCGCGCCCAGCCGCATGACCGGGCCGGGAACTTTGGCGGCGAAACGCAGGGAGATGCCTTCCTCGGGTTGAATGTGGAGCACCAGTTGATTGGGCATGAGGTTCTCGACCGGCGTGTCGCGGAACAAGACGAAAGGCGCGCGGCGGAACTGGATCACGATGTGGGTATTGCGCACCGGCAGGCGCTTCCCGGTGCGGAGGTAGAACGGCACGTCCGCCCAGCGCCAGTTGTCAATGAGGAGCTTCATGGCGACGAAGGTTTCCGTGCGGGAATCGGGGGGTACGCCCGCCTCGGCGCGATAGGCGGGTACGTTTTGTCCGGCGATCTTGCCTTCTCCGTACTGGCCGCGCACGGTGCGGGTGAGGACTTCTTCAGAACTCAGGGGCTGGATGGCGTTAAGGATTTTGGCCTGCTCATCGCGCACCGAGTCGGCGTGAAACGAGATGGGCGGCTCCATTGCGGTCAGGCTGATGAGCTGCATGATGTGGTTGGGGACCATATCACGCAGTGCGCCCGCCTGATCGTAGTAGCCGCCGCGTTGCTCGACGCCCACGGTTTCGGCGACCGAGATCTGCACGTGATCGATGTAGCGGCGGTTCCAGATAGGCTCAAAGATGCCGTTGGCAAAACGGAACGCCAGAATGTTCTGGACGGTTTCCTTTCCCAGGTAGTGGTCGATACGGTAGATCTGTTTTTCGTCGACCACGCGCAGCAGTTGCTTGTTGAGGGCGCGGGCAGATTCGAGATCGCGGCCAAAAGGCTTTTCGATGATCACTCGCCGCCAGTGCTGGCTGTCTTCCTGCATGAGGCCGACGGCGGCGAGTTGCTCGACAATCGGTCCGAAGAAATCGGCCGAGGTGGCCATGTAGAAGAAGTAATTGCCGTGGGTGGAGTGATCCTGGTCCACTTGCGCCAGTAGGTCTTTCAGTTTTGCAAATACGCTTTTGTCGTCGAAGTCGGCGGCGACGTATTGCAGGCGCCGGATGAACCACTCGCTCAGGTCGGGATCGATGTTGCCGCCCACGAACTCCTTGAGGTCGTCGGCCACTTTCTTGCGAAAATCGTCGGTCGACATCTGGTTATGGGCGACCCCCACGACGGCAAATTCGCGGGACAGCAGTCCATACTTGGCAAGGTTGTAGAGGGCGGGCACCAGCTTGCGGCGGGTCAAGTCTCCGGTGGCACCGAAAATCACCATG
>DATFTE010000012.1:0-2550 GCA_035262225.1 Terriglobales bacterium
TTACCCGCGTCGGCATGGGGCGGGATGGTGTATGTGTTTAACGATGGGGTAGTGCAGTTGGGCGCGTTAGCGGATCTTGAGAATGCCTGATGCGATCCCGGCCTCGAATTGTTCTGTTCCTATTGTGCACGCCATCGCGGCCCTGGCTCCTCGACGGTCACGAAGCCCTCCCGCTGCAGGCATTCGAGCACCGCGAGCGTTGTCGCCAATGGTTCACCGCTCTCGCTGTAATGCCGGGCGCCCGTGCGCGATCGCCGCCTCGACAAGGGCGACCAGGAGCTCGGCCGCAAGGAGTAAAGACGATGTCTCATCTGGATGCTCATCAACCAAGATATCCCGAGTCACCGGAACTGGATAAGCCTGAGCCGCCAAACAAAGGTGGCCCGATCTATCGGGATATTCGCGAATACCTGAGCGAACTCGATCGGCGAGATCTACTGATCCATGTGAAGCGGCTCATGAACAAAGATACCGAGGTAATGCCGCTCGTTCGCTGGCAGTTTCGTGGCCTGGATCAATCTCAACGCAAAGGCTGGCTTTTCGAGAACCTGACCGACTCGCGCGGCCGGAAGTTCGATGGATCGGTCGCAGTAGCGATCACTGGCGCCTCGCCCCAAGTCTACGCAGCGGCGATGGGATTGAAATCGCCGGAGGACATCGGCAAAAAATGGATGTTCGCGCAGAAGAACCCCATTCAGCCGGTCGAAGTTGCCCGTGATCGAGCGCCGGTCAAGGAAATCGTGATCACTGGCGAGGACATCGTGAAAAGTGGCGGGATCGATCAGTTTCCCGTGACCGTTACCAATCCCGGCAGCGACGTCTCGGCCTATTTCAGCGCCCCCATATGGATCACGCGCGATCCCGAGACCGGCGAATACAACTCCGGAACCTACCGGGTGATGGTCAAGGCGCCGGACCGCGCCGGTGTGCTGATGCTTACCGGTCAGCATAGCCGGGTCCATTGGGAGAAGGCGCGCGCATTGGGAAAACCGCTTGAGGCGGTGCTGTGCCTTTCGGTCTTGCCCGCGCTGGCGCTTTGCAGCGTGTCCAAGCTGCGCCAGCCCGACTACGCCGTCGCCGGCGCTCTCAATGGCGCGCCACTTGAGCTCGTGAAAGCGGAGACCGTAGACCTTCTGATTCCCGCCACGGCGGAGATCGCGATCGAGGGGCGATTCCGCACCGACATCCTTGAAATGGAGGGGCCCTTCGGCGAATACGGCGGATATGTGGGGCCGCAGGACTACAATTTGCTCTTCGAGGTTAGCGCAATCACCCATCGGCGCAAACCGATCCTGCAGGCTTTCATCAGCGAGATGCCACCGAGCGAGAGTTCCTGCATTCGCAAATTCGGATTCGAAGGCATGGTGCAGCTGGAGCTTTCGGCAAAAATACCCGATTTTGCTCGAGTCAATTTTTTCGAAATAGGCGGAAGCAGCCAGCTAGTGGCAATCTCGCTGAAACCGAACACGCGCAAGGGAGAGGCATGGAATGCGCTGCGGGTCGCGGCTTCCATCGTGAACATGTCTGGCATGAAATGGATCATCGCGGTCAACGACGATATCGACATTTCGGATGTTGAAAGCGTCTTCTGGGCACTAGCATGGCGCGTACAGCCGCATCGGGATATCGAGATCACGCGCGGGCGGCTGACCGACCTCGACCCGTCTGCAGCACCCGTTGTGTCAAACTTCGCTGAGCGTACCTATCCGGACGGACTGGGCGGCTCGCAGATCCTGATCGACGCGACGTTGAAATTTCCATTCCCGCCCGTGAGTCTGCCCAACCGCGAACTCATGGAGGGCGCACGCGTGATCTGGGAGGAACTTGGACTGCCGAAGCTGACACCGCGCGTCCCTTGGTTCGGCTACCCCCTGGGCCACTGGCCGGAAAGCTGGGACAAGGCGGCAAAACTGACGTTAGCGGGCCGTTATTTGGAATCCGGGAAAGCGCTCGAGACCATGCGCACCAAGTCTTCCTATTACGAGACCGGGATCGTCGAACCGCCCGAAGCCAAGTGACCGATTCTCTGACCACGCCGAAACATGGCGAAGCTGGGACTTTAAAAGTGGCCGGCTGGCTGCCACGTTTCAGTGGTTCCCAGGGAACGTTCGTGTATCGTCTCTACTTCACCGGCATCGCATGAGTTCAAGGACAGTGTGATCTGAATGCGCCCGTCTGTCACTCGACTTCATTGCCATGCCGGAAGCTTACACCGCAGGCGGCGCGACGTCAGGCATTTCAGGCGTGCCATCAATGATCCGCCGTGGGCGCCAAAGAGGGCCGGGGAGGAAACAGCCCGAACGGCGCGCCCGCCTTCGCCCAGCCGATCACCTCTGCTAGCAGCTGTAGAACTTGGCGGTACCTCAGAATCTCACCGGCGAGGGCGTGCAGGGGTCGCTTCGGGATCTCCGGCGTCGAATTCTGTGATGACCATCACACGTTGCCGCCGCATGCGGCAGTATGCAACAGATAAGGCCAAGTGGGATCAACTTCAGTACAAGTGGGAGGAGGCCACCAAGCGGACTCATGCACCGCAACAAACGACGCACG
>DATFTE010000013.1:0-17662 GCA_035262225.1 Terriglobales bacterium
AAGCTCAAGCAGGAACACCGAAACCAAAAACCGGTCATTTCATTTGCTACAAAAACCGGACATTTTAACTCGCTAGCAACATAAGAGATTCACAGCCCCGGGAACCGAAGAGGCAGGGGGCCGAGAGTAAAATCAGCCGTATGAATGCCCTCGAAACCTCCCCGGAGGAGTTTCGCGCCCTGGCCGATCGCGTCACCCAGGTCGCTGCCGACTACCTGAAAGCTCTCCCTTCGCGGACGATTTTCCCGACAACCAGCGGCAGCGAAACGGAGCGGATCTTCCGTCTGGCCCTGCCGGAACGGGGCGCCGGAGCGCGGGCCCTGGATGATCTCACCCAGGTGCTAGGCCATTGTCGGGCGCAAAACGGCGGCTTCTTTGGATATGTCCTCGGCTCCGGGGAGCCGGTGGCAGCCTTAGCGGATCTGCTGGCGAGCGTGGTGAACCAGAACGTGACCGCCTGGAGGTCGGCTCCGGCGGCGGTCACCATTGAACGCACGGTCGTGGATTGGATCGCAAGTGCCATCGGGTGTGCGAAGTTTCGGGGCAGTCTGACCGGAGGCGGCTCGTCCGCCAACCTGATGGGCCTGGCGATGGCCCGGGAGCACCGAACGCCAGGCAACGAAAAGGGTCTCAGCGGCACCCAGCTGGCGGTTGTCTATGCTTCCGAAGAGGTGCACATGTCGATTCCCAAGGCAGTTGCGTTGTTGGGGATTGGACGTGAGCAGCTGCGATTGATCCCGGTGGATGAGCGGTTTCACATGATGCCCACGGAGTTATCGAAGGCCATCGCACGAGATCGTCAGCGGGGAAGGGTGCCCATTGCGATCGTCGCTTCGGCGGGAACGGTGAACACCGGTGCGGTGGACCCGCTCGTGGAGATCGCCGCCGTCGCTCGAGAAAACAATCTGTGGTTGCACGTCGATGGCGCTTACGGCGCGCTGGCTGCCATCGCCGCACCACAGAAGTTTGCCGGGTTAGAACTGGCAGATTCGATCTCCCTCGATCCGCACAAATGGCTGTATCAGCCGCTCGATTGCGGGTGTCTCCTGTACCGGGATGAACAAGCTGCGCAACTGGCGTTCTCACACTCCGGAGACTACGCCAGGTCGCTGTCCGCCGATCCTATCGAAGGCTTTGTCTACTTCGAGGAGTCCATGGAGTTGTCGCGCCGCTTCCGGGCGCTGAAGCTGTGGCTTTCGTTGCGTTACCACGGATTCGCCGCATTCCGGGCGGCCATCCACCGAAACCTGGAACTGGCCGAGCGCCTGGCAAACGCGGTGGAGGAGCGGGCAGAACTGGAGTTGCTTGCGCCCGTCGAGTTGAGCGCGGTCGCCTTCCGTTACGGGAGAGGGTGCGATAAGCCGGGTGCGCAGCTCAACCGCGATAATGCTGTCCTCCTAAAGAGGGTGTTAGAGCGCGGTCGCGTCTACCTGTCGAACGCTACCCTAAGGGGGCAGTTCGCCCTGCGAGCCTGCATTGTGAACCATCGCACCACCGAGAGCGACATAGACGGTGTTATTTCGGAGGTTCTGGCGGCAGCCAAAGAACTTCATCTCTGAAGGTATTGCGTCACCCCGCATGATAAAAACGGAGGCATGGCAAAATCGGGCGTTGCTTCTGGCGCTCCTCTCATCCAGGCACAGGCGCCCTGCCGGGCGGATCTGGCAGGCGGCACGATTGACCTGTGGCCGCTCTACCTTTTCCATCGCGATCCCCTCACGCTGAATTTCGCGCTGAACATTCAGACCACGTGCCGGATCACTCCCTTGAAAGGCAAGCGCATTCAGTTGCGGTCGCTCGACACCCGCAAGACCGAAGAGTTTGCCGACCTTGACGAGTTACGCCGGGCGCGGAAATTCCGCCTGCCGCTGGCGGCACGGCTGCTGCAGTTCTTTGCCCCCAAGGAAGGCCTGCTGATGGAAACCGATTCCGAGTCGCCGGCAGGCGCGGGAATTTCGGGTTCGTCGGCCCTGATGATCGCAGCCACCGCTGCCCTGGCGCGCTTTACCGATCGCCATATCTCGCTCGAGCAAATGCGGGTGATTGCGCAGAACCTGGAGGCACAAATCATCCGGGTGCCGACTGGCTGCCAGGACTACTACCCGGCTCTCTACGGTGGAGTCAGCGCCATTCACCTGGACGCGGACGGGATTCACCGCGAAGCTGTTCCGGTAGAGCCCGAGGCGATCGAGTCGCGCTTCGTGCTGGCGTACACGGGAGCGCCGCGCCAGTCGGGAATTAATAACTGGGAAGTCTTTAAGGCTCATATCAACGGAGACCGGCGGGTCTTCACCAATTTTGCACGGATATGCGAAATCGCCCGCGCCATGCACCTTGCCCTGATGCAGGGCGATTGGGGTGAAGTAGCCCGTTTACTGCGGGCGGAGTGGAAGCTGCGGCGCACCAATGTGCCGGGGATCACCACGCCGCTGATCGACGGGTTGATTGCCGCGGCCGCCAGAAATGGCGGTTTGGCGGCCAAGGTCTGCGGCGCCGGTGGCGGCGGGTGCGTGATTTTCATGGTGGAAGAAGGCGCTGCCAGCCGGGTGGCAACCGCCGTCGGCGAGCACGGGGGAAGCGTGCTCCCCCTGCAGGTCGCCCGCGCTGGAGTACGGGTTTTTTGATCGCGGAGTCCCCCATTTTCTCCTGGTGGACGGGATGAAATCGGGCAAAACAGCGCTATAATCGCCCAATAGAGACCGGCTCGGGGTGCCGCATGCAGCGCAGTCCGCTTCCCGCCCTGTGGGTGCTTCTTCTGACCCTTGTCGCCGTTGCTCCGGCGAGCGACTCCAAGGCTCCCGGTGCGCTCCCGCCCATGTCCGGCCAGAACCGCATGGACTTGGTTCGCGCCTTCAATTCTGAGCTGGTCTACGTCCGCACGTCGTTTCCCATGGGCAAGAAAGGATTGACGTTGAAAGACGGCAAGCTGACGCCCAGCGGCGCGGAACTTGACCAGATCATGGCAATGTGGGGACCGGCAGTGAAAGCGGGAGACCAGGCGCGCATCAGCGATGTGATGATTAAAGACAACCGCATTCGTTTCGAGATCAACGGCGGGCCGACGCGCAAGCAGAAGTGGTATCAGCACATCACCATCGTGGGCGCCAGCAGCGAGGTACCCCTGGCTCCCTCGGACAACCAGTCGAACCCGCGCGGTTCTTACGTGGATCTGGTCTTCGACCACTACGTGCCCGACATCGGCCCCAAAGAACTGAAACAACTCCTGCGCCCGGTTTTCGATTTCGACTCCAAGTCGGCGCTCGACGCGTACCTGGAGACGGTCCCACCCAAGGTCAAAGAAGCCATCAAGAATCACCAGGTGCTGGTAGGCATGAACCACGAGATGGTGATTTACTCCAAGGGCCGTCCACCGAAAAAAGAACGCGAGAAGGAAGGCGAGACCGATTACGAAGAGTGGATCTACGGCGAACCTCCCCAGGATGTGGACTTCGTACGCTTCGTGGGCGATGAAGTGATCCGGGTCGAGACCATGAAAGTCGGCGGTCAAAAGATGGTTCGCACCGAGAAGGAAGTGGATCTGGGCCCGAAGGAAACCGTGGCCAAAGCTCCGGATGGCGGAGGCACGCGCCCGCTGAATGCTCCCAGCCTGCGGCGGCCAGGGGAAGAGGTGGACAACAGTTCGCCCACGGTGGTGCCATCTACCTCATCGAAACCGATGCCACCGGTTGCCCCGCCAGACGCTCCACCGGCGCAAACCGGAGGCCCATCTGCCTCGCCGCCGCACTAGTGAAACCTTCCTCGCCAGCGCGCACACCATCGCAGCCGCGCGCGCATAAACCGGGCATCTTCGTTGCCTGGCTGTCACTTGGCGTGCCGCTTCGCCTGCCGTTACACTGGAGAGGTGAAGATTGCGCTGGGACAGATGAATCCCACGGTCGGCGACTTCCAGGGGAACGCAAACAAGATGGTGGACTTCGCGCGCCAGGCCCAGGGGGCGGGCGCGGGGCTCATCCTGTTTCCTGAACTCTCGGTGTGCGGGTATCCTCCCCGTGACCTGGTGGAGCGTACATCGTTCGTGACGCATAACCGCGAGGCGGTGGAACGGATCGCCAATGAAACTCGGGGGATTGCCGTCATCTGCGGGTTGGTGACACCGGCGCAGGCCGACACCGGAAAGTCGGCCATGAACTCGGCGGCGCTGCTGAAAGACGGTCGCATCGCCTTCCTGCAGTCGAAGATGCTGCTGCCTACCTACGACGTCTTCGACGAAATGCGCAACTTCGCCCCGGCCCGCAGCCAGGTGCTGTTTCCGTTCTGTGGCAAGCAGATGGCCTTGACCATCTGTGAAGACGCGTGGAACGATAAACATTTCTGGAACAAACGCCTCTATACTTTCGATCCGGTGGAAGCCCTGGTGCACGCCGGTGGAAACTTCCTGCTGAACATTTCCGCGTCGCCGTTCTGGCTGGGCAAGCGCGGCGTGCGTCACGACATGCTGGCCACAATTGCAAGGAACAACAAGGTCCCGGTCGCGATGGTGAACCAGGTGGGCGGCAACGACAGCCTGATTTTTGACGGCTCCAGCATCGTATTGAATCCCGCAGGAGAAGTGATTGCTCGGGGGAAGTCATTTGAAGAAGACCTGGTTTACTTCGACTCCGATCGACTGAGCGGAGAAATCCACGAACAGGTCGAAGGGGATGAGGCGACGGTTTATGCGGCGCTCGTACTCGGCACCCGTGACTACGTGCGCAAATGCGGCTTCAGGCAGGTCATTATCGGGTTGAGCGGAGGCATTGACTCCGCCCTGACGGCAGCCATCGCCGTGGATGCCCTGGGCGCGGGGAACGTGGTTGGCGTGGGCATGCCCGGGCCCTATTCTTCGCAGGGGTCGATCGACGATGCCCGGGCCCTGGCCGAAAACCTTGGCACGCGCTTCGAACTTCTGTCGATTACCGACATCTTCGAGAGCTACCGCAAGACGCTCCAACCGGTATTCGCCGGATCGAAGGAAGACATTACGGAGGAGAATATCCAGTCGCGCATCCGCGGTGCTCTGCTCATGGCCCTGTCGAACAAATTTGGTGCCATCGTGCTGAGCACGGGGAACAAGAGCGAACTGGGAGTGGGGTACTGCACTCTTTACGGAGACATGGCGGGAGGGCTGGCCGTGATCTCCGATGTCCCCAAGACGCTGGTTTACAAACTCAGCCGGTATGTGAACTCGCGCCGTGCGGTGATTCCGCAAGCCAGCCTGGATAAGCCTCCATCGGCCGAGTTGCGGCCCGGCCAGAAAGATAGCGACTCGCTGCCCCCGTACGAAGTGCTGGATGCGATCCTGGAGGATTACGTGGAGGAGTCGCATCCGCCCGAGCAAATCGCCGAGGAGCGCGGCTTTGACCTGGAACTGGTGCGAAAGGTAGTCCGCATGGTTGAGCGCAGCGAATACAAGCGCCAGCAGGCCGCGCCCGGGCTGAAAATCACCGCCAAGGCCTTCGGGTATGGGCGGCGCTTTCCCATCGCAGCGAAAGCTGATATTTAAAAATCATTTCCACTCCGTTGAAAGGATTGCATGCATCGTAAACTCGCCCTGGTTCTGCTCACCGGATCCCTCGTGCTCGCCGCCGCCGCCGAACAGAAGCCCGCTGCCCACTCGGCAGCCGCCACGCCTGCGGCTGCCGGCATGAACGTCCCCAGCGAAGAAACCGTAAATGGATTCATGCGGCAAACGTTCGGCTACGAACCCCAGCTCAGCTGGAAGATCGTCAGCATCAAGCCGTCCCCCGCGGAAGGACTGACGGAAGTCAACCTGGTGATCAGCGGACCTCAGGGCGGACAGAATGCCCGGCTGTACGTCACGGCGGACGGCAAGCATGCTCTGACCGGGGAATTGATGCCGTTTGGCGCGCGCCCGTTTGCTGCAACGGCGAAGGAACTGGAGAAGTCGGCATCGGGCCCCTCGCGTGGTCCGGAGTCGGCGGCGGTGACCGTTGTGGAATTCAGCGACCTGCAATGCCCGCACTGCAAGGAGACGCAACCCACGCTCGAAAAGCTGCTGAATGAAGACAAGAATGTGCGCCTGGTCTTCGAGAATTTCCCTTTGCCCGGCCACGATTGGTCGGCCAAGGCGGCGGCCTACGCGGACTGCATCGGGCGCGGCAGTTCCGACAACTTCTTCAAGTTCGTGGACGGCGTTTTTGCCGCGCAATCGGACATTACCGCCGCCAACGCTGACCAGAAGCTCAGCGCGATCGCCGATGCCGCGGGAGCAAAGGGAGCTGACATCGCCGTTTGCGCCGCCAAACCCGAAACCCAGACTCGCGTGGAACGGTCCCTGTCGCTGGGCAAGTCTCTCGAGGTGAACGCGACGCCGACCGTGTTCATCAACGGACGCAAGATCCCCGGCGGCGTGGACTACGAGAACCTCAAGAAACTTGTGGATTTTGCCGCCAAGGAAGGGAAGTAGCGCGGGAAAATTCGCGAGAATCTGAAACCAGACCCGGGTTTTGAGCTCGCCCTTGTGATAACTGACGTCACCTGCCGATCAGGATCATGTCCTCGCCCGGATGTTCGGCGCCGGCGACCACGTGGGGCGTAATCACCAGGAGCAGCTCATCATCCATTTCCTGGGTGGTATTGGTGCTCATGATGTGATTGACGCCGGGAACCTGCCCCAATCCCGGGATACCGCTCAAACTGCGTTGTTCCGTGCGGGACACAGCGCCCGCAACCACCGCCGGCTCACCGTTCAGCAGGCTGATTCCGCCCTTGTATTCGCGATTGGAAATGACGGGCACACCGTTCAGGCTTTGCGTGCCCAGGGCGCGGATTTCGATGTCCAGTTGCAGGCTCACGTCGTTGGTGGAGCTGATGTAGGGCTTGGCCTTAAGAGAAAGCCCGATATCCTCGTAACTGAAGGACGGAAACGGCGCCGTGAAGGTGTTGTTCTGAATGTTCTGGGCAATGGCCGTGCTGTTGAACACCGGCGCGAAGCTGGCATTGAGGATCGGGTAGCGGCTCCCGACCTTGAAGGAAGCCTCATTTCCCTGGGCTACCCTCAATGTGGCGTGCTGCAGCGAGCGGATAGAGCTTTCGTTCATGCTCAGCTGGACGATAAGCTGGTCGAGGCTTAATCCGAACAAGGTCAAACCGCCGCCAAAGGTTGCCAGCGGATGGCTGAAGATGGAGTTCTGCTGTCCCTGCAGTTGCGCGAGCAGCGCTTGCAGGGACTGCGAGTTCGCCTGGTTGATGCCACCACCGGAGATCAGCTGATTGATGAGTTGCTGAATGTTTTGCCCGGCCAGGGCGGTCAGTGCGGCAGCCGGAATATTGAACAGAGTGAACTGATTGGGTACGTGAATACCGATATTCCGCATCAGGCTGCGGCTGACTTGGTAGATATTGAGATCGAGTAGCACTTGTGGCCGGGAGTCGCCGAGGCTCTCGATGAAACGCGTTGCCGCATCGATGGCCTCCTGTGGCGCACGGACGGTAATGGTGTTGGCTTGCGGTTGCGGGTTGATGTAGCGAATGTCGAAGACCGTACGCAGGGCGTTGGTGACCTCGGTGAGGTCGCTGGGCGCGGTCGCGCCGGAGATGCGAAACGTGCGCAGGGCCAGGCGGTCAAACTGGCGGTGATTTTCCTGGGTATCCTGCGCGACCACGATCTGTTTTTCTCCCAGCGGAGCCCAGAATGTCTTCGTGACAATGCCGGCAGCGCGCATGGCCGCAAAGAAGTCAACCCCGGTGATATTGAAGCGCACAGGTTTCGATGTGACTGAATCATCGATGGTGAGGGTGATTCCGTAAGCCGCGCCAATCTCGGCCAGCAAGGTCTTCGAGTCCCCCTGGTAGTGGAAGTCGGCGCGCACCGGGTTGGGGACGACCTCGATCTCGCCGTCTGACGCGAGCACCGATGTTTTCTCCGGAGTGTGCGGGGCCCATTCGACCATGGCATCTTGCAGGCGCTGCTGGGCAAAGGAGTTCGAAGGATCCAGTTGCAGGGCGGCGCGAAATTCCGCCAGGGCCTCGATCTGGCGCTTGGCCAGAAGATCGGAGTTCCCGTTCTCCAGATGCCAGGAAACCAGTTCCTGGCGCTGCATCTCCCGCGCGGTCAGGTATTCAATGTTGCGTGGAGCCAGCTGTGCAGCGCGTTCGAATTGTTCGAGCGCCTGTTCCCGCTGTTGGCTCCGGGCCAGCCTGAGCCCGCGATCGTAGGCCGCCCTGGCTTCCTTGAGTTCCCGGCGGGAGGGGTTGCAGTTGACCAAACCCGGAGAGCCTTGCGCGCAGGGAAGGATGGCAACCGGTGCCTGGGGCTCATCGCCAGCCCAGCCACCAGCCGCCAGAACCAGGACCGTCAGGATGAGAGCGAGGTGGCGCATGCCTTCCGATTGTAACCGCGCAGCCCGGTTGGGCCGAGGGAGTTTTTCCGCACGAAGGTACCTTCCCGTGCATCGAAGTCAGGAACGACGACGGGAGGAAAACTTGCCGTAACAATTTACGCTGGTGAGCGTAACCGTGTGACGGCGGTTATCGGGCAGAGGTTGGAAAGTTCAGCAGTTTTGGCGTATAAAAGTGAGTTGCGACGGCACGACGCGATTCCTCCCGTGCGGCCACAACGGAAATCACCAGGAAGCGCGAGCGAGTCATCATGTCCAGCCTTAGCACCACGCATACGCCCAAGGGCCTCGAAGGGGTGGTCGCCACAACCTCCAGCATCTGCTATATCGACGGCGACCAGGGCGTCCTCGCCTACCGCGGAATAGATATTCACGAACTGGCGGACAATTCCACATTTGAGGAAACCTGCTACCTGCTCTGGTACGGCGAGCTGCCAACCCGCGAAAAGCTGAAAGACCTCGAGCAGCGGCTGGCGGAAGAGCGCAAGCTGGATGCCTCGATCCTTTACAGGCTGCAACTGGCTCCCAAGCATGCGCTGCCCATGGACGTGCTGCGGACGATCGTCTCCGCGCTTTCCTTCTATGATCCGGAAGAGAAGAGCAATGACCGCGATGCCAACTTCCACAAGGCCATCCGCCTGACCTCGCAGATCGCGATGGTGGTGGCGGCTTACGACCGCATTCGCAAGGGCAAGCCCGTCGTCGAACCGGACCGCACATTGTCGCACGCGGCGAATTTCCTGTTGATGCTGAACGGCACCCATCCTACAAAAACCGCGGAGCGGGCGCTGGACATCGCTCTCATTCTGCATGCCGACCATGAACTCAACGCTTCCACGTTCGCGGCCCGGGTAACCGCGGCCACGCTGTCGGACATGCACTCGGCAATCACCTCGGCCATCGGGGCACTGAAGGGACCGCTGCACGGCGGAGCCAACGAAGCGGTGTTCCGCATCCTGGAGGCGATTGACTCCTCCGGCGCCGACCCGGTGGACTACGTGAAAGGCATGCTGGCGCAGAAAAAGAAAATACCCGGCTTCGGTCACCGCGTGTATCACACCGAGGACCCGCGAGCCACGCACCTGCGCACCATGTCGCGTGATTTGGGAACTTCGAGCGGACAGCCGAAATGGTTTGAGACCTCGCGCGCCATCGAAGAGTTCATTAAAGCCGATAAGAAGCTTAACGCCAACGTGGACTTCTATTCGGCCTCGACCTATCACACGCTGGGAATCGACGTCGACCTGTTCACGCCAGTGTTTGCCGTTTCCCGCGTCAGCGGGTGGACCGCCCACGTCATCGAACAACTCGACGACAATCGGCTGATCCGTCCTCGCGCCGACTACATCGGCCCGGCATATCCACAAAAGTACGTGCCGATGGACTGTAGATAGTTCCAGCGGACCACCGATCGAGAACCCTGCCCCGCCGGTCTGGAGGTGTGCGCGCGGGCGACCTCGCGGGCGCTGAAAAGAGGCAGAGGACACCCCACCGCGAATCCCGTAAAATAGAATCATGCGGCGGGTGTATTTCGACAATAACGCCACCACCCCGGTGCTGCCCGAAGTTTTCGAGGCGATGCGGCCTTACTTCGGAGAGCATTTCGGGAATGCCTCGTCCATTCATCATCACGGACAACAAACTCGCGCCGCGGTGGAGCAGGCGCGCGCGTCGGTGGCGGCGTTGCTGGGATGCCGGACTCAGGAAGTGGTCTTCACCAGCGGCGGGACGGAAGGCGACAACCTGGCTCTGTTCGGATTGGCGAGGGCTGGGGATCACCTCATCACCTCGACCGTGGAACATCACGCGGTGCTCAATTCCTCGAAGCGCCTCGAGGAAATGGGATGCGAGGTCACCTACATACCCGTGGATGGCCGAGGACAGGTCGATCCCGAGGATGTCCGGCGTGCGCTGCGTCCGAACACGAAGCTTATCACGGTCATGTACGCCAACAATGAGACGGGTGTACTGCAGCCAGTGGAGGAGATCGCCAAGATCGCTGCCGAAGCCGACGTCTTCTTTCACACCGACGGAGTGCAGGCCGTGGGCAAGGTGGCGATCGACACGGCGCGGATCGGCTGCGATCTGCTCTCGATTTCCGGCCACAAGATGCATGCTCCGCAGGGTATTGGGGCACTCTACGTGCGCAAGGGCACACTGCTGCAGCCCCTGTTCTATGGTGGCAGCCACGAGCGTTCGCGGCGCGCCGGCACCGAGAACGTTCCCGCCATCGTGGGACTGGGAAAGGCGGCCGAAGTGGCGAAAGCCGGGCTCGAGGACGGCAGCCTGGCGAGGATGGCTGCCATGCGCGAACAGATCGAGAAGGGCATACTGGAAGCGGTCGACGCAACGGGGTTGAACGGCGCCGGCGCGCCCCGCGTGCCCAACACGACCAACATTTATTTTGATTTTATCGAAGGCGAGGCGTTGGTCATCGCGCTTGATTTAAAGGGTCTGGCAGTTTCGACCGGAGCAGCCTGCTCTTCGGGGGCGATCGAACCTTCGCATGTGTTGACGGCCATGGGTTTGCGCGCCGACCGCGCGCGTGCCACCCTGCGCTTCAGCCTGGGCAAGCAGAACACACAAGAGGATGTGGAGTTTGCCCTGCAACTGGTTCCCGCGACCGTAGCACGTCTGCGGGAACTGAGCCCGGTTTACAGTAACAAACAAACCATTAGCCATTAGCCTTGGGCTCCTAAGGCGGCGGGCGAGAACGCCCATCCCCGATGCCATCAGGCCAGGAGCTAAAAGCCAAGAGCTAAGAGCATGTCTGTGAAAACCATCGCCGTGGCCATGTCGGGAGGAGTCGATTCCTCGACCGTCGCGGCCATGCTGCGCGCCGACGGCCATGAAGTCATCGGGCTGACGATGCAGTTGTGGAACCAGCGCCGCCTCGCCGGTCATCGAGGCATGCCGGAGGCAGTCGCGGGGCGATGCTGTTCCCTCGACGACGTTTACGACGCGCGGCGAGTAGCCGAGACGCTGGGCATTCCATACTACGTGGTCAACCAGGAGGAGCGCTTCGAGCAGGATGTCGTGCGTCCATTCGTGAAGGAGTACCTTTCCGGGCATACCCCAATCCCCTGCAGCCTGTGTAACAATCACTTGAAGTTTGACCAGTTGCTGATTGTTGCCAGGCAGATTGGAGCTGACGCGCTGGCCACCGGTCACTATGCGCGGGTAGACTTCGATGAGCCCAGCGGACGTTGGGTGCTCAAGCGCCCTGCCGACCGGTCGAAGGATCAGACTTACTTTCTGTTCGGACTCACGCAAGAACAATTGAGCCGGACGCAGTTTCCCTTGGGTGAGATGACCAAGCCCGAGGTGCGGGAGCTTGCACGCCGGTACGGACTGGCGCTGGCGGAGAAGCCCGACTCGCAGGAGATTTGCTTTGTTCCCGGAGGAGACTACAAGGACTTTCTCGATGCCTACCTGGCCGAGCAGGGCGAGGCTCTGCCCGATACCGCGGGAGAACTGGTTACCACGAGCGGTGAAGTGATCGGCGAGCACAGAGGCATTCACAACTTCACTGTCGGACAGCGCAAGGGCCTCGGGGTGGCGACGGGTTCGCCGTTATACGTCATCCAGATCAAGGGAGATGCCCGGCAGGTAGTCGTGGGAAATCAGGAGGAGCTCTTCTCGAAGACCCTGCGCGCGCGCCGGACGAATCTGATTTCTGTGGCCGGCTTAAGCGCACCGATGCGCGCAGCGGTGAAGATTCGGCATCGCCACGAGCCCGCTCCGGCAACCATCGAGCAAACCGCCAGCGAGGAAATTCTCGTGACTTTCGATCAGCCGCAGCGGGCGGTCACGCCCGGGCAGGCCGCGGTCTTTTACGACGGTGACCGCGTGGTGGGCGGCGGGTGGATCACCTAAAAGCCGGGATTTGCGGCCTACCCTCCCCGTCTCCTCCCCATCTAAGAATCTGATGGCTTGTTTTCTGAGCGAGTCTTCCTCAGGGAGAAACCTGTATGAAACCCGGCCTTATCATGATCATGTTAGCGGGATGGCTCCTCGCCGGAGGAGTTGCGGCGCAGAATCCGGAGACCGCAAAGACGGCTCCCTCGACACCATCCGGTCAGATGACGGAACTCCCCGCGGGTACAGCGCTGGCGGCGGAACTGACGAAGGGAATCGACTCCCGCAAGGCGAAGCAGGGTGATCCCGTCTATGCCCGGACCACACAGGATATGTTGTCCAACGGCAAAGTTGCGATTCCCCACGACAGCAAGCTCACTGGCCACATTACCGAGGCGCAAGGGCGTCCCAAAGGTCAGAAGGGCGACGCCAATTCGACCATCGGCATTGTGTTCGATCGGTTGATCATCAAGGGCGGGCCGGAGCTGCCGGTTCATGTCTCCATTCAGGCAATCGCCAAGCCCCTGGTGACCGCCCCTCCCATCGCCGGAACCGGCATACCCCCTGGCGGTTATGGAGGCAGCGTTTCCGGAGGCGGCGGTTATCCCGGTCAGAGCCCGGGCGGGCAGGGCCCCGGATCGATACCGGGAAACGCGCCCAGCGGCGTGCCGCCTGCGAGTCCCGAGCCTTCTGAGGCTGGAGGACCTCAGAATTCGTCCGGGTATCCTGCGGCAATCTCGGCGCAGAGCCAGGGCGTAATCGGCATGAAGGGTTATTCCCTGAGCAGCAACGATGAGCGATCGCTGATCAGTTCGACCACGGAGAACGTGAAACTCGAGAGTGGCACGCAGCTGGTCCTGAAAGCAAAACAGAAGTAGTTGGCTATCGCACCGCAGACGCCAACTCTTAGATGAACATCTCGTCCTGGGGAGCGTTCATCTCGCTGCGCCGACGGCGCTTGGAGCCCAGCAGAAACTCCAGTCCCGCCCCCAGTCCCTGCACCACGCCAGCCAATTGTCGAACCGGAGACACGACAGTACGGTGGACCATGTCGGTGGTTTCTTCTACTCGATCCATGGTGCGATTGAGCAGTTCGTCGGCACGGATCACCTGCAGGCGGGCGCGATCCAGGGCGTCGTTGACCGTGGCGTCGACGCGGTGCAGCTGAGCCTTCAGCAAAGTGCTGGTCTCAGCTACGTTGTCGCTCACCGTACTGATCTTCGGACGCAGTTCGACGAGCATGTTTTGCGCGAGATCGGCAGTCGGCAAGACCTTGGTCTTTACATCGGCAGCAAGCGACTCTACCTTCGCCCCGGTTTTGCGGACGGCCACATACATGCCGATCAGCATGCCGGCCTGAATGACGACAGCCGCTGTGGTCACCGCCGTGAAGGCGATCAAGACGTTGAGATTGTCCATAGACGTCTCCTCCGCTCCGGAAGCCTGAGACCCGAAACCGCGGAGAATCTCTGATTACAGATTCTTGGCATCGCCCTCGCCAGTTGTGGCTTCCTGATACGCCTGGCGGCCGGCTTCATAAGCGGAGCGGAACTGTTCTTTCTGCTGATTCAGCACCTCGCGGCCGCGATCCACCCAGTCTCCGGCCTGCTCGCGCGCCTTGCGCGCGCGGTGCCGGACGTAGTCCCGGCCTTCGTCCGCACGAGCGCGAATCACTTCACGAGTTTCATCGCCAGAGCGCGGCGCGTAGAGGACACCCGCCAGCGCGCCAATACCCAAACCTGCGAGAAACCACAGGAAGCTGTTACTATCACGGTCAGACATGGCAACCTCCCACAAGCAAGACAACTCTCCCGGATGGTAGCATCCGCCTAGTTGAAATACAATTCGGCCCGGCCTGTAGTCAGCGTGCAGAGCGCAAGATGTCGCGGCCGGAAGAGCCCTTGTCGGGAAGGTTCTCTCGCGAGACAATGCAGGCAGCGGAGGGCGAGTGTCGGACAGAAAATATCGCCAGCACGGATACCAGGACAGCGGCGAGAAAGACAAGGCTCCGCGGCCGCAGGGCGATCGTCCAGCCAAGAAAGACACTTTCGGACCGCGGGCGATTCAGATGCCGGCCAGGCGCAATGTATCGCGCTGTTCCCAGTGCGGGACGGTCCTCGAGAATCTCAGCGAACCGCTCGGAAGATGTCCCAAGTGCGGGTTTGAACTGCATTCGTGCAAGCAGTGCACCTACTTCGATCCCTCCAGCCGTTTTGAATGCATGCAGCCGGTCAAAGAGCGCATCGCCCGTAAGGACGAGCGCAATGAGTGCTCCTTCTATTCGATCCGCGTGATGGTGGAGAAGGAAACCTCGACCCCCGCCGCATCGCGGCCGCAGGACGCGCGCGCGGCCTTTGAAAATCTGTTCAAGAAATAGTCGATGGTCGTTCGTCGCCGGTCCTCAGCGTTTCCGATGAAGAATCGGCATGGTGGCAGTCGTCCACCCAAGCCATTCCGATGCTGACCGCAGCGTCCAGGAAAGGGAGATTTCCGGATCTCCTGCCTATCACCTCGCCTGCGGACACCTGCCTCCCGGCCAGGGAGCAACGACGAACGACGACTTACGGCTTCTCGGTTGGCCGCAGCAGAATCTCGCTGACAAACGATTGCGGGGCTTGGGTCACCAGCATGGCGACGGCATGGGCCACGTCATCCGGCCGCAGCATCTTCCTGTGATCCTTGCCGGCATGGGGACTGAGTTCGGTGTCCACCGAGCCCGGGCAAACGACCGAGACGCGGACGCTGTATCCCCGCAATTCTTCTGCGACCGAATAGGTGAGCCCATTGAGTCCCCACTTCGACGCGGCGTAGGCGGCCCCATTCGGGAGGGCATTCTTGCCTGCGAGGGAAGAGATGTTGATGATGTGGCCCTTGCGGGCGCGAATCATCATGGGCGCGAAGGCTCGCATCGCAAAGTACACACCCCGTAAATTGGTGTTCAGAATCTGGTCCCAAGCCTCGGGCGGCAATTCGTGAAGCGGACGGCTGAAGCCGCCAATGCCGGCGTTGTTGACCAGGATATCCAGCCGGCCGAAGGTCTTCTCCACCTGGGCAGCGAGCGACTGTACGGAAACCAGGTCGGTAACATCACACGGCAGTACCTGGGCACGGCCGCCAGCCTGGCGAATGGCTTGTGCGGTTTCGTCCAGGGGGCCATGAGTGCGCCCGGCGAGGACCGCGCTTGCCCCCAGCGAGGCGAGCATGCGGGCGATGGCGGCGCCAATGCCGCGTCCGGCGCCGGTGACCACGGAAACTTGCCCGGCGAGCGAGCTACTTTTTTCTTCCATACTGGAGTGCATGCTCCGATCCTTAGCAGTGCAGTCGTTGGATGAATCAAAATGGGACCGGGAACCATCCCTCTTGCCGATTCCTGCATCCCACCGTTCAGGAATGGGCGTGCCTGATTTCGGGAATGGGCGTGCCTGATAACGGGAAGCTTGCCTTCGGTCGTTTCCATACTTATAATCCGCACACCGGAATGCTGCTCTGGCTGCCTTGTGATTGCCGAAGGCGCTGGGTTTGCTCGGACCCAACGCATGAGCGGGAAGGCTCATGATCTGATCCACCTGGGTGGGCTGGCGTCGAGCCCTGAAAAGATTGTCGTCGCTTATTCCTGAACAAGTTCCAAGGAGCATTGAATGAAGAAGACCGTGTTATCCGTTGCGCTGCTGTTGGCCGGAACCTCTTCCGGTGTGCCCCTCGCCCTGGCGCAAACACCAGCGCAGCCTGCGCCGCAGGCCGCCCCCTCACCGCAGCAGAAGAAAGAAATCAAGGATCCGGCTGAGTACAACGCCTACGTGGGTGCGGTCCAGCAGGCGGATCCGGCGGCGAAAATCAGCGGCTTGGAGGCGTTTCTGACGCAGTATCCCAACAGCGTCATGAAGGAAGACGCACTCGAGCTGCTCATGGGCGCCTATCAGCAGACCGGAAACGTGGCCAAGATGGGCGATGCTGCCAAGCGATTGCTGGCAGCCAATCCGAACAACGTTCGCGCTCTCGCCCTGCTCTGTTACACCGCACGCACCCAGGCCCAGGCCAACCAGAATCCCCAGCAGAACCTGGCGGACGCCAAGCTGTATTGCGGCAAAGGCCTCGACGCCCTGCCGACGTTCAACAAGCCCGACGGCATGTCCGACAGCGATTTTCAGAAGCTGAAAGATCAGATGACTACGATTTTCAACTCGGGTGTCGGCATCGCGGCTTTGCAGAACAAGGACTATCCCACCGCCACCAAGAGCCTGAAGATCGCCGCCGACGGCAGCCCCACCGATTTCAGCCTGGTTTATCCCGCTGCCTTGGCCTTCCTGCAGTCGACTCCCCCGAATTACATCGACGGAATCTGGTACGCGGCGCGCGCCTCCGTAGTTGCCCCGACACCGCAATATCAGCAGTCGATCGAGAAATACGCGAAGTCACAATATGTGAAGTACCATGCCGGCGAAGACGGATGGAGCGACGTGCTGGCCGCCGCCAAGGCTGGTCCCACGCCTCCGGCCGGATTTACCATCAAGCCGGCCCCTACACCGGCTGAACAGGCGGCCGCCCTGGTCAAAGACAAGACTCCCGATCAGATCAAAGCCCTGAGCTTCCCGGAGTGGCAGCTGGTTCTGTCGAAGGGAAGTCCCGAGGACTCCGCCAAGGTTTGGGACGCGATCAAGGGTGTGCCGCTGCAGATGGAGGGGCTGGTAATCAGCGCGACCGCCGACCAGATTCAGATCGCGGAAAGCACCGATGACATCGATGCCAAGAAGGCGGACATCACCCTCACCATGAATGGCCCAATTCCCGCAAAGCTGATACCCAAGGAGGGCGCGACGCTGGACTTCGAAGGCACCCCGGCTTCCTTCACGGCGAATCCCTTCATGATGATGATGGAGAAGGGCCAGCTCCTGACCAAGTCAGCCCCGGCGGCACCCCACAAACCTCCCGTGCATCGTAAGCCCAGCCAGTAAGGACAACGGGTTCAAGGGAAAAGCCCACGCTCAAGCCGTGGGCTTTTTCTGTTTTCCGACCCGAGGGAGGTGAAGTGATAGCGAAGCACAAGCGCGTCACCCCGAGCCGGCGGTCGGCAAGTCCGCTGGTTGTGCGCCGAAGGCGCAACCGAAAGGGTGCCAGGGGCGAGCGAATGACCCGCTGCGCATATGCCGATTTCGCCGGTTCGTCGATATTGCTAGCGGACTGCCTTCTTGTCGTAGCTGCTGAGGCGGGCGCTGCGCGGCGGGCGCTTGACCCCGTCGCGTAGTTGCCGGACATCGATCTTCAACTCGGAGATGGTGCGGCTGAGTGTGTTGCGGTGCATGCCCAGTTCACGCGCCGCCCGGCACTGGTTTCCCTTGTTTTCCTGTAGCACGGTGAGGATGAATCGCTTCTTGAATTCGCGTACCGCTTCGGAATAGAGAATATTGCTTTTGTACATCTGTAGGATGAGGGCTTCGAGCTGATCT
>DATFTE010000014.1:0-3917 GCA_035262225.1 Terriglobales bacterium
CTATGTTGATTCGACCATGTGCGATGATGCTCGAAGACAGAAACTCTACCAAGGATCGGTTTGCGTGCACCACCAGTGCCAGAGTGCTCTCAACCTGTGTCAACTGGCTCGAGAGTTAATACTAGAAGCATTCCGACCACTCGATCCACTGACGCTGCACGAGACCTTACCCGTCGAGCAGTGTGTGAAGACCCTGGTGGCACTCAAACCCAACTTTATTTGTCATCCCTACGCGAGGGAATACATTCGGGAACATTCGGGAACTGCTGGAGGGAGTGGAGGTGCAATCCCTATTTCGATGTTCCGCGTCTGAAGGTATTCATTTGCCGGGTTAAACCCTAATAAAGACGGGCCTTCGGACGAGGTCTAGAGAAAAAGCTGGACAAAAGCGTAAGTTTCGGCCACAATATGTTTTGTTTCTCAAGAATCTCAATCCGGTCCGCCGTATTCGGGAGCTTGCGGAGGAACTGGGCCGCACGCGGCGGGAGCGCGACCAAGCCCGGAAAGAGACCGAGCATCTCAACGAAAAGAACCAGCAGCTTCAGAAAGAGTATCAGCGGCTCCAGAAAGAGTATCAGCAGCTCCAGAAAGAGAATGAGCGGCTGCGCGAGGATCTGGAAGCGGCGCAGCGTGCGGCCAAGCGCCAGGCTGCTCCCTTCTCGCGTGGGAAGCCGAAACCGAATCCCCAACGTCCCGGGCGTAAGTCTGGAGCAGCGCATGGCCCCCACTCCCACCGGCCGATCCCCGATCACGTAGACGAGGAGATCCAGGTGGCTGCGCCCGCCAAGTGCCCGGACTGCGGCGGACCACTGACGGTGGAGCGCATGGACACGCAGTATCAAGAGGAGATCGTGCGGCGGACGTATGTGCGGCGCTTCCATATTCCCATCTGCCGATGTCAGCAGTGCTCGAAGCGAGTGCAAGGCCGCCACCCGCTGCAAACCTCCGATGCCCTGGGAGCCGCGGCGGTGCAGGTGGGGCCGGAGGCAGTGGCGCTGGGCGTGCTGATGAACAAATCCATGGGCCTGCCCCATGCCGATGCCGCCGCCATTCTCAAACACGGATTTCGATTGCGCATGAGCCCGGGCGGAATTTGTCGGGCGATCGAGCGCGTGGCGCGCAAAGCCGAAGCCACTTGGCATGCGCTGCGGAAGGCGGCGCGGCGGAGCCTGGTGGCGCATATGGACGAGACCAGTTGGAAGGTCGAAGCGCAGTTACGCTGGCTGTGGGCGGTGGTCACCGAACAGGTCACTTTCTGTGAGATTTTGCCGGGGCGGGGATTTGCCCAGGCGAAAAAGATCTTGGGGGCCGGCTATGCGGGCTGGTTGATTCATGACGGGCTGCGGCTGTACTACAAATTCCTGAAGGCCGCGCATCAAAGCTGTCTGTTTCACCTGATTCACCGCTGCCAGAAGATGGTGGAGGCCTCCCCCAGGACCTCCGGCTTTCCCTTGGCCGTGAAACAACTCCTGGAGCAAGCCCTGGCCCTGCGGGACCGCTATCGGGAGAAGAAGATCTCGTTGCATGGGATGTGGACGGCCACAGGCCGGCTGGAAACGAAGCTGGACCGCTTGCTGGACCGCCGCCACCGCGATCCAGCCCATCAGCGTTTGGCCAAGCACCTGCGCCACGAACGTCCTTATCTGTTTACCTTCCTGTACTGTCCCGGTCTGGAGGCGACCAACAATGTGGCCGAGCGGGTCATGCGGATCCTGGTGATGATCCGCAAAAACTGGGGAGGCAACCGCACCGCAAAGGGGGCCCGGACGCAGGCCGTGCTCACCAGTATCTTATGCACCGCCAAGCAGCAGGACAAGGATCTGTTCCCCTTGATCGTCGATTTGCTGCGATCGGCAGAGCCGAAACTGTTGGATTTGATTCCGAAGCTGGCGGCGGAAACAGCAGTTTGGTCCGCTGTGGAGGAGTCAGCCGCGCAGACGCCTCCACCCAAGCGGGAGTCCGTAGCGGAGAGGGGTGAATTCGATCTTACCCCTCTTCCCGTTTTGCTACCAGGGCTAGCTGCTGGGGAAAGGGCATCCCTATTCAGTTCCGCCTGAGGTGGCCACCAACACCATGAACCCAGTGACATTTTGTGGGCGCACATTCAGTGTGCAGGAAGTGGAACTGATGCGTGTGATCGCACAGGACTATGCGGGTTTGGGCGTGACCGAGATTGCCCGGACGGTATGCGAGTTGCTGGACTGGAAGCGGCTCAACGGCGGACTGAAGAATCACGAGTGCCGACAATTGTTGGAGCGTCTGGAAGCTGAAGGCCGGCTGCGGCTTCCTGCCGTGCGGAAAATGGGAGGACGAGGGCCGCGGGGTGTGGAGGTATCGCAGCTGCACCGGGAACCAGAGCCAGTGGAGTGCGCGGCCAAAGAATGCGAACCGCTGGAGTTGGCTTTGGTGGAAAGCGCAGCGGAGAGCCGACGGTGGCGTGAGCACATGGAGCGGTATCACTATCTGGGATGCTGCGTGCCGTTCGGAGCACACTTGCGCTACTGGGTGCGCAGTCGGCAGCGGGAACTCGCCTGTCTATTGTGGACCTCGCCCGCCTGGAAGATGAAGCCGCGGGACATTTGGATTGGCTGGAGCGAAGAGCAACGGACTCGCAACCTACAGTCGATCGTGAACAACGGAAGATTCCTGGTTTTGCCTTGGGTACATATCCAAGGGCTAGCCAGTAAGATCCTGGCGCGCAGCGCCCGGCAACTGCCGCAAGACTGGCAAAGACACTACGGTCATCGTCCCTTGCTACTGGAAACGCTGGTGGATGCGGATCGCTTTCGAGGAACCTGCTATCGAGCGGCCAACTGGATCTATGTGGGACAGACCACGGGGCGTGGTCGGATGGATCGCGAGCACAAGGCTCACGGTCAGGCCATCAAAGACATTTACCTCTATCCGTTGCTCCCCGATGCAAGACAGCGGCTACGTGGGGATTTCACCAGGTAAATCGAGGCTGAATTTCTTTCTGAAGCCGGTTCGGCGTGGGCCATCCCCATGACCGATCGCCCGATGGGAGGCTGCATTTATGATGCTCAGAACAAATGAGCCAAACCTCATTCGCGACGAAACCGTGAGTGCGTATTCCCAGTGTCCGCGCAAAGCGTTCCTTCTCCATTGCACAGAAGAGCGAGGCGCACCGAAGGAATACGAGCGGCTACTGGAGGAACGTTCGAGAGGCAACCGAACATCCTATCTGGCCAAGCTGCAGCGGACAAAGACTGCCATCCGCTCTTACAAAATTGGCGCTCTGTCCTCTGGAGTTGATGTCCTCACGGAAGCCGACTTTCAGGCGGCGAATGTCGAGGCGCATTGTGATGTCCTTGTGCGCGCCGATCAGTGCAAGAACCCCATGTGTACGAGCGGACGATTGTCGTGGGCACCTATCGTGTGGAAGAAGAGCAGACGCTCAAGCTGGCTGTCGCGGGGTATGTGCTCGAACACCTCCAAAGGACGAGTCCTGCCGCGGGGTATGTTGTAACGCGTGACGGCGAGTGCCACCGAATTAACCTTCAACCGTTGTTCAAGACGGTACGGTCAATTCTTGAGCACATAAAGGCGTGGTCTGCCGAGCATTCTGCGCAACCGCCACCCGTTATTCTTAACAGGCACTGTCCATAGTGCCCATTTGAGAGTGTCTGTCGCCAGCAGGCGGAGGCGACTGATGACCTGAGCCTGTTGGATCGCATGACCCCGAAGGCCATTCGGCGGTACCACGACAAAGGGATCTTCACAGTCAAGCAGCTTTCCTTCCTCTTTAAACCACGGCGAAGGGGGCGACGGGCACGGATTCAGCCTCCGCACTTCAACCTTGAGATACAGGCTCTCGCCATCAGGACCGGGAAGATCTACGTGGAAACGGTACCCGAAATCCAGAGGTGTGACACTGAGCTCTTTCTGGATATCGAGGG
>DATFTE010000015.1:0-3475 GCA_035262225.1 Terriglobales bacterium
ATGAGTTCCGCGATGCAGCAGGCGGGGCTGTGTTTGCCCAAATAGACCGCGCAGAAATTAAATGGGCCGGCAACCAAGAAGCGGTGACTTTCCTTGGCTATCGGCCCATTCGATCCTGAATTGGATCGGAGGTGATACCTACATGCTAGTCCTGTTTCTCCAGATGTCAAGAATTCTTTCCTTTGATTGCTAAATATCTTGACAAAGCCGGGAAATCTGGTTCTCGTCCGGTGTCCGAGTTTCCGCCGCCAGCGTGCTCCGTCATTGACACCCTGCCCCTAGGATGTTAATTTTAAGGGTTTTAAGCCCTCTTTCGCGCAGGATCTTATCAATCCAGTATGGATGCAGTCATTGGAAAGCTAGGCGAATTACTGCTCGGGTCCGTGCCCACAGCGATCTTTTTGCTGGTGCTGTACGCGCTGTACACGGTACTGGTCCATCGGCCATTGACCCGGGTACTGGCCGAGCGCCGCAGCAAAACCGAGGGCGCCATCGAGAAGGCGCGGGCCGACGTGGCCATGGCCGAAGCGCGGACGGCGGAGTACGAACAGCGTCTTCGCGAGGCCCGGCTGGCAGTCTTCAAGGCCCAGGAGGCGCGGCGCCGGGCGGCGCTCGAGGCGCGGACAGCCGCGGTGGCTCAGGCCAGAACCCAGGCCCAGGCCGAGGTCGAAAAGGCGCGCGCGGCGATCGAAGAAGACAAGGAGAAAGCGAAAGTCACCTTGCAGGCCGAGGCCGGCAAAATGGCGGCAGAGATTATCCGCACGGTTCTGCGCCCGACCCCGGCGGCAGCAGGAGGACGAGGACAATGATGGCGGGCCGCGGCTTACACCTTGCCCTGCTTGCCGGTTTGCTGCTTGCGGCCGGCACCGTCCGTCCCATCCGGGCGCAGGCGGCAGAACCGGCTTCGGGAAGCTCCGGCACGGCTGAAGCGCAGCCGAGCACGCCCAGCCAGACTCTGGTCCGGGAATCGCGCGAGGCCGCCGGAGAGGACGACACCGACCAGTTCAGGAAGTCGGCTGCGGTGCGCATGGTAGCCAGGCTGACGGGAAATGTGGAATCCGCTTACTGGCTATGCGTGATCCTTAACTTCGTGGTGATCGCCGCGGCGATCGTCTGGTTTGCCCGCAAAAGCCTCCCCGGGCTGTTCCGTGATCGCACAGCTTATATCCGCAAAGCGATCGAGGAGGCGCGGCAGGCCAGCGCCGAAGCCAACCAGCGACTGGGCGCCATCGAAAGACGCCTGACGCACCTGGACGAGGAAATCGCGGCGATGCGGGCCTCCGCAGAGAAAGAAGCGGCGGAAGAGGAAAAGCGCATTCAGGCGGGAGCCGCCGAGGAAGCCCGACGGGTGGCCGAGGCGGCCGCACAGGAAGTGGCGGCGGTTGCCAAAGCAGCCCGCCGGGAATTGACCGCCTTTGCCGCAGATCTGGCGGTCACGCTGGCCAGCCGGCAGATTCACGTGGACACCGCCACCGATCAATGGCTGGTCGAGCGCTTTGCCAACCAGCTTTCCGATGGCAATCCGGACTCGGGAAAGGGCAAGCGCTAAGCCATGGCTTCGGTCACCAATACCTACGCCCGCGCATTCGCAGACGTGGTTTTCGACACTCGCCTGGACGCGAACCTGACGGTGCGCGAAACACAATCGCTGGCTGGGCTGGTGGACGGCAGTAAAGAACTGCGTGAAGTCTGGGAAAGTCCGGCGATTGCGGCCGAGCAGAAACGGGCGGTGCTCGATGCCATCGTCGCGCGGGAAGGGATTTCCCGTCCCGTGCGGAACTTCGTGGCGGTGCTGATTGACCAGGGCCGGATTCCGTGGCTGGGGCCCATCGTCAGGCAGTTGGAGCAGGAAATCCTGTCGCGCATGGGGATTGCCGAGGCCCAGATCACCAGCGCACGTGTGTTGACCGATGACGAGCGCAGGGTTCTCGAAGCCGAGGTGGAGAAGCTGACCGGGAAAAAAGTGCGCGGGCGTTACCTGCAAGATCCCTCCGTGTTAGGCGGAGCCATCGTACGTGTCGGCAGCACCATCTACGACGGCTCGGTGAAGGGACAGTTGGAGAAAATAAAGGAAGCGATGAGCGCGTAGCCATCAGCTCTCAGCCGGCAGCCCTCGGTGAGGGCGGCGGCGCGGAGCGGGTGGATTACGATCAGGAATAGAGAAGCGTCTTGGCTGACGGCTGAGAGCTGAATTCAATATGGCACAAATCAAAGCAGACGAGATCACACGGCTGATCCGGGCGCAGATCGAGAACTACGAGTCCAAGATCGCGGTGGACGAAGTGGGCACCATCATCACGCTGGGGGACGGCATTGCCCGCGTTCATGGGCTCGACAAGGTCATGGCGGGCGAGTTGCTCGCCTTCCCGCACGGGGTCGCGGGCATCGCTCTGAACCTGGAAGAAGACCAGGTGGGCGTGGTGCTGCTCGGCGACTATACCGAAATCCGGGAAGGTCAGCAGGTCAAGCGCACGGGGCGCATCATGAGCGTGCCGGTGGGCGAGGCCATGGTGGGCCGGGTGGTGAATTCGCTGGGGCAGCCCATCGACGACAGGGGGCCGATTGCGAGCGACCGGTTCATCCCGCTGGAGCGCCTGGCGCCGGGCGTAATTGACCGCCAGCCGGTGCGCGAGCCGATGGCCACGGGTTTGAAGGCCATCGACAGCATGATTCCCATCGGCCGTGGCCAGCGCGAGCTGATCATTGGCGACCGGCAGACCGGCAAGACCGCGGTGGCCCTCGACACCATCATCAACAACAAGGGCAACGACCTGATCTGTATCTATTGCGCCATCGGCCAGAAGCGTTCTTCGGTGGCGCAGGTGGTGAAGATCCTCTCCGACTACGGAGCCATGGATTACACCATCGTGGTGGTCGCCTCGGCTTCCGAACCCGCGCCCATGCAGTACATCGCTCCTTACGCGGCGTGCGCGATGGGCGAATATTTCCGCGACTCCAAGCGGCACGCCCTGGTCATTTACGATGACTTGTCGAAGCACGCGGCGTCCTACCGCGAGATTTCGCTGCTGCTGCGCCGTCCGCCGGGGCGCGAAGCCTATCCCGGGGACGTGTTCTATCTTCACTCACGATTGCTGGAGCGCGCCGCAAAGCTGAGCGACAAGAACGGCGGGGGATCGCTGACCGCGCTGCCGGTGATCGAAACCCAGGCGGGCGACGTCTCGGCCTATATTCCCACCAACGTGATTTCCATCACCGACGGGCAGATTTTCCTTGAAACTGATCTCTTCTACCAGGGCGTGCGCCCGGCAATCAACGTCGGCATTTCGGTGTCGCGCGTTGGTTCAGCCGCGCAAATCAAAGCCATGAAACAGGTCGCTGGAAAGCTCAAAGGTGAACTCGCGCAATTCCGCGAACTAGCCGCCTTCGCCCAGTTCGGCTCGGATTTGGATCCCAAGACCCAAGCGCAAATCAACCGCGGCAAACGGATCGTTGAGGTGTTCAAACAAGGTCAATA
>DATFTE010000016.1:0-6943 GCA_035262225.1 Terriglobales bacterium
GATGGTCTTCTCATCCATGCAGGAGGCGAAATAGTCTCCTATCTTGCGTTCTTCGGGCGACTTGTCCTCACTGGACGCGGCGGCACTCTCCAGAATCCTTCGCACCCGCTGATCGTTCAGTTCGCGCATTTGCTGGAAGACCGCCCAATAAGGACGGTCAGAAGGAACCGGATTGTGTCGAAGCCAGCCGCCGCATGCGTACTGATAAAAGTCCGTACAGGGAGCGACAGATTTGTCGACTGCACTTATGTCGAACTTCACGCTGTCACCGGTTTGCGCAAACACCGGCAAGACCACAAGGCAAAGGAATAGGATCGCCCGCATCAGGCGCATGAACTTTCTCCCACCAGAGCTTACAAGACGGATCTGAACCCTGTCTTTCACGGCTGTCGCATTCTTGTACGCAAATCACATGCGCCGGTGCAGGCGGCGAAACTGGGCAGGAGTCAGGGCGGTCTCGAGGCGGAACACGCGCGACATGTGAGCCTGGCTGCTGAACCCCGCGCTGCTTGCGATATCGCACAGGCTCGCCTGATAGCGACATAACTGTTCGCAGCAATATACTATCTTCCGACGGCGCGCATATTCACCGATAGTGCATCCGAATTGTCGGCGGAAAGCGCGGCTCATATGCCCGGGATGGACATCCAATTTTCTCGCCATCTCGGCCAGCGGGGGCAAGTGAGCAAACTCCTCTTCAATCCGGTCGCGCAAGCGCAAAAGCCACTGCGGAACCCGTTCCGGGCGAACGGCGGCGCGCTGCATCTGGCATGCCAACTCGGTGACCATGGCCTCGATCGCCAGCCCTGATAACTCGTCCCACAAAACCAGTTCATTTCGCAAGCGCATCGCCAAACCACGACAATCCGAAATTTGCGAGGGACCACGAAAACTGAGGCCTCTAATGGCCATCCGCTCGAGCCATGTTTTCGGCATTTCGATCATCAGACAACATGCGCCGTCAGCGCTGATGTGATCGCGATGCACTTCGCCGGCCGGACGATAGAGGGCCCCACCCGTTTCACACTCAAACTTCTGCCCGGTGAATTCTTCACTGTATCCGCCGCCAAACACCATGGTGAAGCTTGAGGTTTCATGGCGGTGAAACGGAGTCCGGAGCAGCGGTCCGTAATGCGACTCGACGACAATCAAGGCGCCCACCTGGTGAACCGACTGAAGCTGTCCGAAGTGAACGCCAGGCGCAAGCGAAGTGGTATCAGAATCAACATTCCCGGTCATGAAAGGATCATCAGGCCCCACCAGCCTGCCGGTCAAAACAATTTTGATCCCGTTCCCTGCTTTACAACTTTTCACAAAACACGCGGAAGCGGTCTGGTGACATTTGCCGTCGTGAGGCGTCTATCGTTTGTAGGCAGCAAGCGGGCTGGAAGAGGCTGTTATGCTTACCGTGGATGTGGATCGCAGCGAAGACGTGGTGGTATTGCAGTGCCGGGGAAGGATCGTGCGCGGTGAGGCCACCAATATCCTGCGCGACGCCGTGACCGCGCCGCCCAATGCAAGAATCATCGTGCTTGACCTTTCCTACGTTGAAACTGTCGACGGCAACGGACTGGGCATGCTGGTTTTTCTCCATCATTGGACGCGCAACCATGGCGTGCAATTGAAGCTGGTGAATCCCTCTGCCCTGGTGAACGAGATCATGGAGCGCACCGGGCTGAATCGGGTCTTCGATGTGTCATCCGTGGGTGCAGCATTAATGATCCTCCGCGATCCGGATGATGGCCACCGCCTGCGTGCGATGGCGTCCTGACCTGAAGCTACGGTTTGATCTCGATGGGCGTGCCGTCCGCGACAGCGCGCCAGATCTCGTCGATCTCCGCGTTGGTCACGGCGATACAGCCGTCCGTCCAGTCTCTCACCTGGTGTGCTTCCCCTAGCCAGCCGAAGCCGTTCGGCAGGCCATGCAGCATGATGTCGCCGCCGGGAGACACGCTCGCTCGCGGGCTCGCCGCCGGTCGTCGTCATGGGGATAGGAGATATGCAGCGAGCGGTAGAACCTGCTGCTGGATTGCGCCGATCTAGGATGTACGTGCCTTCCGGGGTCTTATGATCGCCTTCCTGCTGCTTGGGCCCCACCGGGTCTCCGCCGAGAGCGATTTTGTAAGTCTTGAGAACCTTGTCTCCGCTCATCAGCGCGAGCGTCCTCTCTCTTTTCATCAGCACCACGCGGTCGGCCCTGGCATCGGCGGGCAACTTTTCTGCAGCCGCGACTGGCAACGTGAGGAGCAGCGT
The DNA here is from genome assembly GCA_035262225.1 of Terriglobales bacterium. GTDB lineage: Bacteria > Acidobacteriota > Terriglobia > Terriglobales > Acidobacteriaceae > DATFTE01. Next base: position 2,254 of record DATFTE010000016.1, read on the forward strand.
CCAAAGAGCAAACCCGTGGCTGTGCACGCTGCTGATTATAGCCGTCCACCCGGCGCGTGGAATGCTACGCTGTAGCCATGGTTGTGACGAGTCGTGGGGCTCTTCGCCGGCGGGCGGTCGTTTTGCTTGTCTGGTTGTGCGTGTGTTTCCGAAGCGACGCTGAACCCGCCCCCCGCCAGTGGTCCGTTCAACTGCAACCCGCCCGTCTGGTGAATGGCGCTCCCGTCCTGGTTCACGTCACGGCGCCGGTGCCCCTAAAAACCCTCTCCGGAACCTGGCTGGGTCATGACGTATATTTCTCCTTCGATCCGGCGACGAAAACCTGGTACGGTCTGGCCGGCGTAGGCCTTGAGACCGCTCCCGGCCAGTATCCGCTCGCTCTCACCGCCACGACCTCGGGGGGAAACCAGCTTTCCTTCGAACGCAAACTCGCCGTCTCCCGGGCGCGCTATCCGAGCATTGCCGTCACAGTTGCCAAGAAGTTCACCGAACCAGACCCGCGACAGCTGAAGGAAATCGACCAGGACAAGGTCATCAAAGAGGACGCCTTCAAGCATTTCGATCCTGATCGCTTGTGGAGTGGAAACTTCCATCCTCCGGTTACGGCGCCAGTGTCGGATGTGTTCGGCACCGGCCGCACCTTCAACGGCAAGGTCCAAAGCCGCCACCAGGGACTCGACTACGCCGTGCCCTCCGGAACCCCGGTGATGGCCGTGAACGGCGGGACGGTGCTGCTGGCGCGCCCGCTCTATTTCGAGGGAAACTGCGTCGTCCTCGACCACGGGCAGGGCTTGCTCACCCTCTACATGCATCTTTCCGAGATCAGAGTGAAAGAAGGCGAAGAAATTTCCCGCGGCCAGGAACTGGGTTTGAGCGGAGGCACGGGCCGCGCCACCGGTCCCCACCTGCACATCGCGGTACGTTGGGAAGGAACCTACCTGAACCCCGCGGAGCTGCTGCGCCTGCGCATGCCTTAAAGCTTCTGGCCGATGGCCCTGCCGCCGGGGCGTGAACCGGGCGCCGATCGCAGCACGTCCCGCAAATCCAGATTTCGGATCAGCCGGTGCAGGTAATTGGGATGCACCCCCAGGGCTCGCGCCGCCTCGGTGAAATTCCCCCTCGCTCCCTCCAGGGCATCCAGGATGAGCTGTCTCTTCAGTTCCTTCACCGCATGATGATATTTGGCTGAAGCCACGCCGGCAGGAGGGTTTCTCTCCAGGAACGACTCCGGCAAATCTTCGGGTTGCAACTCGTCCGAGATGCTCATGACCAGCGCCCGCTCCATGGCATTTTCCAGTTCGCGGACGTTGCCCGGCCATTCATAACTTACCAGGCATGCCATCGTCTCGGGTGTAATCCGCTTGGGCTTGAGCTTGCACTTCTTGGTGTGCTTCTGGACAAAATATTCCGCCAGCATGGCAATATCTTCGCGGCGTTCGCGCAGGGGAGGCATCTCCAATGACACCACATTCAGCCGGTAATAAAGATCCTGACGGAACGTTCCCGTCTTCACAGCCTCTTCCAGGTCTCGATTGGTAGCGGCGATCAGCCGGATATCCACCGAGATCGGGCGCGTGCCGCCGACGCGCTCAAACTCGCGCTCCTGTAGCACCCGTAGCAACTTCACCTGGAGGAGCGGTGCCATCTCTCCGATCTCGTCGAGGAATACCACGCCCCCGTTGGCCACCTCGAGCCGCCCCTTCTTCTGGGCCACGGCTCCGGTGAAAGCTCCTTTCTCGTGGCCGAATAACTCGCTCTCCAGCAATCCCTCAGGAATCGCGGCACAGTTGATGGTGACAAACGGCTGATGCGACCGCGGACCGTTGCGGTGAATGGCGCGAGCCGCCAGCTCTTTTCCAGTCCCGCTCTCTCCCTGAATGAGCACGGTCGCATCCGACGGGGCCACGCGCGAGAGGAACTGATACACCTCCTTCATGCGCGGACTCTCGCCCACCATGTTGTGCTCCACGTTGATCTCGGTGTTCAGGCGCAGATTTTCCCGTTCCAGCCATTGCAGCCGGCGCGCATTGTCCAAAGCCACCGATGAGATGCTGGCGATTCCCGTCACCAGCTGCAGATGTTCCTCATCGAAACGCCCGGCGCTCGTCGTATCGAGGTAAATGCAGCCGATCACCCTCTCAAATAGGGTCAGCGGGACGCACAAGAGCGATCGCACATTGGAATTCACCAGGCTGTCGACCGCCTTCAGTCCGCCGCTGCCGGGAACATCGGCGCCCAGGATGGCTACACCCTGTTCGAGTACCCGACGGGTAATCGTCCGGCTCACACGCACCGGTTGCGCGGCTCCCGCCCGGCGGTGGCGCGCAAACACCGAGGAGAACTGCTCCGAGCTCCGCGGATCGAGCAGGATCGCTCCCCTCTCCGCTGGAGACACCTCAAAGATCAGGCTCAACACCTTGCCTTGCAGTTCTTCAAAGTCGCGGAGCGCATGCACCACCCGGCTCACCTTCAACAGCGCGGCCAGGTTCCGGCCTAGTCGCGACGACGCCGGCAGTTCGCTGAGAATCCGATCGGGCTGCAGGTACAGCACATCCTGCGGGCGGATCTGCGACGTGGCGTGCGTCAGGCTGTCTTCGAACTCCACCCCGCCCGAAACGCCCTCTTCTTCGCCGTCCTCGTGAAGCAAGAAGACGAAGACCGAGTCCCCCACCGAGATCTGGTCTCCGTGCTCGAGCACTGCCTCCCGAACCGCCCCGCCGTTGACGAAGGTTCCGTTCCGGCTGTCCAGATCGCGAATGCCATATCGCTCTCCCGCGCGGGTGATCACGCAATGCTTACGCGAAAGCGAAGGATCACTGATCGAAAACAGGTTCGAGGGATCCCGCCCCACGGAAACATCCGCGCTCGACAGGGCAAAGCTGGAGTCTTTCAATGGTCCGGCAATGACTAGCAACCTTGGATTCACTTGCGTCCTCGCCCGCAGTCCCGAACTGTTTAGCACACCACAGGTGATGCTGCACAGATCTTTAGACATTGTCCCAGTATCCGAACAGATAGCACTCTATCCGTTCGGATAGGGTTTTGTCTGACTCAGGGTATTATCATTCCGAGTGACCGCCAACATAGACGGCTGCAAATTCAAAAGGTTAGAGATTTCCTCAGAGGTTGGTTCACGAGTTGCTGTGTAAAGCAGAGCGGACTGGCAAAAGCGATGGGGGAAGCGCTTTCAGCAGTTTCGCTGGTCTCGCTCGTCGGGAACCTGGGGGACCCCCTCATCAGGTTCCCGATTTGATTTGGGAACTTTTTGGTTACCCGGTGGCCGCTGAAGGGGCCAGGTAACCCGAAAGTGTCCCGTCCTCGACCGCCACGCCATCCCGGAACATCACCGTCCTGCCGGAGATGGCCGGCACCCGTTCTCCCGGCACCAGGATTCCCACCAGGTTCAAAGGATCGGCCGCCGAGATGGTGACAGTCTCCCCTGTCAGCGGGAGCTTGCGCCTCGCGCGCAAGGACTCGACCGCCAGCGGGAGGGCAAATTGCTCACCCAGGAATCCGTCTACGAATCGTCCGCCGCGAATCTCGCCCCGGTCCTCCAGCCGCCGAAAACCCATCTGCAGCTCGCGCCACTTGGGAAGATTGGTCTCGCGGCTCAGCAGGTCGCGGAAAACGACTCCATAACGCTGCAACAGCATCCAGCAGGTTGCTTCCACGGCATGGTTCCGCTCCGCCGCTTGCTCGGCGTACAGCAAGGCCCACCGGCCGGCGCTGTGCCGCGGCCGCGAACTACGTCCGCTTCCTTGTCCTGCCCGCCGCTTCGGGTCAATCAATGATCGCAGGTTGTCGAACTCGTCGGCGGTGACGATCCCGCCTGCCACCAGTTCCCACAAGGCGGTCTCGACTTCGGCTTTCAGCCTGCCGGTGCCACGCACTATATCGGTAAAGAACGATGCGCCTCGTTGCCGCAGAAAGTCCAGCACCTGCCGCGCCGCTGGACTGAGGCCCCGAGCCTCCGGTTGTTCGGCCACCGGGTTATGCGGAGTCATCCAGTCGGCCTCTTCGCGGACGAAAAACGTGATCGGCGCCACGCTGGTCGGAATCACCCGCCGCCTTCCGGCTGCCGGGTCCTCCAACGTCGCGGGATGCGGCGACAGACGTCCCCACCCCACCGCTCCCGTCAGGCACAGCTGATCAAGCCATTTCGGATCGTAGTTCTGGATGCGCCGCGCCAGCACCTGCTTCTCCCACGCGTTGGCGGGAATTTCAAATCCCTGTAACTGGCGCAGAACTTCGAGAGTCGCTCGTTCTCCTTCGACCTGAGTATCGGTCGCCACGTGCTGCCAGCGCAGCAACCAGCGCATGAATTGCGCCGCCGTGACCGGCTCGATCTGCTTGCGCAGAGTCGCCACCGTGAGCCGATGAATGCGCGCCAGGAGCCTCCGCTCACACCATTCGATTTCCTCCGCCGCCGGTTGCTCGGCCCGCGAAGCCGAGTCAGTAAACTTCCCCCGCAGGATCGCTCCACTGGCCTCGATCCGCAGCAGCGCCTTATCGATCTCGCTCGAAGGCAGGCCCAACAATCTGCCGACCTGACATGACGTCACCGGACCCAGATGACTCATCCAGCCGGTGACTAATGCGAGCAGGGCTTCGTCATGGGAAAGCGGAGTGACGTCGACTGGCGCTAGCGGGCGCTCCCACTGCACGCCCGGAAACAGAAGCTCAAAACTCT
>DATFTE010000017.1:0-4333 GCA_035262225.1 Terriglobales bacterium
CATGATCGTCATCAACTCTGACCGCGTCAGCCGCGGCAGAAAAGGACGAATCGTCAGCGGAGCTTCCGTGCTCCCCAGGAAAATGCTGGCCGCCACGTTCATCGATTCCGCGCCGCTGGTCCCCATGAATCCCATCATCAGACGCGCCAACTGCCGGATCACCCACTGCATCACCCCATAGTGGTAGAGAATCGCGAAAAACGATGCCACAAAGATGATCGTCGGCAGCACCTGAAACGCCAGATAGAAAGGAGGACCTTTTTTTCCCAGATCGCCAAACAGGAACGAGGATCCCGCGTAAGAGTAACCCAGAAAGCGTGTGATCACATCCCCGAGCCAGGCGAAGGCCGCTCGTCCAGCCGCGACCCGCAGCACCACAAAGGCGAACACGATCTGCAGCCCCAGTCCCCACGCCACCGTCTTGAACCGGATCGCGCGCCGGTCGGTCGAAAACAAGTACCCCAACCCCACCATCGCCATCAGCCCCAGAATGCCCGTGAAACGGCCCAATCGACCTCCTCATTCGCAAATGCGATCGACCCCTTCAGTGGACAAAAGCGCTGTCCCGCTCCTGATTGTCATACCCAGCGAAGCGAGGGATCTGCAGTTTATCCGACAACCCCAGGCTCCTTACTCCGGGACCCCGGCGCGCCTTTCAAATTCCGCGAACTCCGCCTCTAACTTCCACTGCACTCGGCCCTTTTCATTCCCGTTTATGAAGTCCTGGCACTTTCGAGATTTCAAATCCCCCTGGCACGGCCCCACCGCCCGGAACGGCTTCGTCCCCGCCCACAGGCTTGTCCCCGGCAGGAAGCTGTGCTCCAGACTCTGCCGCGCCATCTCTTTCAAATCCTCGTAGGACAAGCCGTAGGCCTCCACCGCCCGCAAATACTCATTGGTCATGTCGATGCGCGAAACACCCGCATCGTCGGTCGCGAGCGCGAGCGGCACTCCATACTGACGGTAGGCCGCAAAGGGATGATCTTTTCCCTGCACTCCGAGAATCACATCGTTCGACGTCAGGCAGATCTCCACCAGCACATTTTTCTTCGCCATCTCACGCAGCAATCCAGTGGCATCCCTCTCGTGCATCACACTCACCCCATGCCCGATTCTCTCCGCGTGCCCCACCTCCACCGACTCCCGAATATGAAACCGCAATCCCTCCGGAGGCACCAGTCCCATCGTCAGTTCCCCCGCGTGCAGCGCGATATGAACTGCGGGAGATTCGCCGTGCAGATAATTCACCATCTTCATATGCAGGTCGAAATCGTGCATCGGCGTATACCAACCTTCCGGCATCACCAGGTTAAGTCCGACAAACCGCGCATCCGCCTTCGCCAGCTCGAATCCCAGCAGGATTTGCGCAAACACCTGCTCTCGCGGCAACCCCCGCAGCACCTGATACAGGTAGCGCACCGTGACGTCGCATCCTGGGGCGGCGTCCTTTTCGCCGCACTTCAGCACCGCCCGCTTCCGCGATTCATCCCGATCGAGTTGCCTCCGCGTGCCGGCAACCACCTCCGCCATTCCTGCCTCCGTCAGCTTCTGACGCAGTTTGGCGAAATCGTCATCCCATCCGACCTTGGCTCCCAACTGTGCCGCCGCATTCCCGTCCGCGGTATGCATGAGCTCGACGTATTCGAGATGATCCTGCGCCGCTCGCGCTGCCGCCTCCGCGATCGCCTCTCCCGTATGGTTGAGCATAGCCGGCAAGAACTTGTCGAAGGTCGCGAAAAAGCGATCGTGTCCCGATTCCTGTTCAGGCCTCCAGTTGCGCATCGACCAGGCATCGATCAGTGAGTTGTAGAGCAGCTGATCTCCATAGGCACACCGTGCCGCTGGCTTACTGGTGAATCGCTCGCACGAAGCATCACAGGGAGGCGCAATCACAAACGCTGTCGTCCGGTCGACGCACATTCCGTTCCCTGCGGCATAGTCAATCAGGCTCTCGGCATAGATCGCTCCCGCCAGGTGATTGTGCAAGTCCCCGCCCTTGGGCACTTCCTGCAAGAACGCCCTTAACAACGGGGGTTTTTGTCGAATCGACTCCATGTAGTGCGCCGTCCGCGCCTCGGCATCGTTGTTCACTTCCGCCGCCATTGGCACCGCCACCGCCCACAGCAGAATCCACCGAGCCAGTCGCCTCACAATTTCTCCTCCACCTTCCGCAGGGACGCAAAATTGTACTCGACCGTCGCGCCTGCGTCCTGCCGCGCAACAGTGTGCCCGCCAGAGCTCCGCTCGGACCCGGCGGCGACCATACCCCCCGGTCCAACGGAGGACGGTCAGTCCGACCGAGGACGGATGTCCCCGCCCCTGGGCCGGGAAGCAGCTCGAGCGAAAGCCCGCAGGGCAACCAATCAGGCCCGGCGGGGGCGGCTGAAAATTTCGCCGGCTGGCATACCCTTGTCGCGTACGACCGCGTGTGATTCCCCCGCGCCCAACCCCGCGTCCGTCGCCCGATGTCGCATGATTTTCACAATCGCCAGCCACCAGGAGATTCCCGACCCCGAAAATCCCGGCAAAACTCCCCGCTAAAAGACGCGCTTTCACCAAAAGCGGTCCCGAATGGTTTCTGACACTGCACCACTTCTGCGTCACCCCCCTGTGAACCGCCTGCACTCGATTGCAGAAAAAGCAAATACAGTCGCGCACTTTTCATTGACTGCAAGAACAGAAGGAGTACAACAGGATCGTTCTTTGACAGCTTCTGAAGTTTTCCCGGTTGGTACAGCGTCCGGGGCTCAAGCGAAATCGGCTTTTCGCGCCGCAAGGTGACGGAGGGAAGGTTAGCAAGGGTCTATAGCAAAGTGCTGGTCGAGGCGAACAGGAAGATTTGTCGAAGGCAAGATAGAATCCCGAGGCGTTAAGCTGGTTTATCCGGTTGGCGCGGAGCCCGAACCAAGATCGCGCGTCGCGACCCGCAAGGGGAGGGACGAGAGCAGGTCGGCAAGGGTCTAAAGCGAGCTACTGGCCGAGACGAATGAGCATAACATCACCTCGGGATTCTTATTTCTCGCCCAGCCACGCGCAGGCAGCCGCCCCTTTCCCGCCTGCGTATTGTTGCGCCTTTCGCGTCCCTTCTTCGCGTGCTTCTACGCTCGATGCTCCTGCCCGTCGCCCGCGTCCTGATCACGGCCCTTGCGTCACCTGAATCTTTTCCTTCGGGGCCAGCCTTGCCCGGTAAATCACATTATCCTCCGGCACCTCTCCCACCACATCGACGTGGAGGTCATATGCCCCAAACGGCAAATTCTCGCCAAACGCGATCTCATACTCGCGGGTGTCCCGCTGCAGTTTAAAGTGCTGATACCCCAGCGCCGTCGCTCGTCCGATCTCATTTACCGCCACAATGACCGCCGTCAAATCGAAATCCTGATCGGTCGCATTCGTGACCTTGATTGCTCCCTCAACTCTCTGCCCGCTCACCCGCGGAGGCCGGCTCCACTCCACCACCAGCGGCGTCACTACCTTTAGCGTCAGCGGCTGATTGCGCTCCGCCGCCGGCTTCCCACCATCCCGAACCGAGACCACGAACGCGAATTCGCCCGCCGCCGTCGCCGATCCCCGCAGCACTCCGTCGCTGAACAGCTGAATTCCGGGAGGCAGATCCCCGCTTACCACGGTCCATTTCAGGGGCAGAATTCCGCCGTCCGCCTGCAGAGCAAACGTATAGGGCTGCCGCACCTTCGCCGTGGGCAGCGTCAAGGTGCGGACCGCCAGGGGTTGCCCGGTTGCTGCTCCGGTTTGCGCCACAGCAATCCCCGCCAGCATCCCCGCCAGCGTAAAACTCACGACCGTACGTTTTACTCGCATACTCACACTATAGATGTCCCACCCTTTGATTCTTGCAAACGAAAATACGGGAACCGAGTGGGGACGGGCGTACTCGCCCGTCCATTCGTGCGAAGCTCGACCTCAAATTACCGGGAATTCAGCGCGGAGGTTGAGAACTCCGCCGGCTTGGTTTAACGCAGTCTTCCCGCAGCCAGGTTGCTCATCAGCACAATGTCGGCCTCAGCTTTCCCCACCGCCGCATAAATGAATTTTCCGTTTGACGACCACGAAACTCGTCGCGCGATAAAAGTTGACTGGTGTCCGAAATCGGTAATCCTGCGCATTTCTCCCCCGCCGGTCGGCTGCGCCCAAATGTCGGTGACCGCTCCATCCAGCAACAACAGGGCCAGCCACTTGCTATCGGGAGAGAGCACCGGCTGCATGACGAGCGCAGTCGAGGCCAGCCGAGCGCCGTGAATCTGCGTCAGTACTCGACCGTCGGTATTTTCAGGACGAGCGGCCAGGATCTCCAGATCCGACACGCCGTTGATGG
>DATFTE010000018.1:0-4200 GCA_035262225.1 Terriglobales bacterium
TACGACGACCTTTCCAAGCACGCGGCGTCGTATCGCGAAATCTCGCTGCTGCTGCGTCGTCCGCCCGGACGCGAAGCCTACCCGGGAGACGTCTTCTATCTGCACTCGCGCCTGCTGGAGCGAGCAGCCAAGCTGAGCGACAAGAACGGCGGGGGATCGCTGACCGCGCTGCCGGTGATCGAAACCCAGGCGGGCGACGTCTCGGGCTATATTCCCACCAACGTGATTTCCATCACCGACGGGCAGATCTATCTTGAAACCGATTTGTTCAACCAGGGCGTGCGTCCGGCCGTGAACGTGGGACTTTCGGTGAGCCGCGTGGGCGGCAGCGCGCAGATCAAGGCCATGCGCCAGGTGGCCGGCAGCCTGAAGCTGGAGCTGGCGCAGTACCGCGAGCTGGCGGCCTTCGCGCAGTTTGGCAGCGATCTGGACAAGGCCACGCAAGCGCAGCTCAATCGCGGCCAGCGACTGGTGGAAGTGCTGAAGCAAAAGCAGTTTTCGCCCCTGCCGTTTTCCAAGCAGATCCTGATGATCTTTGCCGGCACCAGCGGCGCGCTTGACGATATGCCCATCGACCAGGTGCGGGACTTCGAAGAGGAACTGTACAGGTTTGTCGATGCCACCAGTCCCGGCCTGCTGCGCGCCATCATGGAAAAGAAGGTGCTCGACGACCAGATGAAGTCCGAGATGTCGAAGGTGATCGAGCAGTCGAAGGCGAACTTTGTGGCGGAACGCCAGGCGGTGGCGGCGAAGTAGCCGTGAACCCTTGGCACCTGGCATTGAGCCAGGCCGGAAATATGAAATAGATGCCCAACATTCTTGACATCCGGCGGCGGATTCGCAGCGTGACCAACACGCGGCAGATCACCAAGGCCATGAAGATGGTCTCGGCGGCGAAGTTGCGCCGGGCGCAGGATCGCGCGCTGGCGGCGCGTCCTTATGCGCAGATGCTGACCAACGTGCTGAAGTCTCTGGTATCGCGCGCGGAGATTTACGATCCCGAGACCGGACAGCCGCGGCATCCGCTGCTCGCCCAGCGTCCGGAGCAGAATGTTCTGCTGATCGTGGTAACCGGCGACAAGGGGCTGGCGGGCGCATTCAATACCAACATTCTGAAAGCCGCGAGCCGGTTCCTCGCGAGCAAGGCCGGGGAGAATATCGAAATCGAGGCCGTCGGCCGCAAGGGGCGCGATTTCCTCAAGCGCCGCTTTCCGCCGGCCGAACCTCGGGACGCGGAGTCGAAGGCGGCTCCCCGGATCACCATCATCGGCGAACACATCGGCGTGCTGAATAAAGTCGATTATTCGCTGGCGGCCGGGATGGCAGACCGGGTCATCGAGCGCTACAGCAAGGGCGAGATTGACTCCGTATATATCGTGTACAACGAATTCAAGTCGGTGATCGCCCAGCGGTTGGTGGTCGAGCAGATTCTCCCCATCGGGCAGATCGGAGAAGCTCGGGTGACGCAGGCCGAAGAGATGACGCTGCCGGAGAAAGAGCGCGCCATGGAGGCGGCCAAGGGTACCGGAGTGGGGCTGCGGCCGACCGACACGCACGCCATCGACCAGGCGGCCACCAGGTTCGCCACGGCGCCGGTGGATTACATCTACCAGCAGCCGCCGGAAGAATTGTTCGGCGCACTGCTGCCCAAGTATGTGGGCATTGGAATTTTCCATGCCTTGCTGGAGTCCGTCGCCGCCGAGCACGCGGCACGCATGACGGCCATGGAGTCCGCCACCAGCAACGCGACCGACATGATCGATTCGCTGACGCTGGCCATGAATCGCGCCCGTCAGGCCAAGATTACAAAAGAGATCATCGAGATCGTCAGCGGTGCGGCCGCCGCGGGATAAGCTCGCAGGGCCAAGAGCTGACGACTTACTGCCAAGTGCCTTTTGAGGTTTTATGCCAGAAAATACCGGACAGGTCGTACAAGTTGCAGGACCGGCGGTGGACGTGCAGTTTCAGGAAGCCACCATGCCGCCCATTTATCAGGCGCTGAAGGTGGTCAGCGACGGTTTCATTGTCCCCGATCCCATCAACGTGATTCTGGAAGTGCAGCAGCACCTGGGCGAAGGCCGGGTGCGCTGCGTGGCGATGGAGCCCACTGACGGGATGGTACGCGGGATGAAGGTCATCGATCAGGGGGGGCCGATTTCCGTGCCCGTGGGCCGAGGCACGCTGGGACGCGTGATGAACGTAGTCGGGGAACCGGTCGACCAGCTGGGTCCCATCGAATACAAGCAACGCCTGCCCATTCATCGTCCGGCGCCGCTGTTTGACGAGCAGGCCACGACGGCCGAGATGTTCGAAACCGGCGTGAAAGTGATTGACCTGATCCAGCCCTTCCTGAAGGGCGGCAAGATCGGATTGTTTGGCGGCGCCGGTGTGGGAAAGACCGTCATCATCATGGAGCTGATCAACAACGTGGCCAAGCAGCACGGCGGGTTCTCGGTGTTTGCCGGCGTGGGCGAACGCACGCGCGAAGGCAACGACCTGTGGCTGGAAATGACCGAATCCGGCGTGATCAAACCGGGTCATCCCGAGCAGTCCAAGGCCGCGCTGATTTACGGGCAGATGACGGAACCACCCGGGGCGCGCCTGCGGGTTGCACTCACTGGCCTGACGGTTGCGGAATACTTCCGCGACGAGGAAGGCGCCGACACGCTGCTGTTCATCGACAACATTTTCCGCTTCACCCAGGCGGGGTCGGAGGTGTCCGCCTTGCTGGGCCGCATGCCGAGCGCCGTAGGTTACCAGCCGAATCTGGCCACGGAAATGGGCGAACTGCAGGAGCGCATTACTTCCACCAAGAAGGGATCGGTCACCTCAGTGCAGGCCATCTACGTTCCCGCCGACGATTTGACGGATCCGGCACCGGCGACGACCTTCGCGCACCTCGACGCCACCACGGTGTTGTCCCGTGCGCTCACGGAAATCGGAATCTATCCCGCGGTCGATCCCCTGGCGTCCACTTCGCGTATTCTCGATCCCCGCATCGTGGGCGATGATCACTACGACGTGGCGCAGATGGTGAAGAAGACGCTGCAAACCTACAAGGACTTGCAGGACATCATCGCCATTCTGGGCATCGACGAGTTGAGCGAGGACCAGAAACAAACGGTGGCTCGCGCCCGCAAGATCCAGAAATTCCTCTCCCAGCCGTTCCACGTGGCCGAGCAGTTCACCGGCGCGCCGGGACGCTACGTGAAGATCGCCGACACAGTCAAAGGCTTCCGCGGAATTGTTGAAGGCAAGTACGACGATATTCCCGAGCAGGCGTTTTACATGAAAGGCACGATCGACGAGGTGCTGCAAGCCGCGGAAAAGATGAAGACCGCGGCCTAAAACTCCTGGTCAGTCGCCGCCGTCTTCAACAAGACTGATCCAACCAGGGGTCGCGGCTGACGAGAGAAGAGCGACGACGGATGGCAGATAGGTTCCAACTCGAAATCGTCACCCCCGAAAAGATGGTGGTGAAGGACGTGGCCGAGGAACTGCAGATGCCCGGGAAGGACGGGTATCTGGGAATCCTCTCCGGGCATGCTCCGCTCATCACCGAACTGGCAGTGGGAGAAATCACCTACCGCACCGGAGCGGTCGAACATCATCTGTCGGTGGCCTGGGGGTTTGCCGAAGTGCTGCCGGATAAGGTCACGATTCTTGCCGAAACCTGCGAGCGCCCGCAGGAAATCGACGCTGCACGGGCTCGAGAAGCCAAAAAGCGCGCAGAGGAGCGGTTGAAGAGCGCCAATCCCGAGGTGGACTACGACCGCGCAGAAAACGCTTTGCAGCGCGCAGAAACGCGGTTACAGGTGGCAGGGAAGAAGTGACAGGCCTGGCTTCAGGCCTTGGGCTTTAGAACAGTCTCTCCTGGCCGCCGCAGGGCTCTCGAAACAACCGTGTTCTACCGCTGGCAGGAAGAGTTCTTCGAGAAGGGAGCGGCCGCGTTCCAGTCGAGGAAAGGTCCTCTTCGCCTGGCCGAGGAGAAGCAGAAACGGGCCGAGTTTCTGGGGAAAAAGGTGCAGACCGAAGACGAGGTCCTGCCGGAGCCGATGGCGGAACACATCGCGTTAAAGAAAGTCTTCGGGAACTTTGACCGCGACCTGGGTGCCGCAAGATGTGCAGGATCAGCCTGATTCACTGCTGTTCTCCCACGGGCACGATTTTGGTGTCCGCACGGAACTTCTTGTAGTCACG
>DATFTE010000019.1:0-3754 GCA_035262225.1 Terriglobales bacterium
AGCGTGAGTGAGCGCAACGAAAAAGCAGATTCAGAATACTGTCGATCACTGCAGTCTCCGCGTAGGACACGCACCAGATTCCATCCATTCTGGCAAAACGGCATCCAAGATGGTTGAGGGCCACCGAAAGCGGCGTCCGCAGCCGCGCAGCGTGAACGTCGGCATGATCCAAGGGGAACTGTTTGAGGCGCTCTGACGGGCGAGCATGTGTGTGTGAAGTAGGCAGTGGTTGTGGACGAAATACGGCGTTAGCTTCCCCTTGGAGGGAGGTCACAGGTCCTGGTGCTGGCAAGGGAAAGCTAACGCATACCTATCGTTCACTGAGCGGCAGGCCGACAAGACTACTTCCGAATAGCGCGTCGCCCGGCCTGCGCCGGACTTTGCGAACTGGATAATCGCAAGGTCCTCGCTATCGCTTTCCGTCCGTCCCGTCAAACGAGATCAACCATCCATCCATTGGCATCTCGTCAACAACCCTCTTACCGTCCCGCACGAACGAGTCAAAGACGTATGGGACTCCGTCGGAGGTCGTCGGCCCTGGACCATCCGTCACCTGGAAATGCAAGTGCGGCCCCGGCGCACCTGAGTTGCGCCGCCCCAGCGTCGTCTTCAGCCGCGAGCAGTTGCTCAACTCCGTCTGGGGCCAGGACCGCGCCATCACCGACCGCGCCGTAGACGTCTACGTCCTCCGCCTCCGCCAGAAAATCGACCGCGACCTGACCGCGCCCGTCATGATCCACTCCATTCGCGGCTTCGGCTACACCTTCGAGCCCCGCCGCGCCCTGGCGAACGTTTGAGGGCCCTTGATAGACTCGATTCGGAGGTGTTCATGCGTCTCCGTTTCGTCCTGATTCTTGCATCTGCGCCGCTCTTCGCCCAAGTTTCTAACCAGACGGCGACCGGTGCCATGCGGATGTCGCCTCGCCCCTTTGCGGATACGCCCGTGACCGGTGCGCCATATTCCGCCCAGCGGATAAGCGAGCATGTCCAGGTCGGTGCCGATGGCACCCGCTTCACCACGACCAATCAGCAGGAAACCCTCTATCGTGACTCGCAAGGCCGCACCCGCACCGAGCGCCGGATGATGACGGGGCCGAACGTGTCCGACGGCCCGACGCTCGTCGAGATCAGTGATCCCGTAGCCAACGTCGGCTACACGCTCGACACTCAGAACAAGGTTGCCCACCGCTACACGTTCCAGGCTCCGCCGTCCCGCGTCACGACGGCCGCGACCTCGGGTGCTGGCGCAAGCAGCAATACCGTTGGCGTTATCTCCATGGTTCCCGCCGCGCTGCCACCGCCGCCACTACCGCCACCGGCTGGCGTTCCCGCGCCCGCGGCGATCATGACCACGCCCGCTATGCGCACCAATGTCGCTTCCAACACCCACATCCGTCCCGAGGTCAAGCAGGAGGATCTCGGCACCCGGATGATCGAGGGCGTCCTGGCTAAAGGCCAGCGCTACACCCAGACCTGGCCTATCGGCAGCCAGGGCAACGACCGGCCGTTCCAGACCGTCTCCGAAACCTGGCTCTCGCAGGACCTGAGAATGCCCGTTCTGCTGCTCAATTCCGATCCCCGCAACGGCGAGTCCACCATGAAGCTGATCAGCATCAGCGTTTCCGCGCCTCCCTCCACGCTCTTCACTCCGCCGTCCGACTTCACCGTCGTTGACGAGACCGGTCCATTCGAAATCCGCTGGACCACCTCCCGGCAATAGCTTACGGGTTGGTCCTGGTAACATGGAAGGACCGCCGTGCGCAGTTGTACTCTGATTTTTATCCCCCTAGCCTTCCGCGCCAACTGACTCAGCATGGCACCTTTCGACTGGTCGATGATTATCCCCGAACAACTCAGCGCAAATTGCCGCAACCATGTCGAACGGCAGGCATGGCTCGACAGCTTATCGGCGATGCTGGAGGAATTGACGGGCCGCTGGTCGCTGCGCACTGGTCCCCCATTTGAGCACGCGAACGTAACATGCTCTTGGGTTGCCCCGGTTGTCTGCGCCGACGGCATATCGGCGGTCCTGAAACTGGGAATGCCGCACATGGAAGGTGCATCTGAAATCGAAGGGCTGCGCTTCTGGAACGGCAACCCGACTGTGCAACTGCTTGAGGCGGATAATGACCTTGGCGCGATGCTACTGGAGCGTTGTCAACCTGGATACTCGCTTCATTCCGAGCCGGAGCACAGGCAAGATATAGTGATCGCGACCCTACTCAAGCGCCTTTGGAAACGATCTGCGTCGTCGAACCATCTTCAGCAGTTCCGGCACTTGTCAGAAATGTTGGGATTTTGGCGCGATGAGACACTGGCCCAGGCTCACCACTGGCCCGATGCCGGATTGGTGCGCGAAGGATTGCGGCTGTGGGAGGAGCTCGGAAAACCGTTACCCACAGACGTACTACTGGCCACCGATCTTCACGCAGGAAATGTCTTGCGATCCGAGCGGGAGCCCTGGCTGGTGATCGACCCGAAGCCATTCATCGGCGATCCTCCCTATGACGTGGTTCAGCATCTCCACAATTGCGAAGCGCGGCTGAATACAGATCCGATCGGTATGGTCAAGCGGCTTGCCGATCTGTGCGAGGTCGATAAGGAGCGCCTCCAGCTTTGGACATTTGCACGTGCTGCCGCCGACCCCAGGCCAGACTGGACCAATACCTTATGGATCGATGTCGCCATGGCATTGGCTCCGTAAGTGCGGGTCGTACAGCATGGGGCGGCTTGGCTTCATCAGGAAGGTGTGACCCTCCTCAACACTTGTTGGCTCCGAAGCAGTCGGCCACTCGGAGATTGAGTTGTTCCGATAATCGCGTAAAAACGGCGTTAGCTTCCCCTTGGAGGGAATCCGCGGGCCTGATGCTGGCAAGGGGAAGCTAACCCCACAAATCATTCCCAACCGGCTTATCGTTAGCGCCACTCCTGGCAATCCGTGCTCCAAAAACTTCAAGGCGAGTTGCAGATTTTCGAAAGAGATTTAAAATACGGATTATAAGTAACTCGTCCATGCGAGTCTTGTATCTGGCAATTCCGGCCGCCGCTGCCCTCCTCGCTTGCACCGCCGTCGCGCAGGTTTCACCCGAACCGCAGCTCGCCCAGCCAACGAAAAAGGAAGGCCCCGTCCCGGGCTGGATCCGCTCTGGCGCGAACCGCAACGCATACGACATCGCCATCGATACGCAAATCTTCCACGGCGGTGCCGCCAGCGCCACCATTCACTGCAGCCAGCGCCGCTACTCCAGCTTTGGCACCTTCGAGCAGACCATCCAGGCCGATCGCTATATCGGCCACTGCGTTCACCTCTCCGCGTGGGTCAAAGCCACCAAGGGCGGTAGCCCGCGCCTGTGGATGCGCGTTGACGGTACAAGTGGGGAGCCACTTGCCTTCGACAACATGGACAACCGCGACAAACGCGGACCCTTCGAGTGGCGCTTCCAGGAAATCGTGCTCAACGTGATGCCGCCCGCAGCCACCATCAATTTCGGCCTTATCCTGGACGGCAACGGTGCCGCGTGGGTCGACGACGTGGCGCTCGATATGGCCCCCGGTGCCTGCAAGAGAACCACGAACATGCTTTCCCAACCCGTCCCACCCCAAGGCGACTCCACGGCCGTCCGCCGCGCCTACGCCGTCCGCCGCGCCTACAACGCCGCGAACGCCCACCCGAGAAATCTCGATTTCGAAGAGCGACTCGGGCCCATTCAGCAATAAGCTGGGCCCATCACACCGTGGGCCGACTGGTAATGGA
>DATFTE010000020.1:0-53709 GCA_035262225.1 Terriglobales bacterium
CGACCGAAACTGAATCTTGGGGTTATGCTTCGACAACACCTTGGTGATCGCCGCCGTCAACGTGGTCTTGCCGTGATCAATGTGACCGATCGTCCCCACGTTGCAGTGCGGCTTGGTGCGCTCAAATTTTTCCTTCGCCATGTTCTTTCCTCGTAGCGCCGGCGTCTCGCCGGCTGCGCTCGAAACCTATTTCGCCGTTCCCTGCACCCGCGCGATGATCTCCTCCGCCACCGAGCGCGGGGCCTCCTCATAGCGCGCAAAGTGCATAGAGTACTCCGCGCGGCCCTGCGTCGAAGAACGCATGTGGGTCGCGTAGCCAAACATTTCCGAGAGCGGCACAATCGCGTGAATCACCTGCGAGCCTGCGCGGTGCTCCATGCCCTCGATGCGTCCGCGGCGCGAGCTCAGATCGCCCATAATGGTGCCGGCGAAATCTTCCGGCGTCACCACTTCCACCGACATCACCGGCTCAAGAATCACCGGGCTGGCCTTGCGGGCGGCTTCCTTGAACGCCATCGATCCGGCAATCTTGAAGGCCATTTCGTTGGAGTCGACTTCGTGATAGCTGCCGTCGTAGAGCGTCGCCTTGATGTCCACCATGGGATATCCGGCGAGAACGCCGCCTTCCATGGCTTCCTGCATACCCTGATCGATGGGCTTGATGTATTCCTTGGGTACCACGCCGCCCACGATCTCGTTGATGAACTCGTAACCCTTGCCCGGCGCGTTCGGTTCCAGCCGGATCTTGGCGTGACCGTACTGGCCGCGGCCTCCGGTCTGGCGGATGTACTTGCCCTCGGCTTCGGAATGCCTGCGGATGGTCTCGCGGTACGCCACCTGCGGCTTGCCCACGTTGGCTTCGACCTTGTACTCGCGCATCATGCGGTCCACGATGATTTCCAGATGCAACTCGCCCATGCCGCTGATGATGGTCTGCCCGCTGTCGGGATCGGTGTGAACCTTGAAGGTCGGATCCTCCTGGGCCAGCTTGTTCAGGGCCAGGCCCATCTTTTCCTGGTCCGCCTTGGTTTTGGGCTCGACCGCCACCGAGATCACGGGCACGGCGAACTCAATCGACTCGAGCACGATGGGATGTTTCTCGTCGCAAATGGTGTCGCCGGTGGAAACGTTCTTCAGGCCAACCACCGCGCAGATGTCGCCCGCGAGAATCTCGCTGATGTCCTCGCGCTTGTTGGCGTGCATCTTCAGCAGGCGTCCGATGCGCTCGTGTTTCCGGGTGCGTGGGTTCAGCACCGCCTCGCCCGACTTCAGTTGCCCGGAGTACACGCGGATAAAGGTCAGCTGCCCGACAAACGGGTCGGCCATGATCTTGAACGCCAGCGCCGAAAAGGGCTCGCTGTCGCTGGCCTTGCGGGTGATGGTTTCGCCGCTTTCAGGATTCTTGCCGTGCACTTCCTTGGTATCGAGAGGCGAGGGCAGGTAGTCCACCACGGCATCGAGCAGCGGCTGCACGCCCTTGTTCTTGAAGGCCGTTCCTACCACCACCGGGAAAAGCTTCAGCGCGATCGTGGACCGGCGCAGCGATGCCCGCAGCTCGGCCGGGGTGATCGTTTCACCCTCGAGAAACTTGTGCAGGATCTCGTCGTCGTTCTCGGCAATGGTTTCGACCAGCTGGGCGTGGAACGCCTCAGCTTTTTTCTGCAGCTCGGCGGGAATGGCTTCGGTGACGTACTCGGCGCCCATCGTCTCGTCTTTCCACACGATGGCTTTCATGTCGATCAAATCGACTACGCCTTTGAACTTGTCTTCCTGGCCGATGGGAATCTGAATCGCGACCGGCTTGGCGTTCAGGCGCTTGCGGATGGTGTCGATGGCATGTTCGAAGTCGGCACCCATCTTGTCAATCTTGTTGATGAAGCAGATTCGCGGGACCCCGTATTTGTCGGCCTGCCGCCAGACCTTTTCCGACTGGGGCTGCACGCCGTGCACCGCGTCGAACACCGCCACCGCGCCGTCGAGCACGCGCAGCGAACGCTCGACCTCCGCCGTGAAATCGACGTGGCCGGGTGTATCAATAATGTTGATCCGGATGTCGCGCCAGGTACAGGTCGTGGCGGCGGAGGTAATCGTGATGCCGCGCTCCTGTTCCTGCTCCATCCAGTCCATCGTGGCCGTGCCTTCGTGGACCTCTCCGATGCGGTGCGTCCGGCCCGTATAGAACAGGATGCGCTCGGTCGTAGTGGTCTTGCCGGCATCGATGTGCGCCATGATGCCGATATTTCTGCAGCGCTCTAATGGAACTGTTCTGGCCACGGCTTTCTGTTCTTCCTTCTGGGGCTCCGAAAATCAGGCTTCTCGCTATTGGCTACCACCGGTAATGGGCAAACGCCTTGTTGGCTTCCGCCATGCGGTGAACGTCTTCCTTCTTCTTGATCGCGGCGCCACGGTTGTTGGCGGCGTCGAGCAATTCATTGCTCAGCTTGTCGACCATGCCCTTCTCGCCGCGTCCTCGGGAGTAGGTAATCAGCCAGCGGATAGCCAGCGAGGTGCGCCGGTCGGGATTCACCTCCACCGGAACCTGGTAGTTGGCGCCACCCACGCGGCGGGTCTTCACTTCGAGCAGGGGCTTCGTGTTCTCCACCGCCTTCTTGAACAGCTTCAGCGCCTCGTCGCCGCCCTTCTGCTCCAGGCGGGTCAGGGCTTGATAGAAGATGCCCTCCGCCGTGCTTTTCTTGCCCTGCCACATCATGGAGTTGACGAACTTCGTCACCAAATCCGATCCGTATACCGGATCGGCTTCCACTCCCCGCTTCGCGATATGTCCTTTTCGAGGCATCTAGCTTTTTGCTCCTAGCTCCTGGCCTTTGGCTCACGTGGTTCAGTCAACCAGCGATGGCAAACGACTACTTCGGCCGCTTCGCTCCGTACTTGGAGCGGCTCTGCTTGCGGTTGGCGACACCCACCGCATCCAGCGTCCCGCGCACCACGTGATAGCGCACGCCCGGCAAATCCTTCACGCGGCCCCCGCGGATCAGCACAATCGAGTGCTCCTGCAGGTTGTGCCCGACCCCGGGAATGTAGGTGGTGACCTCAATTCCGTTGGTCAGACGCACGCGCGCCACCTTGCGTAACGCGGAGTTCGGCTTCTTGGGCGTCTGGGTGTACACGCGCGTGCAAACGCCGCGCTTCTGCGGGCACCCCTGCAGCGCGGGGCTCGCCGTTTTGTACCGCGGCCGCTTGCGGCCAGCCTTCACCAACTGATTAAAAGTCGGCACTCTTTCCTGCTCCTCCGGCGCTCGGCTGCCGCACCACACGGGCGCTGGCGCGCGACTGCGCCGCATTTTGCCTTCCCTATTTAGGGGCTGGATGGCGGGGTCCGCCACCATACTTCCTGCCGCACACACCCACGGCAGAAAACTTCCGGTTTCCCGTTCGGACTAGCGCTCACGACGGTGGCACCAGGCGCCGCCGCAGGTTGCGCGGCAGGAGGTGCTCCGTTTCGCCAGCTTTGCCCTGCATATCCTCCCCACGTGGAAGGTTCTCGCAGGACATTTCAGCGAGGGTGGCCTTCAGCAAACTGCATGCTGAAGACGTGAACTTCTAAAGCTGCTGCATTCGTACGGGCGCTCTTCACACACAAACGGCGCGCGAAGAAAACCTCCGCGTACAGACTAGCCAGACTTAGCTCGCGGAACCTTACAAATATATCAAGCCGTCTCGCACATCGTCAACCATCGACGCCTGCATCTCATCGAAAAAGCAGGGGCACAAGAGCGGAGCGGTTCCTCGCTCCATCCCCGATGCCGGCGGTTGCTGAAAAGATTCCGAGCCTCTAAACTGTCTGTTTCCCGGTCAACGAGTGCTCGTCTCGGGGAGAACCCTGGGACGGGGAGGATGCATGGGTAGGTCCGGTTCTGTGTCGGTCGCGCTGATCGCAATAGTTCTCGTCATCTCGATACTTCCCGGGTGCGGCAGCGGATCCGGCACGACACCTTTCCCCACTCCCGCGCAGGTTACCATCATCCCGTCGAATGCCGTCTCGCTCACTCTGGGAGAGACGCTATCCTTCGCCGCCACCACGATGTTCAATGGACGTCCGGTCACCCAGCCGGTTCAGTTCCACTCCACCAACACTGCGGTGGTAACCGTCGCCAATAACGGTCAGGCGTGCGCCGGGAGCTGGAACTCGCTGACCACCCCGCAAGTGTGTACCCCGGGCTCGGCGGGCATCGCCCAGGTAACCGCCAACGCCATGGGGGTTTCCAGCACCGCCGTGACCATCTACGTCCACCAGCCCATCGACAATCTCACGATTGCACCCATCCCGCCGGCGCCCCCCACTGCCTGCCTCTCCAAGGAGACGACGGCCAATTACCAGGTCACCGCTTTCGCTCGCGGAGTCGATATCACCGCCACGGTTGGCCAGTTCACCTGGCAATCGGCGCAGACGGCGGTCGCCGGGGTAAGCAACACTGTAAGTTCGCTCGGTAACCGGATCAACGGAGTCTCCTTGAACCAGGTGCAGATCACCGCCAAGACTCCCGGATTGACCCAGCTCTTCGCTTCCGTCGGCAACACGATCAGCGCCCCATTCAATCTCTACACCTGCCCCGTAAAGTCAGTCGCCCTGGAAATTAACGGCATCAGCGGCAATTCCTTCACCGTGGCCGGTTCGGGATCGAAAACCGTCACTCCTACGGTCACCGACGCCAACAACACCCTTATCACCGGGATACCGCTCACCTGGAGTTCTTCGTCGCCAAACGCGGGCACGGCCTCGGGCAGCAGCACGACGGGTATCGGAACCATCACCCTCTCTCATCCCGGAACCACGGCCGTTGTCGCCTCCTGCACTCCCCCGACCTGCAACATCGGCCTGACCCCTGCGGATCCAGTCTTTCCCACAGGCGTGATCTATGCCCAGAGCGTGATTACCGGAACAGCCACGCCCAGCGGCGCCACTGAGCCGGCGCAGACCGTATGGGTGTCAACCACGGATTGCAGCCTGCCCCAGAACGCCGCCACGCAGTGTGCGACCACTCTGGTACCCATCACCAGTCCCGCCAATGTGGTCGGCAATGCCGCCCTGCTGCCGGCTACACCCAACTCCATGGTGTTATCGGTCGTGCGCGGGGCCAGCACCAGCTCCCTTACCGCATTCATGGGAACTGATTCCAGCCGTCAGGGCACGCGTGGCCTGATCGTCGCCAACCTGGCTTCCACCACTCCGACCATCACCCAATACCCCTCGGTCATCGGCCGGGTGCTGGCTGCCTCGCCCAACGGCAGTAAGGTCATCGTCTCCGACACTCTCGATACCCCCAACCTGGTGTACGTGTTCGACACCTCGTCTCACACCGCGGTCCCTCTTGCCATCACCGGCGCCGTAGCGGCCGACTTCTCGCCTGACAGCCTCAAGGCTTTCATCCTCGCCAACAGTGGCACCGGTAGCACGCTTTATGTGTACTCGCTGGTGGACCCGCTGCTGACCGTTCCGCTCAGCAGCACCAATATCGCCAACGACGTCTCGTTCCTTTCCCAGGGATCCTTCGCCTACATCGCCGGCGGCGATCCAAACGGCGTCACGGTGGGCCGGACCTGCGATGCCGCGCTCGTGGCCACGGCCGCCACTCCCGCTGCCCCGACATTCATCAAGACCTTGCCCAACGCCACCCAGGTTCTGGGATTGGCCCCGCCTCTGCTCGATGTGATTAATGTCTCGGCCAACATCGCGCCGCCGGCCGGGGTCAACACCGGTTGCTTCCCGGCCGTCACCAACGCGGTGCAGACGTTCAATCTCGGACAGGGTGCGTTCACGCCGCTGCAGCTGCTGATTGCTCCCGACAGCACCAAGGCTTACATCGTCGCCTCGAACCTGCCCAGCATCATCAAGTTCGACGTAATCAACCAGATTTCATCCGCCATCCCGCTCAGCGGCAACAACGTTGCGCTGCGCGCCGCGCTCACTCTCGACGGGAACTTGCTCTACGTCGCGGCCAGCGACCGAATGGTGCACGTTCTGAGCACGCAGTCCGGAGGTGATATCTTCGATATCTCCTTCCCCGCCACTCCCACCACTCCCGACTACTTGTGCCCCAACAGCCCACCGGTGGCCTGCCGGCCAAACCTGATCGGAATTCAGCCCTAGGACACCAGCTTTGGGCTCCGGGCTTCAGGCTCTGATGTTGCCCGGAAAGATGCTGCAGAGGTGCGCGCGCGGGCGACACGGCTGAGGTTGCGGAAAGGGAGCCGGGTGAATGAAATCGTGCCGCCGGCGGCTGAATATACGTCCGCGCCTTTGGCGCCCTTGACCTGCGGCGCAACAACGTGACGGACCATGTGCCTGGGCCGCTTCCGGCAAGGAAGGGCTCAGGGCTTGGCCGCTCGATCCCTGGGTTTCTCGAGATCTCGACCCACGCTGTCGAGCACCCCATTGATGAACTGCACTGACTCGGGGCTGGAGAACTTGCGCGCTACCTCCAGCGCTTCATTGATGACTACGGCCCGCGGGGTATGCGGGAAGGCCAGCAGTTCGGCAACTGCAGCGCGCAGGATGTTGCGATCCACCGCCGCCATGCGCCCCATGCGCCAGTTTTCGGCGTGACGCTCGATCAACTCGTCGATTTCCGAGGTGCGATCGCTGGCCACCCGAAACAGGTCTTCGGCAAAGCCGCGCACTTCAGCGCCTACGGCGTTGCGCTCGCTCCAGAACGTGCGGCGCACGTCCTCGGCGTTCTGCCGTCCCATATCCGCCTGAAACAGCATCTGCAACGCCAATTCGCGGGATTTCCGGCGGGTACCCATGACAGAGCTCTCAGCCGTCTTTCAGTTTACAGGAGGGGGAAGGAGGGAATCGACTAACGCTTACGCTGCCGCCGCGCCGGGCCCGGCTTCGATCTTCGGTTTTTGCTGACCGCTGAGTGTTGACGGCTGACAGCTCGCTTCAGGGTTGCCATTTCCACCGCTGCCAGCGCCGCCTCGAATCCCTTGTTCCCCATCTTCAGCCCGGCGCGATCGATCGCCTGTTCCAGCGTGTCGCAGGTGAGCACACCCAGGCTGTGCGGCACGGCCGTTTCCTGCGCCGACTGGCCGATGCCGCGCGCCACTTCATTGACGATGACATCGTAGTGCGCCGTCTCGCCCCGCAGCAGACATCCGATGCAGACGATCGCATCGTAGTTCCCGGTCTCGGCCAGGGTGCGCGCCGCCGGGGGAATCTCAAAGCTTCCCGGCACGCGCATGATGGTCAAATCCTGGTTCCGCGCCCCGGTTCGACGCAGCGCGTCGAGCGCTCCTTGCAGCAGACGCTCGGTGATAAACGCATTGAAGCGCGCCACCACCAGCGCGAAACGTTTTCCCCTGGCGTTCAGTTCTCCGTCGATCCCGGGCGGCGGCTCTTCCGGCTTGCCGTGCACCGTCACCACCACTTCGCCCGGCAATTCCAGCGAGAAGCTGCGCTCTCCCGTCGCCGGATGGGCGGAATCTGCCAGCACCTTCAGCTTCATCTTCTCGGCGATGGCGAACACATTGTCGGGGTTGCTGACTTCCACTACGATCAGCTGCGCCACATCCTTCAGCCGCTCGAGCACTCCCCGAGGATAGTCGGGGGAAAGCGCGTTCACGCTCAGCATGCCGAGAGGAGCCGTCAGCACCGCCGACCGCGGGTCCGCGCCCGCCAAAGGCTCGAAGCCGATTGCCTCGAAGAACTTCACCAGCGTCCGGAAGTCTTCGGGCTTCGTGGCATAACGGCCGATGTGAAGTGATTTCAGCATGCAGGGATTACGCTTTGGTCCGGTTTGTCATTTCGGGCAACCCGTGGAATCCGCATTTCCGCCGGTGCGTCCGTATATTGCAGATTGCTCGCGGTGGCCCCAATGATCACCTCGGTTTCCCGGTTTTCTCCGTGTCCCTATACCTTTGGGGTGATCATTTTCCCTTAAACTGCGCCGCCCGCTTCTCCAGAAACGCCTTCGTTCCCTCTGTCTTGTCTTCGGTTGCGCAGGCTACGCCGAACAGCACCGCCTCCAGATACAACCCCTCGGCCAGGGTCATCTCCATGCCGTTGTTCACCGCCTCCATGGCATACTGCACGGCCAGGGGCGCGTTCGCAATAATCTTCTGCGCGATGGCTTCGGCGCGGGCAATCAGGTCACCCGCGGCAGTGACCTCGTTCACCAACCCGATGCGATGCGCCTCCTGCGCCGAGATCATCTCCCCCGCCAGCACCAACTGCATCGCCATTCCCTTGCCCACCAGCCGCGGCAGACGCTGCGTCCCACCATAGCCGGGAATGATCCCGAGCTTGACTTCCGGCTGCCCCAGCCTGGCATTCTCACTCGCCAGCCGCATGGTGCAGGCCATCGCAATCTCGCAACCCCCGCCCAGCGCGAATCCATTGATGCAGGCAATCACCGGCTTTCCCAGGTTCTCGATCAGATCGAGCACCGACTGTCCTTTATGGGTGTACTCCTTGGCCGAAACCGCATCGTGCCCGGACAGCTCGCCGATGTCCGCCCCGGCAATGAACGCCTTCTCGCCTGAACCGGTCATAATGGCCACGCGCATCGAGCGGTCATTCTTGATGTCAGTAAACGCCGCCCGCAGCTCCTCCATGGTCGCCATGTTGAGCGCGTTCAAAACCTTGGGACGGTTCACGGTGACGTAGGCAATCGTGTTCTTCTTTTCCACCAGAATGTTTTCAAAGCCCATAAAAGCCCTTCCCGCGGATCTCGCGGATTTACGCCCATCAACCGTGCTCCAACCGCCGCCAACCAGGTCGCCCCGGACGCCCTCGTCCGGGGAGCAAGGAAACGAAAGATCTTCTCCCCTGCCTCTGTGCCTCCGTGGTGAAGTGAGCTTAAGCGGCCGCCGCCGGGCCCCTCCAGAAAAACATCCTCACCTTGGACAAGAGCAACCACGCCACCACAACCGCAAACCCCGCCGCGAAAGGAAGCACATCCTTATCCACCTGGCGCATGTCCATGTCAAACGTACCCGCCAGAAATACCCCGGTCGAAACCAGGTTCATGGCCAACGCCAGCCACCATCCCCAGCGCTTCCCCTTCTGCATGCCGTAGGCGGCGAGCAGATACACAATGGTGGGAAGAATGAAAACCGCGGCCGCGATCTCCAGGCCCCGGACCTCCGCGGCGGGATCTTGCGCGCTTAGTGTTTCCTTCGAGCGCGTAAGCGCCAGCAGGTACACGGTCAACGCTGCCGAACCGAGGCCCAGCAACCATTGCACGACCGTCGCAACCACCACCATCCACGGCCGTTTCATGGAGGCCACCTCGAATCAAGTTACAACTTCTGCGCCTTCGGATTGGCCGGGTCCGCGTAATCGTAGAACCCTTTTCCCGACTTGCGTCCGTACCACCCCGCCATCACCAGCCGCTTCAGCAGCGGAGGCGAAGCGAACCGCCGCTCCTTGAACTCGTCGTACATCACATGGGTAATGTAGTAAGTCGTATCCAGCCCCACGAAATCGAGCAGGGTGAACGGCCCCATCGGATACCCGCAGCCCAGCTTCATGGCATGGTCGATGTCTTCAATCGATCCTACGCCCTCCTCATAGGCGCGGATCGCGTCCAGCAGATAGGGCACCAGCAGCCGGTTGACAATGAACCCCGTCTTGTCCGACGTGCGCACCGGCACCTTGCCCAGCTGCTTGCCAAACTCGTACGCGGTCTGGTAGACGTCGTCCGCGGTGGCAATGGTCCGCACCACTTCCACCAGCTTCATCAGCGGCACGGGATTGAAGAAGTGCAATCCGATGAACCGCTCGGGACGCTTGGTCGCGGTGAGCAATTCGGTCACCGAAATCGAAGAGGTGTTCGAAGCAAAAATGCAGTCTTTCTTCACGATGGCATCGAGCGCCGAATAAATCTTCTTCTTTTCGGCGACATTCTCGATGACTGCCTCCACGATAATGTCGCAATCGGCCAGGGAGTTCTGGCTGGTCGTTCCTTTTAGCCGCGCGCGCACAGCCTCCGCCGGCTCTTTGAGGCTCCCCTTCTCGGCGAACTTCGCCAATGACTTCTCAATTCCGGCAAACCCCTTGTCCAGGAACTTCTGCTCGACCTCGAGCACGGTGACCTCGAACCCGGCCATCGCCGCCACCTGCGCAATGCCCGATCCCATCAACCCACAGCCCAGAACGCCGACTTTCCTGATATGCATAAAAGTCCTTTAGAAATTTCCGGTTTTCAATTGCCAATTGAAGCCCGCCCTACCCACGGTTTCCAAATTGGCAATCGTCGCTCTAATTCATGCTCTCCACAATCATCGCAATCCCCTGCCCGCCGCCGATGCACGCGGTCGCCAGTCCGTACTTCTTCTTCCGTCGCCGCAGCTCGTGCAGCAGCGTGATCACCAGCCGCGTTCCCGTCGCCCCCAGCGGATGTCCCAGCGCGATCGCTCCCCCGTTGACGTTCACCTTCTCGCGATCGAGTCCCAATTCTCTTTCCACCGCCAGATACTGCGCCGCAAACGCTTCATTCACTTCGATGAGATCGATGTAGTCGAGCGTCAACCCCGCCTTCTCGAGCGCCAGCCTGGTGGCCGGAACCGGACCCCGTCCCATCAGCTTCGGCTCGACCCCGGCAATCCCCCAGCTCACGATTCTTCCCAGCGGCTTCAAATTCCTCTTGTGCGCCTGTTCGAGCGCCATGACAACAACCGCCGCGCCACCATCCACAATGCCGCTCGCGTTGCCGGCCGTTACTGTACCGTTCCGGCCAAACGCCGGCTTCAGCTTCGCTAAACCCTCCATCGTCGTCTGCGGACGCCGGTGGTCATCCTCCGTGAACATCTCCCCGCTCAGCTCACCCTTGCGGTCTTTCAACGAAACCGGAACGATTTCTTCCTGCAACCGTCCCGCCTTGTACGCCGCGTCGGCACCCTGCTGCGAGCGCAGGGCAAACTCATCCTGCATCTGCCGCGTGATCCCCTGCTGCTCGCCATACAGTTCGGCGGTGTTCGCCATATAGAGTCCGCAGTAGGTATCGAGCAGCGCCACCATCAGCGAGTCTTCGAGCTTCCCGCCCGGCGCCAGCGTGAAGCCATCGCGCCCGCGGATCGAAAACGGCGCCTGCGACATGGCTTCCATCCCGCCCGCCAGCACCACGTTGGCTTCGCCCAGCTCAATCATCTGCGCCGCGTTGACAATCGCCTGCATGCCCGATCCGCACAGCCGGTTCACAGTCAGCGCCGGAGCCTCGATCGGCAAGCCTGCCCGCAACCCCACGTGCCGCGCCCCGTAGAGGGCGTCGCCGGAAGTCTGCTGCGCGTTGCCGAACACCGCGTGATCGAATTCCCCGGGATCGACTCCCGCGCGCTCGATCGCGCCCTTGCCCGCCACCGCCGCCAGTTCCATGGCAGTGAAGTCTTTGAGTTTGCCGCAGTACCGCCCCATGGGCGTGCGCGCCCCGCTGACAATCGCAATCTCACCTGGTTTCAACATAAGTTCCTGGAGTAGGAAGGGTTCCGAAAGGTTCGGCCAAACTTGTCAGTTTATCAGACCGAACGTTGGGGGGTGTCCGCGCCAGCCGGTCGCGAATCGACGAGACTGTATCGACGCCACTCTGAGGAACGACCGCCATCCCGGAAGAACGATTGTCATCCCAAATCACGATTGTCACCCCGCCGGGCGAGGCGACGGACCTGTATCCCGGTAGCACCGACACTCGAAGGGAATCGAGATTTCTCGCCGCGTGGGGAATGACAACGAAGGTGGGGGTAAAACACTCAGTCGGCAATCGTCAACCGAAACTCGTGCCTAACATCTAGGCTACCGCGGCATTGGTCAGCGAAGCCGCCATGGAAACCACTTTGCCGGCGCCCTGCGCGATGGCCATATCGAGCGCCAGCTCCGCCCGGTTGATCACCTCGGTCACGATATCTACCGCATCGTACTGCTGGCGAACCACCGCCTCCGCCAGGCCGGCGTTGAAGGCAATGGGCGTTTCTTTTTCCGCCATCTTCACGCCGCCGATCACCTTGCGCAGCTTCTCCACCGCCATCAGGGCTTCTTTTTCCGCCGTCTCCCCGAGCACAATGGCGATGGTGGTCATCTCATAGCGAAATGCCAGATCGTTCTGCCGGATGTTAGCCGCGAACAACTGTCCGATCTGCTGCATGGTAGCCTCGACCGCGGCCTCGCCGAATTCCTTCACCAGGGCAGTGTTCCTGCCGAACTGCGTCAGAAGCACGGTCACCGGGGTTCCCTGCTGCACGCCGCGCCGCGTCTCCGCCATAAGCAGATCGAGATACGATGCACGTTTCAGCAGTCCGGACTTCTCATCGGTGACCGAAAGGTTCTTCACCAGCCGCCGCAACCCGGCGTTATTCAGCGCAATCACGATCTGCTCGCTGATCGTCTTCAGCACCACGATGTCATTGGAATGCCAGCCCTGGGTCGAATTCTGCGCCAGCAAGAGCAATCCCACGTGATCCTGCCCGTCGCTCAGCGGCAGGGCCAGCAGAGAAGTGATGTTCAATTCCACCAGCGCCTCGCGCACCGCTTGCAGCTCCGGAGCCGCCAGCGCGTCGGTCACGGTCAGCGCCCCGCGGGTGATGGCCGCATCCTGCACCGCAGCGACGACCTTCGCCAGAGCGCTTGCATTCCCGGCTTTCACTCCTTCGCCGCAGAATTCTTTCACCGCCGTCGGAGGCAATCCCGGCTTGCGCATCGCCGTCAGACAGCGCGTGGCCTTCCACTGGCGGCCAATCTCGTTCACCGCGGTCATCATCACCGCGTCAGCATTGCTCTGGCGGTACAGTTTGCGGGTGATCTCGGCCACGCGCGTGAAGCTGGAAACGTCGGCCACATCGCTCGCCTCCCTCGGCGGCTCGGCCGACGCCGCGGCTTGCGCTTTGGGAGCGGGGTCGGGCCGTGGCAGGGGGGAATCCGAATAGCGCGGCGTCATGCCCGCCGCCAGATAGAGCTGCTGCAGGTCCGGATTCCGTTCCTCTTCGTGGGGAAACAATTCCTGGATGCGCTGCAGACGCTCGATCGCCTTCGAGCGCATGCCGTACTGCACCAGGATCTCGGCCTGCAACATCAGATCCTGCAGGGCCGCCGAACCCAGGGTCGGAGTTTCCGTCCGCACCGGCTCGGGAACCGACTGGTTCATGCCGGCCAGGCGGGAGGCGATCACCTTGAAGCGGCTGTCTGCAATCTTCCCCTTCAGCGATTCCAAACGCTTCTGGTGACCAGGCTCGTAGGCATCCACCTCGGCCGCACGATCCAGACACTCCGCTGCTTTCTCGAAATTTCCCATCCCGAAGTGAAGATCGAACAGTTTGAGCAGCGTCTGACAGTAGTCGGCCTCGCGGTTTGAGCCGTTGAACAGCTCGCTCATGAACTCCAGCAGTTCCGGCGACGCGCGGTGCGCCGCCGTCACCTCCTGCATCATGAGCATGAACGCGCGCCGTTCTCCCCGGTGCCGCTGGTATGCTTCCAGCTTGCGCGCCAGCGCCACCGCTTCGCCGTCCTGCTCGGCATCCACGAACATTCCAATCAGGGTCGCCACTTCATTCACGCGAGCCGGATTCTGCTCCATGATCTGCCACACAAACGGTTCCGCTTCCGTCAGCCGGTTGGCGGCCACGAGCGCCTTGGCGTAAACGTCCCGCAACTCGAACGAAGGATTCCCGGCGCTCACGTGCGGCTCGAGCACAAAAATCGCCGCACCCATCTGGCCCTGGGCCAGCAAGCTCCTGCCGTAACTCAAGGCGATCTTCGGATCGGTGGCATCCTCGGAGTACGCCCGCTCAAACCACTGGGCCGCGTCCGCACCCGACGATTCCGACAATTCCGCCAGGCGCTGAAACGCTGCCGCCGCCGCCTTACTGTCCCCCAGCTCGGAGCACAACTCGCCCAGCCGCAGGAAGTTCCGTTCGTTGGCGTCGAGCGCCACAACCCGCTTCAGCACCATCAGCGAATCCGGCTTCCGCCCCTGCTTCAACAGCTCGTCGAGGGCCGTCTCGTAGGTCTCGACCGCCAGCTTGCGGTTCGTGTTCTCCAGCAGCTGCCCGAAGCGAACTTTCTGATCCCAGGTAGGATTCACAAACCGCGCCAGCTTCTTGTAGGTCAGGCTCGCCCGGGTCGCATCCCCCTGCTCAGTCTGCCGGTCAAACAGATCGCCCAACATCCGTACCGCCTCTGGCGTCCGTTGCAAAGACAGGCACAAATCCGCCGCCATCTGCCGCACCGAATCGTTTTCCGCATCGGCCGACAGCACCCACAGATATTCTTCCAGCGCCTCCGCCGTCTTTCCCTTCTGCAACAGCTTCTCGGCGCGCTCCACGTGCCTGCTGATCTCTGCCCGGTCGACTCGATTGATTGCATCCGCCATGGGAAGTGGGAGTAACCCACCTGAATTATCGTTGCAGGTTACGGAAAGCGGCAATGCGGTACGGCAAGGGGCGATTACGAAGGTCACGGGCGGAATAAGTCTTTGGCGGTGAGCGAGATTCTGGTATACGTGCCGGCATGCCAGACACTGCCCACGAGCACGGTCTGCGTCACCAACTGAGCGCCGGACAGATGGCCATGGTCGCCGTCGGAGGTTCAATCGGCACCGGATTGCTGCTCGGCTCCGCCGCCGCCCTCCAAATTGCCGGACCGGGCGTAATCCTCAGTTTCCTGCTCGCCGCCCTCATCAACTGGACCGTCACCCTCGCCATGGGAGAGCTTGCCAGCCGCCACCCCGCCGCCGGAGCCTTCGGCCTTTATGGAGACCTCTACCTCAACCCCTGGGCTGGATTCATCTCACGCGCGGGATACTGGGCCGCCATCTGCATCTCCATCGGCGCCGAGATGGTCGCCGCCGCCACGTACCTTGCGTTCTGGTTTCCGGCGGTTCCCGGGCTCGTGTGGGTCGTTCTCTTCTCTCTGCTTCTCCTGTTGGTCAACCTGTGGAGCGTGGGGCATTACGGCCGTTTCGAATACTGGTTCGCCATGATCAAGCTTGCCACCATCGCGGCCTTCGTTGTTATCGGTGGCGCGCTGCTTCTCGCCCGGCGCGTCCCCGCCCAATACACCGCCCATGGCGGATTCCTTCCCAACGGCGCCCTCGCCCCGCTGCTCGCCATGGGCTTCGCGGTCTACACCTTCGGAGGCGTCGAGATGGTCGCCATAACGAGCGGAGAATCGCGCTCGCCCGGCGAGATCCCCCGCGCCGTCCGCCTTACCTTTCTGATCCTCACCAGCGTCTACGTCGGCGCCATCATCGTCCTTGCGGGGATCATGCCCTGGAACCGCGCCGGAGTCACCGAGAGTCCCTTCGTCAGCGTCTTCCGCCACGTCGGCATCCCCTCTGCCAGTCATGTCATGAACTTCGTCGTCCTCACCGCCGCGCTCTCCGGATCGAACGCCGCGCTCTACGTCGGTTCGCGCATGCTCTTTTCCCTCGCCCGCACGGGATGGGCCCCGGCCGCCTTCGGCAAACTGAACTCCGTCGGATCACCCCGCCGCGCCCTCATCGTTTCCTCGTTCGGAATTCTGCTCGCGCTGGCGCTCGAGCGGTGGTCTCCCCAAAACGCTTTCGTTTCCATCATCAGCGCCGCCTTGGTAGGCATGCTGCTGTCGTGGCTCGTAACCCTCGCCGCCCACGTGAAATTCCGCCGCCACCTTCCCCCCGCGGAACTCACTCACCTTCCCGGCCGCTCCCCGCTCGGCGCGCTGGGATCCATCGTGGGCTTCGGGCTGGTCCTCGTCGCCATCCTCCAATCCGGACGCCTGGCCCTGGTCAGCGGCTTCGTCTATATGATCGTGCTGACCGCAGCCTACTTCCTCCTCAAACCCCGCCCCCGCCGCACCTGACCGCGGAACCGTTCGGTCTCTTCTCCGCGCCCTTTGCGAAGCCCTGGCGTCCTTTGCAGGCTGAAAAGCTTCTTCCGGGCACGACGTCACGGCGAACACTGGCGCCCTGCGGCCGCACCAGGGATCTGGCGCGCAGCTCCCCACGGGGTTCGGCACCCGGTAGCGGAAACTCGTCGGATACAAGTAAGCGACACTCTCAGGCAGTACAATGTTCGACATGACCGACGACCTGCTGCGCTACCGCCCCGAATTCCCCATCCTCGAGACCTCCACCTACCTGATCAGCAACTCTCTGGGCGCCATGCCCCGCGGCGTTTACGACGCCATGAAGGCCTACGCTGATACCTGGGCCACACGCGGTGTGCGCGCCTGGGAAGAGTGCTGGTGGATGCTGGCCCTCGAGGTCGGCGACGAAATTGGCGCCCTCTTGCACGCGCCTCAGGGTTCGGTGTCGGTCCACCAGAACGTCACTACCTGCCAGGCCGTCGTCGCCTCCTGCTTCGACTTCTCCGCCCGGCGCAACAAAGTCGTCTACACCGACATGAACTTTCCCTCGGTCATGTATTTCTGGGAAGCCCAGCAGGCGACCGGCGCCCGTGTGCATATGGTCAAGACCGACGACGGAGTGACCGTGCCCACCGAGCGTCTGCTCGATGCTATCGACGACGAAACCCTGCTCGTCCCCATCTCGCATGTCATCTTCCGCAGCGCCTTCATCAACGATGCCAAAGCGATCATCGAAAAGGCGCACCGGGTCGGAGCCCTGGTCATCCTCGATACCTTCCAGTCGCTAGGCACGGTTCCCGTCGACGTGCAGGCGCTCAACACCGACTTCGCCTGCGGCGGCGTGCTTAAATGGCTCTGTGGAGGCCCCGGTGTCGGCTATCTCTACGTCCGCCCCGACCTGGGAAACAAACTGCAACCCCGGCTCACGGGATGGTTTGCCCACGAGAATCCCTTCGGCTTCGAGGTCGGCGCCACCCGCTACGGCGCGCCTCCGTTCCGCTTCATGAACGGAACCTCGCATGTGCCGTCGCTTGAGGCCGCGCGCCCAGGCTTGAAAATCATCCGAGAAGTGGGAGTGGAACGAATCCGCGAGAAGTCCAAGCGCCAGACTGCCAAGCTCATCGCCCTGGCCGACCGTCACGGATGGCGCGTCAACACACCCCGCGACGCCGAACACCGCGCCGGCACCGTCTCCATCGACATGCCCGACGCGCAGGAGGTATGCCGCGAACTGCTGAAGAGAGAAGTATTAGTGGACTATCGCCCCAAAGCCGGCGTCCGCATGTCGCCGCACTTCTACAACACCGACGAGGAAATCGATAAAGCCATCGCCACAGTAGCCGAAATCCTGGCCGAACGCGTCCCCACCGTGCGCTGAAACAGGATCTCGGGCGCGGCGGAAAACCCTGTCACCGGCGCACACGCCGCCGTCTTCGCGGTCTTTCCCCATCCTTGGCCGGCTTCGCGCTAAACCCTTCTTCCTGGTACTGTTTCATCCCGCCCCGCGGGATCAATTTTTCGAGCTTCAACCCGCACGGAAATCCGCCACCTGCTCGCCTGCGCGAAACACCGGCTTCACTCCATCGCCGAGCGCTTCGGCCGCGCGAGCGTTGATGTCTTCCATCTCCTTGCGCACCCATCCGACCGAGGAGACTTCGATCTCCCCATCCTGCGCGATCCAGAAAACGGTCGGCACGTTGGTCAGCTTGTACGCATTCGATACCGGATAGGAATTCGTATCGTCCAGCAACACCTTGAACGTAATCCCGAATTCCCTGTTGAACGCGGCCGTGTCTTTGGGATTGTTCTGCGACACCCCGACGATGGTCACCTTCCTCTTCCCGTACGCCTTGTAAATCCGCTCCAGGTAAGGAAACGCATACTGGCACACCGGACAGGAAACCTTGAAAAACGCCAGCACCACCGGCCCGTTCCCGAGCGCCTCGCCCAAGGAAAACTTCGATCCGTCCATCGCCTGCAAGCTGAAATCCGGAGCCTTCGTCCCGGTCGTCAACGCTGCCATTCTGTGTCCTCCCCAGATTCACCGAGGGGCGGCCAGTTCGGCCGTCCGCCTGCCCTCTTAGATGACCCCACCCCGAAACAGAATTTTTGCAGCAAGCCCAGGGTGGGATTCCACAAACCCGACCCTCAGGGATCTTGTCCCGCTACGCGGTACCCGGTCGTCAAAACCCCTCTTCCTAGAGAATTCCCACTCGCCTAAGGACCTTGCGCGCCAACCCGGTCAGCGGCAGCTTCGACACCCGGTCGATCGGGATCCAGCTCCCAGCGACGTCCACCGCTCCCCGCTTCACCCGCACCGTGTAATCGGTCACCGTGATCGAGTGTTTGAACGTCATCCACGTATGGTCCACGCCGTGCGCTCGAATCTGCGGCAGTTCCCACATCCCCGGCATGAGCGATTCGTTTTTCGCCCGCTCCACCAACAGCACCGCATCCTTGCGGCAATCGAGCGCGCAATGAAGCTGGCGCTTGCGCTGTGGCTTGGCTTTCCGATTATGCCGCAGCTCACCCCGCGTCCGGCAAACCGCACTTACCGGACACACCAGGCACTTCGGCGTCCGCGGCGTGCACACCGTCGCCCCCAGCTCCATCATGGCCTGGTTGAATTCCCCCGGACGGCTGCTGGCAAGCAATTCTTCCGCCAGCTCCCAGACCTGCGCCTGCGCCAGCATCCTGCCGGTCACCCGCCCCAGCACCCGCTCGACGTTGCCATCCACCACTGCCGCCTTCTCGCCAAAGGCGATGCTGGCAATGGCCGCCGCCGTGTAGCGTCCGATTCCCGGCAGCTCGCGTAAGCCGTTTGCCGTAGCGGGAAACTTTCCTGCATGTCTGGTGACAATCTCTCTCGCCGCGCGGTGCATCATGCGCGCCCGCCGGTAGTATCCCAGTCCGCTCCAGGCTGCCAGCACCGCCGTCACCCGCGCCTGCGCCAGCTTCTCCACCGTGGAAAATTTTTCGAGAAACGCCCGGTAGTGCTCGATCACCGCCGCCACCCGCGTCTGCTGCAGCATGATCTCGGAAATCCACACCCGGTAGGGGTCGCGATCTTTTCTCCACGGCAAGTCCCGCCGTTCGCTGTCATACCATCGCAGCAAACGATGTCGAAAAGAGCGCTTGAATCCAGCAGTCAGCAATGAGTCAGCAGTCGGCATCTGGGCCTTGGTGGGCCTTGGTATTTGGCAGTTAGCCCGGTCACCCAGAACCCTTCGCCCGGCGCGTATGCGCCGGCTCGATCCCGGTGGCCGGTACTCGATACTAATTACTGGCCATCTCGCTGCGGGCAATCGCCACCCAACTGTGCGCCTGCTTCTGCCACACCGTCATCACGCGCACCGGCGCCGGCGGAATCGGCTGGCCATCGATCCTCCCCTCGAGCGTCAATTCATAAGTGACCACAAATGTATTCCCATTGAGCTCGGTCCGCAGGTTCGCCAGAGAATAAGCGTTCACATCGAACCTCTTCAGATATGCAAGCGCCGCAGCCTGGTCGCGCACTTCCTTCGGTGTGACGGCTACAAAGTTGCCCGCGATGTGGCCCCTGAGCCGGTCCCACTCCTTGTTCTTTACGTCTTCCCAGAAGCTGCGCTCCAGGCTTTCGCCGCCGGTGGCATCGTCCCAATGATTCCGCGTCGCACGAGACTTGCCATACAGCGTGCAAGCCGGCAGAACCGCCAGGCACCCCAGGACGAGCAACAGGACGAGTCGTCGCATTGGCGCGATTGTAACAGCCGCAATCTCAGTGCGAGATTTGCAAGTAGATGCTCGCCCAGTAATCCGCTCGCGGCGGTGGCGGAAACCGGTCCTTCAGCAGCGACTGGCGCGCGCACGCGCCCAACCTGGTTTCCGGATACAGCAGAGTCTCTTTTACCGTCCCATCTTTTTCCAGCTTCAGCAGGAACCAGAAGCTGCGCAGGTCATTCCCCGCGCTCGTCTTGCACTGCCGTACTTCTGCCAGATGCTTCTCGAGGAAGTCGTTGCCCAACTGCCCGTCATAAGCCTTGCCTGCGGGAGTTTTCAGGTTTGCTTCTACCGCCGCGCGCGCGTCGCTCAACGACGTTGGCTTTTCCTCGGCCACCGCTCCCAACCCACACCCCAGCAGAACCAACACCCAAACTGCCCGCATCCGCCCCCCTCTCATTACCCCAGACGCAGAGTCACAGGGAAGCCCGTTTTCCTCGAACCCGGTCCAGGTACTGAACCCACCCAACCTGTACTGCCCACCGATCATCCAAACCCGGTATCACGCTGGATGCTTGGCCATTGACCCCTGGCGCGAGAGACGAAATAATGTCCGAGCCTGGTTTCCGCGAATCACGATTGTTATTTTTCGTATCGCGACATTCGACCGATCCCTATGAGCGACTTCAACCGCAAAGTCGAAGAGGCTGCCGAGCGCCTGGAGCGGGAGACCGCCGAGTTGCTGAAGTACCTGAACGACGAGTTGGTTCCGGCCGTACGCCAGCACTCTACCAAGGCTCTTCGCATCGCCTCCGAGAAGCTTACACGCATGGCCGATTACATGGACGAGCAGGAAAAGAAATAACCCTTCGCTTTGCCTTCCTTGCCGGCTTGGCTTTCCTGCTTACCGCCTGCGGACACAAGCCCGCAGGAGCAAACATTCCTGCGCCTCCTCCCGTGCTCGCGCCTGCGCCTACTCCCGCGCCAGTTCCTGACAAGACCGTGCCCGCGGAGGAAGCGGGAAAAGAAGTCCCGGACATCCCCGCCCAAGCCAAGCCGCTCGCCGTCGAGACCGGCGTAGCCAGCTGGTACGGTGCGCCCTACAACAACCGCCGCGGATCGAACGGCGAGACCTACGATATGCACGCGCTCACGGCGGCGCACCTGACCCTGCCGCTGGGCTCCATCGTACGTGTCACCAATATCAAGACCGGACACTCCGCCGTCGTGCGCATCACCGATCGCGGACCCTTCGTCGAAGGCCGCATCATTGACCTGTCCATGGCCGCCGCCAAGCAGGTGGACGTCTGGCAGCCGGGCACCGCCACGGTGCGACTTGAAGTGCTCGAGAGCCCCGTTCCGCTCGACCAGGGCGGACGATGGGCGGTGCAGATCGGCGGCTTCGACGAACAGCATGCCGCCACCGACCTCGCCGACCATCTGTCGCGCCGCTATCGCACCGCCAAGGTGATCAGCTTCCGCAGCCCGGTAGGTGCCTGGTGGGTGCGTGTCCGCGTACAGGACGACGACCGCCAGCGCGCGCATGAGTTAGCCAAAGAAACCGAAACCGCCGAGGGCGCCATCTTCCTGGTGCGGCTGGATTGAACGCGTCGTTGGTCGGCGTTCCAACCAGATGGCTGCTCGGAAAGCCAAGGCCGCTACCTCGAGCCAACCGGTTACGCACGCCGTGGTCGCCAGCGGATGCACCGACTCGCCCGGTGAGTTCAACACCGTGGCCACTCTGCCTCCACCCGAGATTCAGCGCTTCTGCCGCTGACAAGCCGCCGCTCGCGAAGTCACATGAGCCCAGGTGGCGAGACGCCGCTCGGCTGCGTCTCACCGGAGCTTTTTCTCTCCAGACCGATCACTCGAGTCTTCCCGCTTCCTCACTTAGATGGATTGACAGACAGCTATTCCTGTACTAGCGTTCGTCTCCGCTGAAGCGCGGCCCTTTCGGATAATCTCACTCTCCCCGAGGAGCGACCCCATGAAAAATGCCTGGCTTTCCGCCCTGCTCGCCGCAGTCTGCCTCTGCCTGCCCCTCGCGCTGCCTGCGCAGCAATACATCATCACCAATGACGACGTCTTTAGCGGAACCAACACCGCATCGGTCCTGAAAGTCAGCGCTACCGGAAAGGTGAAGTTATTGCAGACTTATTCGACTGGCGGCCTCACCGCGGGCGGTGGTTTTTTCGCGCTGACCGGCATCGTCTCGACTCACACGGGTACGAACACCTGTGTGTTTGTCTCCAACGGCGGCGACAGCACCATCTCCGCCTTCACCTTTGATCTTGCGACTGGTGTACTGACCACGGTAACCGGATCGCCGTTCTCCGACGGAGAAACCGGTCTACAGTCCTCCGGGATCGGCCTGGCAGCTGCCGCTAACAAATTCCTGTTCGCCGGAAACAGCGGCTTCGCCGCCATCTCGGCGCTGCGCATCAGCTCGACCTGCGCTTTGAAGGTGATCAAGACCTTCCCCACCCCCGGCAACCCCGATGGCCTGAAAACCACGCCTAACGGCAAGTTCCTTGTGGCCGCTTATGTGGGCAGCGTCGACTCCTTTCAGATCAATCCCACCACCGGCATGCTGAGAGAACTCGGTCCTTTCTTTCCCCCGGGACCCGCCGCAGGGGTCGAGATCAGTTGCGACAGCACGACAGCTTACTTCGGCGATGCGGTCAGCACGGGCATGGAGGTAGACGTGTTCGACATCAGCTCCAGCGGTCAGCTGACCGAACTCAACAGCTTTACCAACAGCAGCGGCACGGATTCGAACGGGGTGGAGTTGAGCCCGGATGGTGCGACCCTCTATGTCAGCAACACGCTGTCGTCCTCGGTGACAGCCCTGACCACCGGTCCCGGGGGAGCGCTGACCTTCGGCAGCATCACGACCCTCAACGGCTCGCCGACCTTCACGCTGAACCCGGCCTTCGGCAAGTCGGGCAAAGATCTCCTGGTTTCCGAACCGAATGCCGTCGGCTCGTTCACCGCCAACGGAACCACTCTCACCGAGGTCCCGGGTTCCCCCTTCAATTTCATCGGGACGGAGAATGCGCCCGGCATGATCACCCTGCCCGGCAAAGTTTGCCCCTAGGACCAGAGTCTTGTCACAATGCGAGCGGCGGACTTGGCCATCCGAAGTCCTCCGCAACTTCTTGACGACCGGGAATGTCATGAACGATTGCCTGTTCTGCCGCATTCTGCGCGGCGAGATTCCTTCCAGGAGAGTCTTGGAAGACGAATACATTTACGCTTTTGAGGATAACAACCCGCAGGCGCCCACCCATGTGCTAATCATTCCCAAACGGCATATTCGCGGATTGAA
Source organism: Terriglobales bacterium (assembly GCA_035262225.1). Taxonomy (GTDB): domain Bacteria; phylum Acidobacteriota; class Terriglobia; order Terriglobales; family Acidobacteriaceae; genus DATFTE01. Next base: position 22,821 of record DATFTE010000020.1, read on the forward strand.
AGAGGCCGCCCCGGAAGATGCAGAATTGATTGGCCGTTGCCACGTGGCTGCGGCGCAGATCGCGCGCGAGCGGGGCATCGAAAACGGATACCGCACCGTGCTCAACGTGGGCCCGGGTTCGGGGCAGTCAGTGTTTCATCTCCACGTGCACCTGCTCGGCGGCCGCCTGATGCGCTGGCCGCCCGGCTAAGGGGCTTGACCCGGACGGATGGATCTCTTGGTCGTCAGGGATCCGGCTTCGCTGCCTCCTCCGGCAGCGGCCCAATTTCGTCGTGGTGCAGGCAGGACGCAGCCGGGCTGCGGCTCTTAGGGCCTGGTCGCAGACCCGCGCGAACGGTTAATCAATAACTTGTAGAAGCTTTCCCTAACATCGAGAGGAGAGGCGTGTCCGCCGTCGTCTTCAAGATGCCATCGACGGAGCGGTAGAAGCCGCGCCATACGACGCTCGAGCCCTCGCACGACGCACGGCCGGGCAAAGGGCTCGAGGCCGCCAGAATCGGCGCCAGGGCACGTTGGCGCAGTATTATAGCTATGAGATATTATTCTTTCCCGTTTCGCGAATCCGCGGTCCGGCTGCCTGGCTAATTCACCAGTTCATCTTCGCTGGCCCCGTGGCGGCGCAGCAGCTGCGGCAGATTCTGGGAGAAGGCCGAGCGCGGCAACACCATGTCGCATCCCACTTCGTGCGCTTTCTGTTTCAGGTCACCCTGCACGTGCGAGAGGAAGCCGATGATCGAGGTTCCCTTCTTCAGCTTGGTCTTGAGCTTGGGAATCAGGGTCAGCGGTTTGGCGCTGGCGTTGTTCAGGTCGAAGATGATCAGCGATGGCTTCTCTTCGCCGTTCTGCTTCAAGTGCTCGAGCAGATCTTTCTCGCTCTTGACGAATTCGACTTTGACGTTGAGCTTGCGCGCCGTCTCCTGAATCTTGGCCAGGAAGAAAAGGTCGTCGACAAAGGCGAAGATGCGCGAGCTGGCGTCTTCGCGCTGCGGCAGAGGTTCAGGCTCGGCCGGAGCGTAGGCGGGAGCGAAGCCGGGGCGCGTGCGTCCCGGACGCGACCCGCCGTTACCGGCTTGCGCGGCGCGATAGCTGTGATCCATGGGCGCGGAGTAGACGCCGCCCAGGGGCTGGCGATCGCGTCCCGCGTGTCCGCCGCGATTGGGCGGACGGCGTCCGCGCCGCCGTCTGTTTCTCCCTCCACCGCCACCGGAAGAGGGGTTACCGGGTCCAACATTCATATTTGACTCGTTTGTATGGTTCTGTGTTTGTTCGCCCGGGGGGCGATGGTTCTTACTGCTCTTGCTGCCGCCTCAGGTACTCACCTGCCTGGCGCACCTTTCTGTGCGAACCTGCCCGTTGCGGCTGAAACCGACTCGTGAATGATCTTTAGTGTCCGTCAGGCGCCTGGAGACCGGTGGGCGCGGAGGGCCAGCTAGGGAGCGTGGCCACTGGGAACAATATTATGCTACCGCCGCTCCCGCAGGAGGCGCAAGTGCAAAGTCACGCGATTTTTGCACAGGAGTAACCATCAGGGTGGCGTTTGCCGGACGGGTCCCGGTCAATCATGGACAGCGATACACTCAATGTCAGAGAAGGAGGCCGCAACCCCGGTCGCATTAACGGTCATAACTTCGACCGATGCCGCTGACTTGTTATCGGTACCAGCATACAAAGGCACTCCTTTGGCAACTCCATTTCCGCTGCAGGTGACGGTGTAATTGGCGTCGGCAAATGCCGTAGTCCAGGCCACGGTGGTCGTACAAAGCGAGCCGGCGCGAGCGGGAGTGGTGCATCCCGGAACTCCGCGTTTGTGTTTGAATCCGGCCGCGTCATTGAAGATGCTGCCAAAGTAGCTTGTCCCATCATTGCGGAATCCGAACCGGCTCTCGCTGCCTGCCCTGGGATTGCCGGTGATCCATAGACCGTTCGCGTTGGAAGGATTTCCGTTGCCGGCAAAGGGTTTAATGAGCAGGGCCGTGACCGTATTTCCCTTGCCCAGGTTCTCGAGGTTCGTGCCGCTGAAATCGATGAAGAGTCCCTCACAGTGGGAATTGTTCTGGCTGGCGAAGTCGCACGAGCCAGGGTGGATAAAGCTGGCCGGAACATCCTGCGGTGCCCCGGTAGCATGAAGGTTGCCGAAGAAATCAAAGGCGCCAAGAGTTAAGCCCTGCGCGTAATAGTCTCCAGCGGACAAGAAGGAGCCTAATTGGGGACCGTTGTTACAGCCGATGCAGCTAAAGCTCTCCCCCATGTGTGAAAAATCAATGCCAGTGGTGAAGTTCCCTGCCGTAAGAAGATTCGCCGTGATAGCGGCGCAGCCAGCGCCGTTGGGAGTGTTGGTGCCGTCGACGCAACCGATGCCAGTGCCCGATGTGGGCAGGTTGATGCGCTCAAATTGCGCGTTGTTCAGGAAGATGTTGAAAACGCGCCCGCCTGTTCCGGCCTGGAAGTTGCCTTGTGTGACAATCTTGAAACCGTAAGCCCCGGCCGTGCCGTTGCCACCATGAATGTTGTCGAAGGAGTTCTGGTCAAAGCTATCTATAACGTTCGTCCCCGTCGTCACATAAAAAGCATCGCGGCCGCCAAAAACGCCGTTGCAGCAGGGGCCGTCACCGCGAAGGAACGTGGCGACGATGTAGGACACTTCGCCGTTGCTCGCGTCGAAATAGAACGGGTGAGTCGTGGTGTTGTTCTGGACTGGCTCCATGAATACGTGATCGAGCTTGTACTGGTAACTGGCAGCGCCGAGCGTGCCATCCGAGGCTAGATCGCCCTGGATGTAAAGCCCGGCGTCACCGTTCAGGTTGATGGCTTCGACGTAGGACACTTCGCAGTCCCAGCACGAGGTTGTGTAGATCGCCCGGCGCCCTGTGCTCTGCATGTCGATGTAAACGTCGCGGATCTTGAAGTCGGCGAGCCGGGCCGAAGTCAGGGTGGAGCGGTTCGTGGATTGGACAACGATCAGGTCGGTTGCCCTCCCCAGGCGGGCAACAATCTTGGTCTGGGGACTCCCCAGAGTCGTGAACGGACCGACCCCGAGGCCGCAACCAAAAATGTGCACACCACTGGTCCGGATGTCGAACATTTGCACGGTCGCGGTGAGGGTTGTGCATGGAAGCCAGACGATGACGGGGGACACGATGACCAGCGGAGATTCCCAGGTCTGGGCTCCCGTCAGCCCGCGGGCATCGACCACCCCGGCATGGCCTTCGAGCGCGGCAATGGCGGCTGCGACCTTGCGATCTGCAGTGGCTCCCGGGAATGCGGCCGCGTATTGCGTGTTGCCCGCAGACTTGGCATCGCCGGCTGCAGCGTTCGCGAGCGCAAGGCAGTTCAGGCTGATGGCGCCACACCCGGCAAGGAAGGAGATCGTCACCAGCAGTCGAAGAACAGGCTTGTTCAGTTTGTGCGGGGAGGGTTGTTGCCTTCGAGACTTCAAAGTGCCTCCTCATTTCTCGTCGCGCTCGTGCAGCATGTTATTCGCCCACGAGATCCCTGGTCTAACTGGAACTACGTAGTTTTACGGCAAGCATTGTGCTTGGGGCAGCAGTTGATTGTAGGCCGAAGGGAAGGCGGGCGAGGCGCACTCTGGCCGCCAGGAGGTGTTCACCCTGGAAACTCGGTCCTATAATTGCCTCCGGCTGGTGCGACATCCGCTTCGGGAAACCAAATTGCGTGCTGGTGGTCCTTCTGCTGTGCCTCCCCGCTCTGGCGCAGCAGAAAGTGACCCCGGCGTCATCCACGTCCCGCAGTCATCCCGCCGGAACACTCGCCAGGCCCAAACTCACTCCCGACGAACAACGCGGGTTACGACAACTCAAGAACAGTCAAGCCGAATCTGCCGGCCTGCAACCGGAGATGCGGGCTTTTGTTCTGTGGCAGGTTGCCCGTGGTTATTCGAAGCTACGTCCCGAAAAGGGCGCCGGAGTGTTGCGCGAGGCGATGCAGGTGGCCATGTCCATGCAAGAGGAAAACGTTCCCGAGGGATGCGGGTTGGAAGTATGTCACATGAAGCCGTACCTCGAGCTTCACTTGTTGGAAGAGATGTTGGAAGAGATTTGGAGAGGCCCGGAACCGGGCAGCCGGTATAAAGAGATCGAACCGCTGCTTCCCCGCCTGGAACCGGAAGTGCGCAAGGTCGCCTTCCGCCTGCTCGTCGGGGGCTACGCCGACAAGGATCAGTTTGCCCGGGCGCGAGCGCTGCTCAGCCGCATAGGCGATGACGAAGAGTATCCCTATGAGGCGGTAGAACAACTGATGCTGCGGGACCCGAGCCCGGAGGACCGGCTCGCCATCTTTACGGAAACCCTTGCGCGCTATCGCGGGGACCGCAGTGCGGAACTGCGGTCCGGGGATCCGGCGACCCTGGTGATGCGGTTTTCGCACGACCTGCCTTCGGCCGCGGTGCTCGATGCGATCGATCAGATTCTGGCGCGGGCGAAAGAGCAGGACGAGGGGGACAAGACGCGGGCGGGAATCAACTCGGCAGCAGGCAGCGTTTACTTCGACTCGCGTTACCAGTTGCGGCTGTTTCAACTGCTGCCGGTGCTCAAGGATCTCGACCCTGCGAAGGCCGAGAGCCTGCTGCGCGACAATTCTGAGGTTAGCCGGGCGTTCGACAGGTTTCCGCGAGGACCGCAATCCATGGATCCCAAGTCCTTCGTCGACAAACCCTTGCCCGAGGGCGACTATGCTTTGGGCGCCGACGTCCACGTAATCGGCAGCAAGGATCCGGCGGGCGCCGCCGCCGAGCAGGCGGAGGATCAGGCATGGGCGCAGATTGAAGGCAAGATGGAGAAAGCGATGATGGAGGCGGAGAAGGATCCGCAACAGGCTTACGAGGACGCGCAGGAATTGCCGCCGACCGGCCCCGCACCGGATTCGCACTTCTACCCCCGTGCCGACGCTCTGCGCGCCATCGCGCAGAGGAGTATCAAGAAGGATCCTGCCGTCGCCAGGAAGGCGATGAACGATGTGCGCCGTTTCGCAGCCGACCTCGATCCGGCGGATCAGGGGCGCATGCTGACCGTAGTGCCGAATTTCTATGTCGAAACCGGCGATCTCGAGGAAGCCAGAAACAGCATCAAGGATCTGATGAAACTGGCGGACAAACTCTATGCCCGCGACGTGGACCCCTCCGATCCCAACCTGCTGTTCAAGGGATTCTGGCCGGCGACGGCCCTGTGGCGGCGCTGCGTGCAGTATGCGGCCAAGGTCTCTCCGGAATTTGCCGAAGAGATTCTGAGCCAGATTTCCGACGCTGACATTGCCGGGTTTGAACGCGTGATTTACGGCGCCACGCTGGCCGGGGCCCCACGCTTCGATGCCGCGATTATGGAGTGGCGCAAGGGCGGAAGCCACCGCGGCATCATGTTCTAGCGACTCTGATGCGCGGAAGGCTTTGGAAGCAGAGCTGGTTGGATGGGCTGACCCCTTCGCCGCTGCTAGCGGATCTCCCCGATGCGCTGCCCCTGCAGGTACTTGGTGCCGACCTTTGCGTCGATCACGACCCGCTTGCTCTGGAACAGCATTACGATGTCGGAGCCGCCGAACATGAAGAAGCCGAACTCGTCGCCCTTCTGCAGCTTGGCTCCAGTCTCGGGTGTCAGATTCACCGAGGAAACGAAGGACATACCGATCGGCAACACCGCGACTAAGCCCACCACGGGGGAATCGATGACGATCAGCCCACGTTCCTGGTTGTACTGGTAGGTGTCCCCGTCGATAATCCCGAGGCTGCCGTTCGCCTTGCGGATCACGTTCATGTAGACCCGACCCTGGATTTTTCGGACCTCCTTGATCTCGCCGGCGACAGGTACATGGTAGCGGTGATAGTCGTCGACGTTCAGGAAACTGTGGGTGTAGATGCCGTTCTTGAACGCGTCCTGGTACGGGCTGCCCTCAAGGAGCTTGGCGATCGGCCAGGTGACGCCCTTCGCCGTGACCTTCGAGTCGGCGTCAATGTCCCACGTGCCGGCGAAGACCGAATCGGCCGCCGACACGATCACCTTGTCGTCGAAGGGCGCCGCGATCGGCCGCTTGCCGGGCTTCACCTCGCGAGCAAAGAACTGGTTAAAGGTCAGCCAACCGCTCGGTCCGGTGACGTAATCGTCGACGTGGTAATTGGGGAGCGCAGTGAAGGAGGGGATTCCGGCCGCCGAAGCGGGCGTGTCCAGGAACTCTCCCAGCGCCTTCACGTATTTCTTCATCCAGGCGTTGAAGCTCTCGTCACGATTCAGCCGATCCTCCGGCGCCTGATTAATAATGTAATAGACCTTGAGGACCTTGGGACCGGTCTCCGGCTGGGTCGGGACTGCCGTGACGAGATCGTCCAGATGGTTTAGGAGCGCTTCGGTGTTATCGAGGCCCGCGAGACCGGCGTTCCGGATCGCGCTCTTGAGCGCCTCCCGTACAGGGGGACGCTCCTCGAGCAGCGTAAGGAGGTCCTCGACGACCGGGGTGTGGCGAGGCTTTGGCTTCGGTTGGCAGACTTGGCTCGAGGCAAAAGTGGAGAACAGCAACACCGCGCAGATTCCAGAGCCGAATCTCTTCATGGCAAACTCCTCCCGGCTAGCAGAAGGAACATTCCACGAACGGCTTGATTCTAAACCTGAAATATCCTACGTCAACGGGCTCTAGATACGAGGCGCACTGAGGCGCAATTATCGCGCGGCTGACGGCGTTTAACACCGTTCTTGCGCTTTTTCTTCGCCAAAATCGGGCTCGTGGGACGTTTAGACAGCCCTCGGACTGGACGGTTTGAAACCCAATCCCATCTAGCGCAGAGTCTATGACTTGGAGGCATTCCGCGATGGGATGTCGTCGGAACTGTTGGTGATTGCGGCGTCGTGCTTCTGGGCTATTCTCTCAACGCGCGACTGGCAAGGTCGGGATGGCGCGGGTGAGAGCGTGAAAGAGAAGGAGTCGGCGCCACGGAAACTATGTCTGACAAAGATTTTACTTTTTGAATCCTTGACAATCTGACCCTCCGGTGCCAGCATGCGCCGCAATATCCCGACCGCACTCTCTCCAGGAGGACAGATATGACTCTCCCAGCCCTTCGCAGTTTGTTTCTTCTAGCTTTGCTGGCCGTTCCGCTCAGCGCGTCGGACCATGGCGCATCGACAGTCCGATTGACGAACGCGCCGGACCAGTTCAACGAGGCGACCGTTGCCGAGCTGCAAGCGCAGATGGCGGCGGGGACGCTTACTTCGGTCCAGTTGACGCAGTATTACATCAGCCGCATCTTCGACCTCGACCAGGGTGGCCCGGGCGTGAACGCGGTGATTGAGTTGAATCCCGATGCACTGGCGGAGGCTCGCGAGGCCGACTCTAGGCGCAGTCGCGGTGTGGTGCTCGGCCCCCTGCATGGAATTCCAGTACTGGTGAAAGACAATGTGGATACGGGCGACAAGATGCAGACCACTGCCGGATCGTTTGCCTTACTGGGAACGCCGGCTCTGCGGGACTCAACGGTGGTGGCAAATCTGCGCGCGGGGGGCGCCATCATTCTTGGGAAAACGAACTTGTCGGAGTGGGCCAACTTCCGCTCTTTCGAATCGATCAGCGGATGGTCTGGGCGGGGCGGTCAGACCAATAATCCGTATGGCATCGACCGCAACCCGTGCGGGTCGAGTTCCGGCTCAGGGGCGGCAGCTTCGTCGAACTTCGCCACCGTGTCGTTCGGAACGGAGACGGACGGCAGCATCGTTTGTCCCGCGAATGCGAACGGCGTCGTCGGAATCAAGCCGACGGTAGGGCTGACGAGCCGGGCGGGTATCGTGCCGATCTCCCACACGCAGGATACGTTCGGTCCCCACGGCCGCACGGTGGCAGATGCAGCCACCGCGTTGGGAGTGGTGCAGAGCATTACATTCGACGGACGCGATCCGGCAACCGCTGGCGTGCCACTCGGATGGCAGGGGCGATTCACCCGTCCGACCAACATCCCAAAGGACTATACGCAATTTCTTAACGCGAACGGATTACAGGGCGCGCGCATCGGCGTGACCCGCACGGGACTTAACGGGTTCGATCCGTTGGTGCCGACACCGCCAGCCGTACTCGCACAATTTGAAGCGGCAATCAGCGCAATTACCGCGGCCGGCGCCACGGTCATTGATCTTGATCAGGAAGGGTTTGTTTTTCCCGCGGCGAATGGCGAGTTGCTGGTGCTGTGCTTCGAATTCAGAACCGACGTGGCAACCTATTTTGCTACTCGTCTAGGAGTGCCCGTGGCGGGCAAAACCCTGGCCGACGCCATCGCGTTCAACAACGCTCACGTGGACGACGAACAACCGTTCTTTAACCAGGACATCTGGGATCTGGCGGAATCGCTGGCCCTCGGTCCCGATGACCCGCAGCCAGCGTTTGGCGGCTTGACCTACAACCAGGCACTCGCCGGTGATCAGGCCTCCGGCGTAAACGGGATTGATGCGGCGCTGACTCAATTCAATCTCGACGCCATCGTCAGCGCGACCGATAACCCGGCATGGGCAACCGACCTCCTCTACGGTGACCACTTCATCTTCGGGACTTCGGGGCTGGCGGCGCCGGAAGGATATCCGATCGTGCAGGTTCCGGCGGGAATGGTGTTCGGGGTGCCCCTGGGGATCAGCTTTTTCGGGACGGCGTTCAGCGAGCCGACGTTGATCAAGCTGGCCTCCGGTTTCGAAGCGGTCACGCAGGTGCGCAAGAGCAACCTGCCGACCTTCGCGGCTACCGTTCCATTCGACCATATCGCGGGTACGACCCTCCAGCGGCCCAGCAATGTCGTACCGGCGGAGTCGAGAAGAAAAGCGCAGTCGGCGATTTCCACCCCCAGCCATAAGCCGGAAGTTGAGACGCGACGGCAGCACCATATGTAGGATTTTCGGGTTTCCAGTTTCCCGCGACCGCTTTGAGGGGGCGGCTCTACCGCCACGGTCGAATACATTTTCATCATCCCTTGTGTGCAACAGCACATGATGGACTATCGATCCGATGTTTCGATGGGAAAGCGCTGGGGCAGGGTTTCGCCCGCCCCAGCGCTCATCGGCTGCGATGAGTTTCAGTTGGCCATTCCTCGGCGAGCTGGTCTCCACCAGAGCCTGCCTTCGCTTCACCAAAACCGGGGCGGCATGCAGTACACTCGGTTTGCCAGTCGAGCATTTTGCAGCGGCGAATTATCTCTTAACTATTTGTCTCACCTCAGAGGGCAAGCGCAGATCGGCTCCAAAGCTCTTAACAAAAGAGCCGGACTACTGCAATCTTGCATACCCTGTCTTAGCTTCTTTCAGGATTGGGAGATCGGGATCGGCGTCCTTCCACATGGCGAAGAAATCCTGGTAGCTTTTGCGGGCACTTGCTGTGTCTTGCTGGGCGGCGAGAGCGCGGGCGAGACCGAGTTGGGCGAGAGGATAGTAGAAGGAGAAGGGCAATACAGCACGGCGTGCCAGGAGTTTTCGGAACTCCAACGCGGCGTTGACGGCGTCAGAATTGGCCAAGTAAGCCTGGCCGCGTAACACATGAGTCTGGAAATAGCGACCGTCTTCGTACGGCTGGGCGGCAGCAAGCTCTTGAATCGCGTCGGCGGCCTTGCCGTGGCGCATCTGGAGGCGAGCCTGAACTCTGGCGGTGACGACGTTTTGAATGAGGGTGTCGTCCGGCCGCGCGCGCCGCGCTTGGGCGATCAGAGCGTCGGCTTTCTGGTCCAGTCCGGCCGCAGCAGCGGCATCCGCAAGATCAGCTAGGAAGGCCGGGTCGGGAGACAACGCCATGGCCGCTTCAATCTCGGTAGCCGCGCGGTCAGGGTAGCCGAGCTCGGCTTCCACAATTGCGTGCTGAAGCAACTGGTTGGCAGCGTAGTCGGACATCGAAAGGCCTTTAGCGCGCTCGACGGTACGTGCTCGTAATTGCCGGAACCGATCCATCTGTCCCAGCGCGGCGGCATGTTGCGCCTGCTGGTCAAGCACGCGCAGCTCGCCTTCCGGCGTGGCCTTTGCCAGCGCCTCAAACTGGGCGGCGCTGGCGGCGTCTCCCCGCAAGATTGCCGATCGCGCCAAACTGACGTAGAGACCACCACTCTTGATGTTGCGCTGCTGGGCCTGCGCAAGGAGAGCATCGGCGTTATCCAGTCTGCCCAGATTTCTGTAAGCCGTTGCCCCAATCAAATAACAGTTCACAGTTTCCGGCTGCAGGCCTATGGCTTCGAGGCAATTCTCCACTACCTTTTCGTACTGTCCTAGGGATGAATAATCTACCGCCGCATCGATGCGTGACGTCTCATCCCGAGGATAGGTTTGTTTCATCAGCTCCCATGCTTGAATCGATTTCTCTAGCTGGCCGGTGACGTCGGAATAGTAGAAGGCGGTGATGTACAGGCGTTCGTACTCGCTGGTGCGATCGCGCAATTCGAACGCTTTGACAACTTCCTTGTTCGCCAGCGAGAGCTGAGCCGTGTTCCCAGCGACTGCGCCCAGGCGCAGGTGGGCTAGTGCGAAGTTGGGATCGAGTTCTATGGCGCGCTGATAGAAGGGTATGGAGGCCATGTCCTCCAGCCTTGTGTGCAGTTCGTCTCCGAGCGTGTAGGCCTTCAATGCCTCGAGGGAAGAAGTAGTGGCTTGATCTAGTGGCTTATCGAACTTTTGAATAGATGCAAGTGACTCACCCAGGTTTCCCCGGAGCTTGGAGGTGACGCCGCTCAGGGTACTGAGAACTGCGTCTTTTCCCGAGGCTTGTTGTTGCGCCTGCGCGAGAGAATCGCCGGTTGCGGCATTGACCGCTTCAAGCGTAAGCAAGTACTGATTCCCGACCAACGCAATCGAGCCAGTGAGCATCGCTTTGATTCCATCGCGCTGGCAGATTTCGCGGCCAATGTCGGCGGTGATGGCTTCATCGGGGGCGCGGCCCATGAATTTCAGAGTCTTTTGAACTTGCTGATCTGGGACAACGTTGAGGAAGGGCGACTGCTGCAGACCGACGGCGAGAGCCTTCTTCAAAGTCTTATCGAAAACCGGGTCGCCGGTGGTGTTTACGAAATCGGTGACGAGTATGGAATCTCTCTCGCCAATGGCGTGGGCGCGCTGCCGGTAGAACAAGAACGCTACGACGCTCAGGACGCAAACCAGTGCGCCCAAACTCGCGTACAGGCGCCACTTCGAGCGCCGGGTTGGGAGAGCAACAGCTCCGGAGCTGGCGGCAGGCTGCACGCCGCTTGACACCGACGGGGATACGCCCCGACTCGTAGCAGCAACGGGCGTGGGGCTCGCGGCAGCCGCCGCTCCTGGTACGGATCCGGTGGTCGAAGCGGCATCTGGAACAGACTCGCCTACTTCCAACGTCGGTGTTCGCCCTGATTGTAGTTCCCGAAGCACGCGCTTTAGGTCCGCGCGCATATCCGCGGCATTTTGATAACGCAGCTCGCGGTCCTTATCGAGCGCCTTAATAATGATCGCTTCGAGCTTGGGGGGAATGTTGGGATTAACGCGAGTTGGAGAAGCAGGTGCACGCTCGATGATGGCATGATAGATGACAGCCGACGTCTCGCCGCGGAAGGCCACCATGCCTGTCGCCATCTCATAAAGGACCGCGCCAAAGGAGAACAGGTCGGTCCGGCGATCAAGTGCTTTCCCTTTGGCCTGCTCGGGTGACATATATGCCACTGTTCCGACGGTCGAGCCGGGACTGGTGAGGAAGGCCTCGTCAACGAGAGTTGCTGCAGCGGTTGCCCCGGTCTGGTCAATGCGCCTGTCGGACGGTGAAACCTTCGCCAGTCCGAAATCGAGAATCTTGGCGTGACCGCGATCGGTTATGAAGATGTTCGCGGGTTTGATGTCGCGGTGGATGATTCCTTTGGCATGCGCCGCGTCAAGAGCGTCAGCGATCTCGACGGCGAGTGGAAGCAGGGTTTCAAGCTCCATTGGGCGCACCCCGATCTGGTGCTTAAGGGTGGAGCCTTCAAGATATTCCATGGCGATGAAAGCTTTACCGTTTTCCTCGCCGATGTCATAAATGGTGCAGATGTTGGGGTGATTGAGTGCGGAAGCGGCTTGTGCTTCGCGCTCAAAGCGGCTCAACGCCTGTGGGTCACGGGCTACTTCGTCGGGCAAGAACTTTAGAGCGACGAAGCGGTGCAGACGCGTATCCTCAGCCTTGTAGACGACACCCATCCCACCGCCGCCGAGTTTTTCGAGAATTCGGTAATGAGAAAGCGTCTGTCCGATCATCGGAGCCGAATCTTACGTTGGAGAGACATGCAAGTCAATGAAGACAAGCACGTTGACTCTGATAATGAGCGTCAGTAGGCGGAACATCTCGATTTCGCTCATTGAGCACGAGTATTCTCTCGATACGGGGCATGCCCGTAGTATTTCGGTCTTTGATCCAGCCTCACATGCAGCCATGACACGCCAGCCCCGGCGGTGCTGAGCCAAACGGGTCTCGGTCCCAGTCGCCGTTCCATCAATTCTCCAACTAACCTCCACAGCGAATGCTTCTGTGCATCGGGCGCCTGCCGGACGAAAGCAGCAAGATGTCCGTAGGCGGATACGGGACCGAGGGGACAGGGCGCTACCAAAATCGCGTCGTTGTTAAGGTTCGGAAACGAGACCACATCTCCGCTCGCCTCCTGGCCTCCAAAGTGCTCTGCAAAAGCATCCGGGTCAGGCTGGCTCGCTAATCTTGGGCTGTCTAATAGGACAAACTCGAATGCCCGACCTGCTGAAGCTGCGGTAATCGGCGGTGTTTCCCAACGAAACGCAGAAAACGGGGCATCGGCCAGCAGCGCAATGAAAAAGGGTCGAAAAACGGCGTCATCTTGCCACCGGCGCAGAACCTCTGAGAACTTTACGGGCCGCTTCTCGAAATCGACGGCGACTACGCTCCCATGCGCCAATAGTTTATTTCTGGTTGACCACATACCTTCGCCTAGACGAACGAATGTCGCCTACCGCTGCCGCCGTGTCAACTCAACTGTCGTAATTTCTATAGCGCTCATCAACAAGCAAGAAGGCGTAGAAAAAGCGCACCGCTTGTGTCATCGCCGCCTATTCTCGTCAGTTGGGGTATCCTAGTCGCCCTGAGACGCCTTCAATGAGCAGTCCCGAAAGACAACTACGTCTGATGCAGAGTGGTCTGATTGTTTTCCTTGTGGTTTGCTTTTTGGTTATGCGATAGGAAGTGTTGAAACACGCGGCGCTATCTCTCCTGTTCAGTGGCTCGTCATTGCGGCGGCAATATGGTCAGCTATCTCAGGGTTCACGGTGCAGCGAAGGATCAATCGCATTGGAAGTCGATCTCAAACGTCGAGAAGGTCGACACCACTTGGGCGATGGCGGACGGGACGTCTAGTTCGACTCTGGACTGCAACAGCAGTTGCTTGTGGGGACTTGTTCTGCACTACTCCGGCGGTCCCAACTGGCTTGTCAATGTTTTCCTCGGACTTGCAATGCTGTTTCTGCTGATTTGGAGTCCGGGAGCCACTTCCGCCCAAGCAGAACCGTAAACCCGGTTTCGCACCAGTCATCCATCCGTAGTCGTTGAATCACGATTAAACGCGTAACCATCCGGTTACAAGTGTAATTGCTGGTCTACCTCGCGAGGACGCTCGGACTCGACTAGTCTGTGGAGTCTCGCTGCTAAAGGAGAATCGCTCCGGCGATCTGATTCCACAAAGCGCCGCGTCCGATGACGATGAAAATGAAGGATGCTATGACAATTGCGGAATAGCCGAACGCAAACCATCGACTAAGCGCGCGGATCATTCCCAACTGGAGAACCAGAAACAGCGCCCCGAGCGCCAGCGCGGGACCAAGAGCGTACAAAGGCGGCATGGCGGCAAACTCTCCAATGTAAGGGCAGCGGCCTAGGGCGCCCGAGATGATCATTAAAGACGCCAGGAGCATCATGGGGCGGTGGATCTCGGGGCGGCGACGATAAATGATCGCAACGCCCACCAGAACGCCGAAAGAGAGCATCTCGCCGAGCATAGTTGCCAGGAAAAATCTGGCCCCGCCGAAAGGCTGGTATAGTTCAGCGTTGTAGCGGGTCGATAAGATTGCTGCGACCGATCCGAGGGGAACCATGACACCTGCGAGCACAGCGCCGCCTATGCCGATGCGCATGTGAAGACGCCGGTTGCCGTTCAGAATGAAGATGCTCTGCATTAGAAACAGGATTATCCAACTGAACATGGCAAGGCCATGAACGACGACCAAGGGAACAATCTGCCGGGTGATGTCGCCTCCCCCAAAACCCTTCCCATGCGCAAGAAATGAGCGGAATCCCACGGCAGTCGCAACCAGCATTACGCTTCCAGCGATCACGTAGAAGAGTCTTTCGGACAGCAGGGTTCGCAAAGCCGTACTTTGCTCTTGCGATCGAATTACTGTGTGTGAGATTGCTCCCGACAAGACAGTTTCCCTCCAGCGCCGCGTTTGACTTCGCCGTCCGCGAACCTCTCGAATCGCACGACTGCCACAACTCCGGAATGATACTGATGAACCCGAGGATCGGTGCAGAGGAACCGGAGATCATAAGGAAGGGGAAAAGCTCCGGGCCGCAAGACCTGCACTTGCTACTGGCCGAGGAGTATGAACCGAGATTGAGGTGGCTGTCAACGCGAAATTCTTTCAGCAACTTGCGAGACAAGGAACAAAAAGAGCAAGGCCAAAGGAGGTACGCTTATCAATAATCGTGGTTGGCGATCTGAACTCTCCATAGAATGCCGGAATTTGCCAGGGGCATCGAGGAGATCCGAGTTTTGGCGATCGAGAGTAGCATGATTCGCGGCTTCGATCTGTAACTCGTAAGCTGCAGCCAAAACTTCTTCCGCTATACTGGTCGTGCATGGACGTTGAACGCATCATTGACGAGATTGAGCAGCTGCAGGAAATGTTCGAGGCCCCGGACATTAGACCACTCAGCGCAAGCGACATCTCTGCTGCCAATCGAAGGCACGACGAGATGCTCGCCCATAGCCCATGGTTCCGGTTGTGGCAGCATTTTGGCGTGTGTTGCCGAGCCGAATCTCCGACATCCCGGCTGGGCGAAATTGAACGCTGACACTAGACAAAGCAGGGCAGCAGGGGAGCATCTGGCACACTCTTCTCGCGTAATGCGTAGTCCGTTCGTGGATTGATCTCAGATTTCAACATGACCGTCGCGGGACAGACTACCGATACAGGGTATCTTCTCTCATGCCAATAGCTATTTTTCTCATTGTGATCTTTACCTGGTACAGAGTATTCGTACGCTGAGGCTTGCCCGGCCAATGTGGTGTCTATGTCTGCATGAGACCTGCGGGAAGGGCGCGAGTGTTGCTAGTTTTGAACATCAGCGTGTTCTGGACAGGCTGCCATCGCAGGGAAGCCCCCATCCGACGAGTTCGACGCTTGTCGGACATTCCGATGCCACAACCGCCGCTCTACATGCACATTCAGGTTTATGCACACTGGAAAAATCCCTACCTGACGATTCTGCCCGACTCCATTCCGGCGACTCTTAACCTTGTCAGCTACTGCAGCCGTGCGTACTCATCATGCGCCTGCTTGAGGATGGGGATATCGGGGTCGGCATCTTTCCAGGCGGCGAAGAAATCCTGATAGGCGGTGCGGGCGTTGGGCGTGTCTTTCTGGAGCGCGTAGGCGCGGGCGGTGCCAAGGCGGGCTAGAAGGTACAGCGGGCTGACCAAATCGATACCACGATGGTCGAGGATTTTCCGGTACTCGATCAGCGCTTTGGCGCCGTCGCCAAGCTTCAGGTAGGCGGCGCCACGATAGAACATAGGAGTTAAATTGGCGGCGGCGGGACCAGAACCCAGTTCGTAGGGCAGCGCGGGCTCGAGAGCTGTGACCGCTTTTTGCGGTTGATCGCGTTCGAGGTCGATGGCGGCCTGGTTGATGGGAATTGCGATTTTGTTGAGGAGCGTGTCGTTGGGGAATTGGGCGGCGATTTCGTCGTTGAACTTCTGGGCTCGCGTAACATCGCCAAGCCGGGCCAAAGGCAGGGGCACGATGGACTTGGCCTCTTTGTTCCGGGCAAGTTTCATGGCCTCCTCTACATGTTGGCGGGACTCGGTGAGGTAGCCGAGTTCCACTTCGTCGCTGGCTTCGATGCCCCGCGCGATAGCAGCAAGTTCTTCCTGCTGATGCTCACGGCAGAACCGGATCGCCTTGTCAATGATAGCGCGCCCGTCCTTGATGTGGCCCTGGCTGACCTGGGCACGACTCCAGAACAAAAGCATTAAGGGCTCATCTAGCTTGCCGGCGACTTCGTCGACGATGCGCTGTTGCGCGTCCGGGTCCTGGCGGAGCACAGCGAGGCGGAAGCGACCGAAGCGGGTGGAGCGAGGATCGAGTTTCTTGGCGGTCGCCTGGTCGATGACGGCCTGAGCTTCGTCGAAACGATTCAGGTCGATGTAAGCGTCGCTGAGATTCTGGGTTGCGTAAGAATCCCTTGGATCGAGACGCAACGCCTGCGAAGCATTTTCGACGGCCTCATCGAGCTGGCCCAATCCTTCATAGCGAAGGGAAAGGTTGTCCCAGGCAACGGTGTCGCGGGGATAGGTGCTTTTCCACTGCTCGTAGATTTCGATTATCTTGGCGGAGTTGCCCTCGATCTCGTCGTAGTAGTGGGCGGAGATGTAGAACTGCTCGCGCTGGCTTGCGCGTTCTTTGAGCTCGAAAGCCTTGCGAATAGCCTCATCCCTTTTACGGTTCTGCCCGACGTTGCCGGAGGCGACGCCAAGTTCGGCCCAGGCGACGGCGAAGTTAGGGTCGAGTTCGATGGCGTGCTCGAAATAGGGAATCGCACCCTCATCATTGAATCGCAAGTGAGCGGCGTGGCCGAGGCTGTAAGCCTGAAGGGCCTCTAGGGACGACGTGGTGGCCTGTTCGAGAGGGGTGGCAAATTTTTCGATCGAGGGGAGGGATTCGCCAAGCTTGCCGCGAAGCTTGGAGGCCGCGCTATCCAGAGTTTTCAGAACTCTTTCCTTGCTTTCGGATTCGGCTTGCTCGCTGGCGATAGTATCTCCCGTCTGCGCATTGACGGCCGCCAGAGTAATCACGTAGTGGCTGCCTAGCGGGGCGATCGAGCCAGTCAGCATAGCCTTGGCGCCTTCCCGCAGGCAGATGTCGTGGGCGACGTCGCTGGTAATGCGCTGATCGTCGGGCCGTCCCATGAAATGTAGCGCTTCGCGAATCTTGGACTGAGGGAGAATGTTGAGATAAGGCGACTGCTCAAGCTGCGTGGCCAGAGCTTGCTTCAACGTGCCGTCGAAGACGTTTTCGCCGGTAGTGTTCACAAAGTCAGTGAGCAGAATGGAGTCTTTTTCGCTGAGCTTGGCAGAGCGGTGGGAGGCGAAATACAACCCCCCTGCGAGGATCATGCCCAGCACGATAACGGCGGCAACGAGGTACATGCCCCTGCGTGGTTTTTGCGGAGCAATTGCGGGAGCAGAGGCAGCGCTCACGCGCGCGGCGCTGATGGGAAAGGAAGGGGAAGCTGTTACTACTTGAGCGGACGAGGCTGGGGAGGCTGCCGACGACGAACCTGCGGCTGCCGCGGTCGGAGGCGCCGGTGGCGCGATATGCGCGGAGGATTCCTGCGCGGCTGCCACCGACCCGGAACCGGCGACGGCGATAGCTCGCCCGGTGTCCGTATCCCGCTTCAAGCGCTGCAGATCGGCGCGAATATCGGCGGGGTGCTGATAGCGTAGGTTGCGGTCTTTCTCCAGAGCCTTGTTGATGATGTCTTCGAGCTTCGGTGGCAGGTCGGGGTTCAGACGGATCGGCGGCGTGGGTGCGCGGTCGAGAATCGCCTGGAAAATCAGCGCCGAAGTCTCACCGCGAAAAGGCAGCGTGCCGGTCGCCATCTCGTAGAGCACTGCGCCAAAGGAAAAAATGTCGCTGCGGCCGTCAAGCTCCTTTCCCCGTGCTTGCTCGGGCGACATGTAAGCCACAGTGCCCAGCGTCGAGCCCGGGCTGGTGAGGTGTTCCTCGCCGATAGCGGTTTCCTGTGCGGTAAGACCGTTGGGCTCTGCGGTGAAGCTTGGGCTGGCTGGAGAAAGCTTCGCCAGGCCAAAGTCGAGAATCTTGGCGTGCCCACGACTGGTGACGAAGATGTTTGCGGGCTTGATGTCGCGGTGCACAATGCCTTTGGCGTGGGCAGCGTCGAGCGCGTCGGCTACTTCGATGCCAAGCGTGCAGACCGTCTCCAGATCCATCGGCCTGCCCACGATCAGGTGCTTAAGCGTGACACCTTCAAGGAACTCCATCACGATGAAGGCGCGGCCTTCCTGCTCACCGATGTCGTAGATCGTGCAAATGTTGGGATGGTTGAGCGCTGACGCTGCCTGCGCTTCCCGCTGGAATCGGCCCAGGGCCTGGGGATTGCGTGCCACCTCATCAGGCAGAAACTTCATCGCCACAAAGCGGTGCAGGCGCATATCTTCGGCCTTATACACCACGCCCATGCCGCCCCCGCCCAGCTTTTCCAGCACCCGGTAGTGAGAAATGATCTCGCCAATCATTGGGTAAGAATTTTCCAGGGGAGAAGTGACGCTGGGCAGCCATCTTATGAGTGGCGGCAGAGCAAGTCAATGAGAGGCGGTGACGTCGACCACGGTGCGAAATGCGATTCTCAGGGAACCCGAGAACGACCCAGCTCCGCAGGTCGTTCATTTGAACTCGCGATGCCGCAGAGCCAACCATCTGCGATAGTCCTCGAGCATGTGAGGTCGTTCGATTGTCATGGCGGAAGCAGATGATCGAGGAACACTTCGAGACTGGAGGTTGGCAAGAAGATTTGGTCGCATTGCCACAACGTCGCCCCTCCGTGAGTCAGTCCCAGTGACCCGGCAGCACCGAAAGAGCTTCCAATCCGTCAGATTTCGACTACGCGTTGGGGCTTGGTTCTTATTGGGCTTAAGGATGCCTTGACGCTGCGAGCGCGATCAGCGCAAGGTTGGAGCTCGCGGCTAAATGGTGAAAACGGATGCTGGGCGAGACCTCATCCGGACCGTCGAACCTGTGAGTGAACACAAATCCTCTTTACTTCAAATGCCCAACGGATGCTTTTGGCGGATACTTGGGCAAGCGGCAACCTGACAGGGCGCAGGTGAAACCCAGCTCTCGATTGCCTAAGAGAGAGTGAACCGAGCCCGTTATAAGATGAAGCAGTGAATCTCCCCGTCAATCCGCCAGTGCTGCCAATGCTCGCGAAGCGGGTGGATCATTTACCGTCTGATGGAGATTGGATATTCGAACCTAAGTGGGATGGGTTTCGTACATTGGTTTTTCGCGACGGCGATGAAATTCTCATCCAGAGCCGTGATGAAAAGCCTCTCAACCGGTATTTCCCTGAGCTGCTCGAGCCTCTGAGCCATAGTCTGCCAGACCGTTGTGTACTGGATGGTGAACTGGTCATTGTTAAGGACAATGAGCTCGACTTTGATGCTCTGCAACTCAGGTTACACCCCGCAGCCTCGCGGGCCAAACTCTTGTCACAGCAAACCCCGGCGTCATTTGTGTTTTTTGATCTGCTATGCCGTGACGATCGTGACCTGTGCAGCGAACCATTCGAAATCCGCCGACGAGAACTTGAGTTGCTGCTAGCCAATTCAGCGGCTCCGATTCATCTCACTCCTGCTACACGCGATCGAAGAATTGCAGAGGATTGGTTTCGGCGCTTCGAGGGAGCGGGCCTCGACGGAGTAATCGCGAAACCTGCCGACGGAACCTACCAGCCCGATAAACGTGTGATGCTCAAGATCAAGCATGAGCGCGATTGCGACTGCGTGGTTGCGGGTTTCCGATGGCATAAAAAGGGCGATCGCACCTTGGTTGGTTCCTTGCTACTTGGACTGTTCGATCGCTCCGGCTCACTCCAGCATGTGGGAGTCTGCGCCAGTTTCAGCAACGCAAAACGGCTCGAGCTAGCGGAGTTTCTCAAACCTTATCGCGAAGATGCTCTGGTGAATCACCCGTGGAAGGCTTGGGCTGAGGTTGATGTCGATCAGGTGAACGGCCCTAAGCGCATGCCCGGCGGCCAGAGCCGATGGAGTCAAGACAAGGATTTGTCCTGGGAACCGTTGCGGCCTGAACTGGTGGCCGAAGTCGCATATGATCACATGCAACGAGATCGCTTTCGTCACACGGCTCAGTTTCGTCGCTGGAGACCTGACAAGAGGCCTGCGGACTGCACCTATGCCCAACTCGAGGTGGTTCCAGCCCAGGAACTGGCCGCCATCTTTCCTTCCGGGCGTTAGCTCTTGCGATCCTGCTTTCTTGTGCGTTTCTGCTCTTTGCTCCGCTCGCGCCACTCTCGCGTGGGATCATCATCCGGGTCGGGCGTTTCTTGTGATGGTAGAAGGTTTTCTGGCACATGTCGCAGGTTGACTCGAATTCGCGTCCAAGTGGAAGACCTACCCCGCATGGAATCGACCAGCACGTCTTCCGGCGTGAGAAATCCAACGACGCTGGCATGTTTCGCCTTCCAGCGCTCCAGGCCCGCAAGAGCTGCGTTCTTGTCTGGTGAATTGGCAACCACGATCAGGGGCATTTTGATTCGCGGCAGCTTCAGTTTGGATTTCGCTCGTGAAGGCGCAACCCTCGGGCCTTCTGAGTCCATTTTCCGAAAATGCGGAGGCCAGGGAGCATCGCCCAATCCTTCAGCTTCATCACGGGCAGCGAGCTCGAGCAACGGTTCGAGAGATGCGGGCGCCTCATTCATTTCCGCGTGGGGATCGCCTATTTCCGCAAACCGCTTGGGCATGGTAAAAACCGTAAACTCTGCGGGATCGCAATCCGGTACTTCGTTCCAGCGAAGGGGCGCTGAGACCCGAGCATCAGGTACCGGACGCACCGAGTATGCCGAACAAGTGGTGCGGTCTTTTGCGTTCTGGTTGTAATCGAGGAACACACCGTGGCGCTCTTCTTTCCACCATTTCGAACTGGCAAACTTCGGAGCTCGCCGCTCGATGGCCCGAGACAACGCAACCGCCGCACGCCGCACTTCGGTGAAGCTCCACCGCGGCTCAATTCGAACGTAGATGTGCATGCCGCGCGAGCCGCTGGTCTTTGGCCAGCCATGCAAGCCGGCCTCCATCAAGAACGCCTGCACTTCAAGGGCTACGCGACATACTTCAGACCAGCCGACTCCGGGAACCGGGTCAAGATCAATCCGCAATTCGTCTGGATGTTCGAGATCGCTTGCGCGAACTGGGTGGGGGTGGAGTTCAATACAACCGAGATTAATAACCCATGCCAACCCCGCCGCATCATCAATCACTATTTCTTCCGCTGTTCGGCCGGATGGAAACGACAACGTTACAGTTCGCAGCCAGGGCGGACGCTGTTGGGGCGCGCGCTTTTGGTAAAACGCTGGCTCCCCGGCACCGTTTACAAATCGCTTCAAAACGATTGGTCGATCTTGAATTCCGGCAAGAGCGCCTGAAGCTACAGAGAGGTAATACTGTACCAGCTCACGCTTGGTAAGGCGCACCGTCTCCGAGAAGTAGAGCTTGTCCGGATGGGTTATACACACCTCGCGGCCTGCGACCGCGAGGAACTCGTCGTCTTCCTGCTTTCCCACGCATCTAGGCTACCAGTCTTGCCGAGCGGCGCAAACCGCCCCGCAGATCACGATGGCAGGATCAAAAGGAAGGTTGGAATCGGTCTTCTTACGTATTCGCTTGGCTCGGATCTTGGCCGCGTCGCCCATCCACCCTCTACGAACCCGGTTTTCCTTTACCTTTCCCCCAGGCCATCTCCAGATTCTCCCGCTTGTACACCTTGTCGATTGATGAATGGATCTTCTTGGCATCGTCGGGTTGACCCAGTCCAGCAGATGGTCGTCGCATTCGGGACGGGTACCCCGGCTGATCTGGAATTTAACGAAGCAACCGCAGGCAGTTCCTTCACTGTGTCGCTCACAGAACCCCATAACGCGACGAACTCAGACTGTCCGAGACGTAGATTGAAGGGTCGGCGTGGATTCCTGATCACACGACTTGGCCCATTCCAGTACAGGCAGATGTGCTCCGTTCTCGGAGTGGGGGCGGTTTGTCGGCGCCACTCGGTCTCCTTTAATCAATCCCCCTGGTGGAGGAAAAAACCTTGCAGCCCTCGGAGAACCCCTTTGGGCCGAAGGTGTAACCTATATCTCCGGAACGTTCTGGTGCCTACGTCTCCGGTCCGGACCATGATAAGGATGGTGGGAGTATAGGATTCGAACCTATGACTTCCATCATGTGAAAGTGCTCAAACGCAGTTCCTAACCACATCGCAGGGGTAGTATCCATGCCGACCAAATTTCCCCATGCCGTGTTAGCGATCTCTGTTGCAGTCCTGCTGTCTGTTGGGACTATCGTCGCCGCTCCTCCTCTAACGACACTCTACAGCTTCACTGGCGGTACCGACGGAAATCTTCCCTTGGCGGGACTGGTCGCCGACTCCAGCGGCGCGCTGTACGGAACAACTTCTCAAGGCGGAAGCTCGGGTTTTGGCGTGGCGTACAAGCTGACGCCGCCGACCCATAGCGGCGATCCCTGGACCCAAACCGTGATTCACTACTTCACCACCAACACCGGCGATGGCTTTGCCCCGGAAGCGCCGCTTATCATCGACAAAGCAGGAAACCTTTACGGAACCACTGCCGGTGGAGGAACCAACCGCCTGGGCACGGTGTTTGAGTTGTCTCCGCCAGCAATGGAGGGCGACCAATGGACCGAGACGGTACTGTTCAACTTTTCGGGACCGGACGGGGCGGAACCGTTGGCCGGCCTCATCTTTGATCGCACCGGCAATCTCTATGGAACGACTCTTGGAGGCGGCGCGCGCGGTCAAGGAACGGTGTTCGAGCTCGTGGCTCCTACAACGTCTGGAGGAGCATGGACGGAATCGGTGCTCTACAGTTTCAAATTCGGCGCGGATGGTGGCAATCCAGTGGCTGGGTTGGTTTTCGATAAGGCGGGTTCGCTCTATGGCACTACTGAAATGGCAGGCGACATTCGCTGTAATGATGGCGGCGGCTGCGGTGTGATATTCAAATTGACTCCCTTCGGCGGACAATGGACCGAGACCGTGATCCATACGTTCGAGGGTCCAGATGGCAAATGTCCTGTCGCCGGTTTGGTCATCGACATTGCCGGTTCACTTTACGGCACCGCTGAATTCGGCGGTCTGCAGAAGTTCGGCGTGGCGTTCCAGCTTACTCCGCCCATGACAGGAAATCAGTGGACCTACACGGTTCTTCATAGGTTTTCCGGTGGTCAAGACGGGGCAATACCCGCGACCAGTCTCCTCTTGAGCAAGTCAGGGGCTCTGTATGGAACCACCACACCACGGTGTTTAAGGTGATTCCTCCAGCCACAACGGGCGAGCAATGGACCACGAGAATCGTCCACAGTTTTACCTTGGCTGATGGATCTTCGCCGCGTGGCGGTTTGCGTTTCGACCCTGCTGGAAGCTTGTATGGAACTACTTCGGAAGGCGGTCAGAACGGAACCGAGTCGACGGGAGGAACGGTCTTCCGAATCGGCCAGTAGCCGAAAATTGTGAAACTTATTAGGTAGATAGAGCTAAAGAGCGGTCATTCCGACAACGGTCCCGCTTGGATTGAGCCCGGTGAACGCACAATAAGTCGCTCACTTCTTTACGCGGCGATTCGCTCAGGATAATCAGCGATTTCGTGACTCGACTCAGAGCATTCATTCCTGATCCGCGGGCACACATTGTCCATACCTGCGGCGAGAGCATATGGACACAGCTTGCGCATCTTGGGCTCGATTTAGCGGACTGCATCATTTCGGGCTTGCCATTCCAAAACATGCCCGAGGCCCAAAGAGTTCGGGTATTTGAGGAATGTCACGGTGCACGCCAGCCCCACGGCAACGACGAACACATTTTTCAAAGTATCCAGCTGGTCGCCGAGGACTTCCGTCGATTCCACCACAACTAGCAAATACCGCTGCCCGTAAGCATCTGTTACCTGCTGGTAAACGCCGCTGCAACTGTCATCTGCATCTTCTCGAGATTCGTCCAGATCGTAGGATTGCGGGCTTCCCGAAATGTGGAGAGGAAAAGACGGAAGCCGCAATGGCGTATTGGAATTCAGGGGCTGCCTTGCGAGCACCCGTCCTTCCCGGTCAAGCAGCGCAATCACCTGTCCCGAAAAGGCAGGATTCTCCAACGCTGGCAGCGCTGATTCTTGGACCGCGATGTGTGCAACGGCAGACCTTCCAATCGTAAGGGTGGAGTGCAGATTGGTCTGCAACCGTTCGTGCAGAATGCGATCCACGAAAAAATAAACCCCAACGCTGAAGAGGAGTAACACGACGCTGAAAGCGCCAACGTACCACAACGTCAATCGTGTGCGAAGACTACTCAACATCGGCGATGGGCTCCCCCGAGCACAGCATGTACCCCTCACCACGCACCGTGCACAACAGCCGGCGCCTATACCCATCATCAATCTTGCGACGCAGGCGTTGGATGTAAACTTCGATCACGTTCGAGAATGGATCAAAGTTCTCATCCCACACATGCTCCGCAATTTCAGCACGGCCTACGACCCGACCCGCGTGCCGGGCCAGGTAGTCGACCAAGGCGTATTCCTTGGATGTGAATTCGATGATCTGGTTGCCACGCAATGCCCTGCGCGAACGTGTATCAATCATCAAATCGCCGACTTGCAAGATCGCGGGACGCACCGCGGGTCCCCGGCGCAGCAATGCCCGAATCCGGGCCAACAGCTCTGGAAAATCAAACGGCTTGCTCAGGTAATCATCTGCTCCCGCATCCAGCCCCTGGACGCGTTCCTCTACGGCATCTCGCGCAGTAAGCATCAAAATCGGCAAAGCCGATCCGGTGGTCCGCAACTCCCGGCAGACATCGAGGCCGCTTCGACGTGGGAGCATGACATCCAGCAGGATCAAGTCGTAGTCGTTAACGCTAGCCTGGTAGAGCGCCGTGTCTCCATCCCCCGCGATGTCGACGGCGTAGGACTGTTCGCGCAGGCCTTTCGCCAGAATCTGGGCTGCGTCAGGTTGATCTTCGACCAGCAGGATCCGCACTAATCCTCCCCGGCAGGCTTCCCTGCAGCCGTCCCCACAGCGATGTTAACAAGCCTCGCATAAACGCCAAATAAATTGGCTTGAGGCTAAAAAAACCGAGGATCGTCCCATTTCGTCCGAGAATCGCCCACGACCACATGGTTCCGCCAATGGACAGTGGCATTACTACAGATCCATCCTCCCGATATGACTACCATCGGGCCGTAACTCTCTCCGCTCAAACTACGCCCTTTTTCTGAGCCCGCTGTGACGACTTACTCTATATGTAGAGTGATGAGCTATGGCTGGATTCCGATTGTCCCTACAGACCATCCAGATGCTGGACGGCTTTCATGGGCTTTAATCTGCCGCGAGTACCTCTAACTACGTCCTCGTCCGACGATAACCCGGGATCCCGCTCTGTACACTTCATAAGCGGGCGTCCGCCCAGCAGACACTAGGGCTCCAAAGAGTTGTCGCAGACAACGGTGTAAAAGTCTGAAGCCAGACGATTAGCTAGCATGCAGCATCTCGCCGCAGTTGCTCAATGTAGGGAGCGACTGTTTCCGTTCGCAATGATGAGGTCGTCGGTTCGATCCCGACAAGCTCCGGCAATCAGGCCTAGCGCGCTCTCCCGTCCTGTAACCCGCGCCCACGCCCTCCCGCAAGAAATCTCTTGGCCTCGCGCAAAATAGCCCCCCTTTTTTTCGCCTATATGGATGAAGGCATGAAGGCACACCCTGCCAAGTTAACAAACTAGGAGCCAACTATGCGGGAACAAACGATTCAGAGAATGGCCACGCCTACGAATGGTACGTTAAGCAAAGGCATTAACTTCATCGTAGCCACGTCCATCGTGATTGCCACGATGATAGTCGGAGCCACAACAGCAGCCGCTGGAACCCCTCCCTCGAACAACAGCCCCATGAATCAGAATGTCAACGTGGTGAACACGCCGACCGTAAACGTTGGAAATACCCCTAATGTCAATGTCGCAAATACCCCTAGCGTCACCGTCGCTAACACTCCGGCGGTTAGCATTTCCGGCACGCCGGCGGTGAGCCTCACGGGCACGCCGGGAGTAACGGTGGCCAATACCGCTTCGAAGCCTGTGCCGACAGCAACCGCTGGGGCCAGCCTGGCTACGCACATGGGCCAGCTCCCCAGCGAGCACGTCGTCCTGCTAAGCTTCGGCACCAGCAATTGCCCGTCGTCATCTTGGATTCAAGTTGATGCGAGCGGCAATTCCAGCTTGTTCACCATTCCAAGCGGAAAAGATCTGGTCATCACGGACGTGGATCTGTCCGCATTTTCTACCGGCAATTCACCGGGATATTACAGCGCGGTTGGGTTGGAGCTGGGCACCGGCTCAGTCCCAGTGCTGGACAGCTTCGTGCTGGCGGATCCGGGTGGCTCGTTAGCTACGCAACAGCATCTCACCAGTGGCATCGTAGTCTCAGTCCTTCCAAACTGCTTTGGTGGCTCGTCGAATAGCACGATTATCCAGGCGGTGATTCGCGGCTATCTGATCCCGGCCAGCTAAGCTGGCTAAGGAAGGAATCACAGGCGGTCAGTGGAAGCCTAACAAAATGAAGGTACCCTTACCCGAGCGAGGGGGCATGTGGCTGACCGCCCGGGCAGGTGCAGCGTTGGCCAAGACCGACAGTTCCGTGGCGAACTTCCAGGCGGTGGCCAATAGCTTCAGCAAGTACGGTACCTACTTACTGCCGCAGAGCTTCCCCGAGGGTTCCCCGGCTTGCCCCTGCGACCCGAACGGTCACGGTACGGTGGGCGGCGCAGCCATCACCCTCCTGAAGTTCTTCTTCGACGAGAACTACGTGATTCCGAATCCGATGGTGCCCTCGAGCGATGGATTGTCGCTTGTGCCCTAGACCGGTGGAGATGCGGGTCAGATCACCGTCGGCGGCGAACTCAACAAGCTGATGAGCAATGTCAGCTTTGGTCACGGTATTCACGCTGGAATTCACTGGCGCAAGAGTACCTACAACTCGAACCTCCTCGGCGAGGCTATGGCGATCGGTATGCTTCAGGATCGCGCCAAAACATACAACGAGAAGTTCAGTGTGACGTTAACCAAACTGGACGCGAACAAGGTCACCATTACAAACGAGTAAGCGAAAATTGGGACGGCCTGGAGATCCAGGCCGTCCCAACATCTTAGAGCAATTCGGGCGCGGACTGATCAACCGCGCGTTTTTTCTGCGAGATCACCCTCAAAGTCTTCCGTCGCCTGTTGACAATGTTTTTGCAACCTGCAGACAACTCCACCCCACTCTCTTCATAGACTGCACTTGTTCGGGTCAATCTCCAATTTGAAATGGGGCAAAAACGAATGAAGTGTGAAGGTTTCCGTGTCGATGTGGTGCGCTGGCGTTTCAGAACCTGGTCGCTTCCGGTGGTTCTGATGTTGGCATTGTCGCAATTGAGTCTGGCGCAAACTTCCATCTTTTCTATCCAAAATTCTCCCAGTCCCGACGCTCAGGGCAACACTCTGAACGCCGTGACAGCGGTGTCCACCTCAGACGCTTGGGCCGTGGGCTACAAGCATGACAATAATCTGAACGATTCGCGCACCCTGGCCTTGCATTGGAATGGTTCCAATTGGGCTACCGTCTCCACACCGAATCCGGGCTCGACTCCCAACTGCAGAAACAGCAACACCGGCAACGTGCTGAACAGCGTGGCCGCCGTTTCCTCGAACGACGTGTGGGCGGTGGGATTTTCCTTTACCTGCACTGCCCTGCTGCGGCCCATGATCCTCCATTGGGATGGCTCCAGTTGGAAAGCGGTTCCCAGCCCGAAGCTGAGGACGAACGATAACTCAGCGCTGAACGGCGTCATCGCCCTGGCATCGGACAACGTCTTTGCGGTTGGATTCCAGCCAGCCTCGAATGGTGCCGTGCTGACGCTGGTGGAACACTGGGATGGCACAGCATGGACAGTCATGCCGAGCCCGAGCCCGACCACCGGGAACGTGCTCTCCGCCGTCTCCGCCAATTCGGCTACCGACATTTGGGCTGTCGGAACGCGCACCGATCAGGCCACCACTTCGATCCAGACGCTAGTGGAGCACTTCGATGGCACCACTTGGAAGGTAGTCCCCAGCCCTAACCCGCTTCCCAAGAGCCCTCTCAATCAGAATGTCCTGACCAGTGTTGCCGCCACCTCAGCTACCGACGTCACGGCAGCTGGCCTCCTGAACGACGCAAACAATCAACGCGTTCTCACGCTGGTAGAGCATTGGGATGGAAGCAAGTGGAGCGTCATTTCCACCCCGAACCAGAGCACGGCGGCCGGCGCTGCGAACGCATTTCGCGGAGTTGCTGCGGTTTCTGGCAGCGATGTCTACGCGTTCGGCTTCTTCGAGGATGCGGCCACCAACGGCCAAGACAAAACCCTGGTGGAGCACTTCGACGGAACCGCGTGGAGCATCATCGCCAGCCCCACTCGCGACACGTCTCAGCAACTGAACGGCGCTTTCGTGCTACCGGGTACGACAAACACCTGGTCGGTAGGTGCTTCCTCAAAGCCCGGAATCGATCCCGAAACCGGCTTCCTGCAACTGCCGCTCACCCTGGTCCTATTTTCTCCCATCGGCTAGTCCAACAATGGCGGAGGACTTTGTCCTCCGCCTTCGCCTTGTGCAGCCTTCGCCTGAATTGGAATCAGCGCCACGCAAGTAAGCAAGAACACAGAGGCGCAGCTAGGCTTTCTCTAATTCGCGCGCATCGGTGACCCCACCTAAACGGAGCATATCGGAGCCGGACGGCTGGGGAGACTTGATGGGAAGAACTAAGAGAGGCCTCTGGTATCGGGCAGAGGCCTCAAAGGTTGCAAAAGGGTCTTGATCGGTTCAAAGCAAATTCTACGCCCACCCGTGGGAATTCAGAGTCGCACAAGGGACTACGGCCGCCCACTAACCCCATTCCTCGAGACGAAGGCGGCCCAAAGTCAGGAGTTTGGCCCTTGCCGGCGGTTGTCACGGTTGACGTCGTTTTGAAAATTCTCCATGCGAGCAACTTAGTAACAATCGTCACGGATTAGCAACCCGTTCACCGCGTCACTCCCCAGCGATGCGCACCTGGCGTAAACCAGGGCGAGACGATCGGCGAGCACGCCCTTGCCCTCGGGATAGAACCATCCGATTCGGGTCGAGAAAGTGAGCCTGGCAGATGAATGGAAATTAATGTGTGTTGATGCTTTTCGCTTGAGGTAATCTCGCCGCACAAGCGGGAGGGCCTATGCCTTGTCATTCGAATGTGAGAACGTTCGGTGCAAGTTTTCTCTCTTTAGTGCTTGTCTGTGCTGTCACGCTGCCAACAAATATTCAGGCGCAGGTAACCGGTGGAACCATTTCAGGAACAGTCTCGGATTCCAACGGCCGCGTAATCGTTGGGGCTGAAATCGAAATCACAAACCCGGCGACCGGGATCAGTCGCGCCGTCACCACCAATACCGACGGTTTCTACACCGCGCCGAATATGCAGGCGGGGACCTACGACCTGAAGTACACCGCCAAGGGATTCAGAACCGAAGTAAGAAACGGCATCTCCTTGACGGTAGGAGCCTCTCAAGTTTTGGACTTGACGATGCAGATCGGCGCCGCGGTAGAGACGGTTGAGGTCCAGAGCGAAGCTCCTGCAGTGCAAACGTCAACCTCCGATATCAGCGCCGTGGTCAACGCGACCACGGTTCGTGAACTGCCTCTGAACGGCCGCAGTTGGACGGACCTAGCTGAACTTCAGGCTGGCGTGAACGCGATCCAGACGCAGCCTTCATTTACAGCGGGAACGGATCGAGGTAATCGTGGCTTTGGGCAACAGTTGACCATCTCCGGTGCGCGTCCCCAGCAGAACAACTATCGCTTGGACGGCGTCAGCCTCAACGATTATGCCAACGGCGCCCCCGGGAGCGTACTGGGGGGGAACCTCGGAGTCGACGCCATTCAGGAGTTCTCGGTCATCACCAGCAACTACTCGGCCGAGTATGGCAAGACCTCGGGTGGCGTCGTCAACGCCATTACGCGCTCGGGAACAAATCGGTTTCACGGGACTGCATACGAGTTCCTGCGTAACAGCGCACTGGATGCGAGGAACTATTTCGACGACCCGGTGACTGGTATACCACCATTCAAGCGCAACCAGTTTGGTGGTGCCGTGGGCGGGCCGATTTTCAAAAACCGTACATTCTTCTTCGCCGATTTCGAGGCTATCCGGCAGTCGAAAGGCATCACCACCTTTACGACTGTGCCCTCGCAAGCGGCGCGGAATGGGACTCTGTGTTCGGCGCCTGATGATCCGGCTAATCCATGTACTCCAACTCCTGTAGCCGTAGACCCAAATGCGCAGGCCTATTTCACCTTCTACCATTTGCCCAGCGCTCCTCTACCCGGGAGCAACGGGGACATTGGCATCTTTACGTTCGCAGGACAGCAAGTGGTCAACGAGAATTTCTTTACTACTCGAATCGATCACAAATTCTCTGAAAACAACAGCTTGTTCGGTACATATATGTATGACCGAACGCCATACACTTCTCCGGACGGATTAAACAACGTTCAATTCGACACTCTTACTGCCAGACAGTTCGCTTCTATAGAATGGACTCACATCTTCACGCCCGGTTTTGCGAACAGCATCCGCATTGGTGGGAACCACGAGGCCGTGAACAACAATGAGAGCGTGACTGCGATAAATCCTGATGCGACCAGGACCGACTTGGGGGTTGGCGGTACCGCATTTGCCGGCCGGGCGGCGTCCCAGGTGTTTATTTCCGGGATTACGCCTTTCACGGGTGGAGTCGGGGGCAGTCCTACGTATTTCTATCATTGGAATTCGATCC
>DATFTE010000021.1:0-75577 GCA_035262225.1 Terriglobales bacterium
GCGGGGATCGACCAGGCGCGCGGCATTCCCTATGAGTGGGGCGGAGGGATCGGGGGCTACGGGAAGCGGTACGCATCCCACTTCGGACAGTTCGCCATCGGCAATTCGCTGGTGGCGGCCGGTAACGCTGTCCTGGGTTACGAGCCACGGTACGACGTGTGCCGGTGTACGGGATTCTGGCCGCGGACGCGGCACGCCATTGTGCGCAACTTCGTGACTTACAACCAGACGGAACAGCAGTTGCGGCCGCAGATCCCGCTGTACGGGGGGACATTCGCGGCGGGCGTGATCGCGAGCACCTGGAAGCCGGCCAACAACCGCAGCGCGTGGAAGGACGGCATGTACGCGTCGCTCGCGCAGGCGGGGTATGGAGTGGCGGTCAACTGGGTGCGGGAGTTTGCGCTGGATATTCTGCGAAAGAGCGGGGCGAAGAAGTAGGGCGGCATCAACTGCCTTGCGAAAACGCTGCTTTCGTTTGCACAGGGGACAACCCAGGCGGCTGTCCCTATAGGGGCTATTCGCTCTTCATGGCGTCGATCAGCTGGAATAGCTGGCTGCGGTCGACCACTTCCACAAAGGGTTTTCCCTGAGTCTTGTTGCTGACCACATAAATCGTCGGCGTGTGTTCGAGGCCGATACGCTGACCGAGGTCGCGGTCGGCGCGGACTTCGTCGGCGAACTTGCCCTGGGGGTCGACCACGAAAGGCAGGTCGACCTTATGGTCGGCGGCGAATTTCTCGGAGAACGAACGCAGTGTAGGCGGAGTGATCTCCGGCTGGTGCTGGAAGATGTAGTCGCGGTAGTCGTTGCCCAGCTGCTTGGAATGGGTGTCGAAGTAGCGGGCGATCACCGCGGCGTCGAACGACCAGTTGTGCATGGGCAGGGGGAAATCGTGCCGGACAACGGGGATCTTGTAGGTTCGTCCGGCTTCGGCGACCAGGGGGGCAGCGCGGCGGCAGTCGGGACACTGCAAGTCTTCGAAAACCACGATGGCGACCTGAGATCCCTTGGGAGGTTTCAGGGCGGAGGTGTCGTTCTGCGCGGCGGCGAAGGTGGCGGCGAGTAGCAGCACGAGCGCGGCGATGGCAGTCTTCATATCCATATATTTGTTCGATGCCGACGGATGGGGAAATACTTTTCCCTTAATGGTAAACCAAAAAAAGGCGTTTTACCGCTAGGAGGCAACGGTTTCGTAAAGGTCGCCAGGAACGGTCCTTCAGAGCAGGGTGAGTTGGCGGCGTTCAAGGGCGAGGAGTTTCTCCTTGATCGGAAGGCCTCCGCCGTATCCGGTGAGTTTGCCGTTGCTGCCGATGACGCGGTGGCAGGGGATGATGATGGGGATGGGATTGGAACCGTTGGCCAATCCCACGGCGCGCGCTGCCTTGGGGTTGCCGACGCGTCGGGCGAGTTCTCCGTAGGAGATGGTTTCTCCGTAAGGGATACCGCAGAGACGCCGCCAGACCGTTTGTTGGAACGACGTGCCCTCCGGGGCGAGCGGGAGGTCGAAGGTTTCAAGCTTCCCCGCGAAGTAGGCGCGCAACTGGCGGATGGTGTCTTTCAGGGGGCGAGGATCTTCCTGCCAGGCGGGGTCGGGGGGATGGGCGCGCTTGCTGCTCTTGAAATCGATACGGCGGAGTCCGGCGTCGTCGGCCACGAGCAGGAGCGGTCCGATGGGGCTCTCGATCGCGGTGTAGGTGGTCATGATGCATGCCTCCTGGTGGCGTTTCCGCTGAAGCGGCTCGGCGTTGCTATGGCGCCGCTCCGGCGCTTGCGTGCCGGTCTGACGAATGACGTCGCTTCGCGACTGGTGTTCGCTCTTGGCGGGATTTCGGCCACGGATCCTTCGCTGCGCTCGATGGACGGGCGATGGTGTCCGTTTCCCCAAGCCTCTGCCACAGGTGCATGGCGGCGTAGGAGCGCCAGGGGCGCCAGGCTTCGGCGCGGGCTGCGAGCCGGCTGGCGTGGGCGAGACCGGTGGCCTTAAGCAGGCCCAGGTCGGCGGCGGGGAAGGCGTCGGGCTCTCCCAGGGCGCGCATGGCGACATAGTGGGCCGTCCAATCGCCAATCCCCGGGAGACTGCGGAAACGATCGAAGAATTCCTCGATGTTGGCGGCGGGGGAGAAATGCAAGTCATGATTCATGACAGCCCGGGCGAGCGCGCGGATGCTATGGGCGCGGGCGCGCGGCAGGCCGATGCGGGCGACATCGGCTTCGGCGAGCGAGGCGGCGTCAGGGAAAACGTGGGTAAGCCGGTGATTGGCAGCCACGGGCATGCCGAATGCGCGGACGAGGCGTCCGGCGAGTGTGGTGGCCCCGCGGACGGTGACTTGCTGGCCGAGGATGGCGCGAACCGCAAGCTCAAAACCGTCCCAGGCGCCGGGTACACGCAGGCCGGGGCGCGAGGCGAGACGGGGCGCAAGCAAGGGATCGCGGCGCAAGTGGCGCGCGATGTCATCCGGATCGGCGGAAAGATCGAACACGCGGCGGGCACGTTCGACGATGAGAAACAGGGAGCGGGGATCGGGAAAGTGGATGCGCAGGGCGACCGCGTTGGCAGCCGCGTCGAGGCTGGCATCCAGCCATCCGTTTTGGTTGGCGAGACGGAAGGTGCGGCGATAGCATCCCGCTTCGACGGCTTCGACACCGGGCGTCGCGCGGGGAGCGAGGAATTCGAGAAGTCCATCCCAATCAAAGGGCGGGCGGAAGCGCAGCAGGAGGCAGTACTTATGCTGTTCTTCGGCCGGGGCGCGGCGCGCAAGATGACGAATGTGAGTGGGTGTGCGTCTGTAAGTCTGCTGGATGGTGGCGTTGAAGCGGCGAACGCTGCCGAAGCCGGAGGCCAGCGCCACGTCCTGCATGGGGAGGTCGGTCTCGTCGAGCAGTTTTTTGGCGAAGTGCAGGCGGCGGGTCTGGGCGATGGCAATGGGAGTGGAGCCGAGATGCTGCAGGAAAAGACGCCGCAGATGGCGCGAGCCGATGCCCAGGTGCGCAGCCAGCGAGTCGACGCCACCGTCTTCGAGCGCGCTTTCGCTGATCAGCCGCAGGGCGCGGGAGACAGTGGCGGAAGTGCCCAGCCAGGCGGGCGTGCCGGGCGAGGATTCCGGACGGCAGCGGAGGCAGGGACGGAATCCGGCTTCGGCGGCGGCGGCCGCGCTCGGGTAGTAGCGCACGTTTTTTTCCATGGGTGCACGAACGGGACACACCGGCCGGCAATAAACACGCGTGGTGAGGACCGCGACGAAGAAGCGTCCGTCGAAACGGGGATCACGCGCCAGGCGGGCACAGGAACAGATCTTGGGATCGAGTTGCATGGTGCTGGAAATACCATAGAACAACCCGTGGGAATCGGCTCGCCATTTTCGGACATGGATCAGGGAGTGCCCAGGCGCCCTCGGCCGGCGGAGGAAAATCTCTGGTAAGCGGCCGCTGCCGGGAAGTTGTACTTCCGGCGAAGCTGGCCGTCGGGCAGGTCATGGAGATTTGGCCCGCCGGTGACCGTGGCGACCGAGAAAGCCGATGCGTTCGTTGCGGACAGCGGGAGAACTAAGCAGAACTTACACGGTGCTGGCTTGCTGGCGGCGTTTGGCCTGGATTTCGATATAGACGTTCACCAGGCTGACGGCGGCGGGGGTGACGCCCGGAATGCGCGAGGCGTGGCCCAGGGTGCGGGGGCGAATCTTGAGCAGTTTCTCCTGCATCTCGCGGGAGAGTCCGCTGACCGATTTGTAGTCGAACCAGTCGGGGATGTTGCGCTGCTCGGCTTTCTTGAGGCGATCGATGGCGCGCTGCTGCTGGCTGAGGTATCCGGCGTACTTGATTTCGGTTTCGACGGACTTGAGGTCGTTGCGCGCCTGTGCGCCTAGCGGGACGCCCGGCGCGCTTCCTTCCTCGAAAGTCGCAAAGAAAGCGGGGTTCAGCTCGCGCAGCACGGGGGTAAGTTGCTCGATGCTGATTTCCGGACGCTTGAGGAGTTGGGCAAGCGGCTGGCCCAGGGCGGAGGTCAGGTCGGCGGTAACGCCGCAGGTCCCCGGGCGATCCTCAGATGCGGCCGGATCGCGGCGCTCGCAGACAGCCGCGGCGGCTGTTCCTGCGTCGGTATTTTGAATCCCCCGCAGCATGGACTGCGTCAGCTTCGTCTTGCCCACCAACTGTCGCAGGGCCTCGAGGCGGGCTTGCTTTTCCTCGAAGCCGGCCCACGCCTGGTCATCAATCAGGCCGACGCGCCGGCCGTGGGGAGTGAGGCGGCGGTCGGCGTTATCAATGCGGAGGTGCAGGCGGAACTCGGCCCGCGACGTGAACATGCGGTAGGGCTCGTTGGTGCCCTTCGAGATCAGATCGTCGATGAGGATGGCGGTGTAGGCCTCGGTGCGGTCGAGGATGAGCGGTTGCTGCTGCTTCAGCTTCAGCGCGGCGTTGATGCCGGCCATCAGGCCCTGGCAGGCAGCTTCTTCGTAGCCACTGGTGCCGTTGATCTGTCCGGCGAGGAAAAGGCCGGAGATTTGCTTGGTTTCGAGCGTGCGCTCGAGCTCGGTGGGATCGATGGAGTCGTACTCGATGGCGTAGCCAGGGCGCAGCACGTCGGCGGATTCGAGGCCGGGAATCGATTTCAGGATCGCCAGCTGCACGTCAATGGGGAGCGAGGTGCTCATGCCGTTCACGTAGATTTCGTGGGTGTTGAGGCCCTCGGGTTCGAGAAAGAGCTGGTGCGCGGTCTTGTCCGGGAACTTGACGATCTTGTCCTCGATGGAAGGACAGTATCGCGGCCCGATGGATTGAATCTGGCCGCTGTACATCGGGGAGCGATGGACGTTCTCGCGGATGATGCGGTGGGTTTCCTCGGTGGTAAAGGCGATGTAGCAGGGCACCTGGCGGTCGTGATGCGTAACCCGGCGGGTGCGGAAGCTGAAGGGCGTCGGATCGGGATCGCCGGGCTGCTCCTCAAAGCGCGACCAGTCGATGGTACGGCCGTCGAGGCGCGGGGGAGTGCCGGTCTTGAGGCGGCATCCGCGCAGGCCGAGTTTCTTCAGGGCCTCGCCGAGGAGGACAGCGGGGGGTTCGCCGGAGCGCCCGGCGGGATATTGCTGCTCGCCGCAGTGGATGAGGCCGTTCAGGAAAGTGCCGGTGGTGATGATGACGGCGCTGGCACCGACAGTGCGTCCGTCGCGGAGTTTGATGCCGCTGGCGCGCCGGCTTGCCGACCTTGGCTCGGCTGGGTGGCCGGGGGCGCCTGTCCCTGCTTGGTCCTCGATGATCAAATCGGCGACCTCGGCTTGCTTGATGCGCAGATTCGGCTGCGATTCAAGGACTTCCCGCATTTTCATGCGGTAGGCCTGCTTGTCGCATTGGGCACGGGGAGACCAGACGGCGGGTCCGCGCGAGGTGTTGAGCAGACGGAACTGGATGCCGACGGCGTCTGTGACTTCGCCCATGATGCCGCCGAGGGCGTCAATTTCGCGGACAAGGTGACCTTTGGCGATGCCGCCGATGGCGGGATTGCAGGACATCTGGGCAATAAGGTCGAGGTTGAGGGTGTAAAGGGCGGTCTTCAGCCCCATGCGGGAGGAGGCCATCGCGGCCTCGCATCCGGCGTGTCCGGCGCCGACGACGACGACATCGAATTGTTCGGTGAAAGTCACGGGAAGAAGGCGTCCTCTTATTTTAGCAAGCGCGATAGAAAAAGCCTTGAACCGCAGAGGCGTCAACAACCCGCTTGAACAAGCCAGGACTGGCCGCGCAAGTGTCTCCCCGCGGCCCAGCCCAGGACAGCCAGATCAGGTTCTCGTCACAGGCCGTCAAGGGGGCGTGAGATTTTCCAAACGGCACAGTGGCAGCGTCTCGCGGATGGTCGCGGGTGATTTCGACACAGTTGCCTTCTGGCCCGCTCCGGCACTGCGCAGCATCCGGACAACGGGGGGATTGTGCCCCGTCGGCCAGGCTCAGCAGGAGTCCGAGTGCGACCAGAGAAAAATTCATATTGGCATCTATCCTGCTGGAAAGTCAGGGGATTGTCGGTAACGAGTGAACCGGTCGTGCGGTTGATCACAGCCTTGGGGGAGTTCAAGTTGTATATTTGCCAAGTTGTCCTACCTGTGGAGTGGCGCCATGACGAGTGAGCAATTTTTTCAAGAGCTGGACGGACGTATCACGAAGTTTGACCTGCTTCGCCATCCTTTTTACCAGGCCTGGAGCGCGGGAGAACTGACCCGCGAGGAGCTGCGGGAGTACGGACGGAATTATTACCACCACGTTGAGGCATTCCCGACGTATCTGGCGGAATTGGGCATCCGCCTGGATGAGGGCGAACTGCGGCGCGCAGTGCTGGCCAATATGCTGGACGAAAGGGGCGCCGAGGACATGCACGGCGAGCCGTCGCGTCCGCACGCGGAGCTGTGGCTGGACTTTGTCGAGGGCATGGGCGGGAGCCGCGAGATGTGGGCTCATGAACCAGTGCCGGAGGTCAGGCAGCTGACCGATTTCTTCCACCGCATCAGCCACCAGGGGACGCCGGAGGAGGCGTTGGCGGCGTACTACGCCTACGAGTCGCAGGTGCCGCGCGTAGCCAAGGAAAAGGAGCGCGGTCTGCGGGAAATGTACGGCGCCGACAAAAAGACTTGTGGCTATTTCGCTCTGCATTCGACGGCCGACGTGCACCACTCGCGAGTATGGAAGAAACAGCTGGCGAAGCGGGTGGCGGCTGATCCGCCAGTCGTGGAAAAGGCGCTGATGGCGGCCGAGAATGCCGCCAGGTCGTTGTGGCGGGCGCTGGACGGGATTGAAGCGCGGCGGATGGCGACGGCCGGATAAGCCAGGCTCCCCGGGGTTGCGTTTTTCGCAGCCTGCGTTTTTCGTCAGTCGAGCCGCGGATCCTCCGCGGCTTTCCTTTTGCTTCGAGCGGCTGAGGGCTTATACTCCCGTCGCATGTTTGCTCGGCTGATCCTTATATTGGGTTTGGGCATGGCTCCGGTCATGGCGCAGCGGCCGCCGGGCGATGCGATTCCCGCAAAGCATGCGCGCGCGGAGATCACACGCCTGCTGGAGAAAGCCAAGGCAGGGAACGCAGCCGCCCAGTTCACGCTGGGACAGGCCTATGCCGATGGCAACGGCGTGCCGCAAAATTTTGACCTGGCGCTGAAGTGGTATCACCAAGCGGCCGACCAAGGGTACGCGGACGCGGAAAACGCCATCGGGATCATGTATCGCACCGGCAGCGGTGTGGACGAGAGCAAGGAAGAAGCGCTTTCCTGGTATCGCCAGGCCGCGAGGCAGGGCAGCGGACCGGCTATGTTTAACCTGGGCACGGCGTATTACAACGGGGACGGGGTCGGCATCAGTGACGCGACAGCCTACGCATGGTTCATGCTGGCCAAAGAAGCGGGGGTGAACAGTGCCGCTCAAGCCGTGGCGCGGATGGAAGGCGAGATGCGCCCCGGGCGGATCAACGACGGACTGAAGACGATTGCCGAGATGTATGACAGGGGTGAAGGGGTAAAGCAGGATGATGCCGCGGCGGCGCGCTGGTACCGCCAGGCGGCGGCACGCGGGGATCAAGAGGCTCAGGTCAAACTGGCGGCCGCACTGATGGCGGGTCGGGGCGTGTCGCGGGATTATGGGGAGGCAAGGAAGTGGTGCGAGGCGGCGACCAGGCAGAAGTCGATCGCCGG
Source organism: Terriglobales bacterium (assembly GCA_035262225.1). Classification (GTDB taxonomy): domain Bacteria; phylum Acidobacteriota; class Terriglobia; order Terriglobales; family Acidobacteriaceae; genus DATFTE01. The sequence goes on from DATFTE010000021.1 coordinate 7,662, forward strand.
CGAAGTGTGCCTCGGGTCCCTCTATCGCGGGGGACTCGGCGTGGACAAGAACCCGACAGAAGCGGTGAAGCACTTGCAGGTGGCGGCGCTCGGAAACAGCGGGCTCGCCATGCGCGTGCTGGGGGAGATCTATGAGAGCGGAGAGGCGGGGAGAGCCGACCGCGCCGAGAGCTTGGTGTGGTACTTGCGGGCTGCCATGGTGGGCGACAAGCAGGCTCTGGAGGCCGCGGTGAAGATCAAGCATTCCATGGCACCCGAGGACTGGATCCAGGCCAAAAAGAAGATGCGAGACCTGGGATTTGACCCGCAGAAGGTGGAGGCGTTTTTGCAGCCGAGCGCAGGAGGGTAAGCCGCAGCGGGAACACAGTGCTCGCTCGCGATGAGAAAAAAGAGCCGGCTTCTAGAACGACCCCGATGATCGCAACCAGGAGCCCCATGATTCGATAGAATCATGGGCTCTTTTGATTTTTGCGAGGACGGGGATGGCGAAAGCGATGCCAATTGGCGCGCGGGGAAGCGCCGAGGAGACGGTCGAGTTCAAACATACGTTGACGGCGCATCATCCGGAGTTGCCGCCGGTGTATTCGACGCCGGACATGATCCGCCTGATGGAAATGGCGGCCTTTCACGCCCTGCAGCCTTACTGTGAAGGGGATGAGATCACGGTAGGGACTGCGATTCACATTGAGCACCGGGCGGCGAGCGGGATTGGGGCGCGTGTGCGGGCCGAGGCGGTGCTCGAATCCTTCGACGGCAAGTTCTACACCGTGCGCGTCACGGCGCGCGACCAATCGCTCGAGATCGGGCGCGGGAGCGTCGGTCGGGCAGTGGTCAGCGTGGGAAAATTCATGGCCCGCATGCGGAAAGCCGAGGGATAGCACTCATCATTCAGCCCGTCGGGGGGTCAGGTTCACCCCCGATAGCCCGCTGTCGAGAGATGTACCATAAAGCCGTGCAGGAACTCAGCCAACACGTGCTTGTTTATATCCGGCGGCAAGCTTTGTTGCATCCCGGGGATCGTGTGGCCGCGGCGGTATCGGGCGGGGCGGATTCGGTCGGGTTGCTGCGGGTGCTGCTCGAACTGCGCAAAGAGCTGGGAATCGTGCTCTCGGTGGCACACTTCAATCACGGACTGCGCGGAGCCGAGAGCGATGCCGAGGAGCGTTTCGTTGCCGATCTGGCGAAGCGGCACAGGCTGGGGTTTCGGCGGGCGGCTGAGGAGATCAGGCGTCTGGCCGCCGAAGAGCGGTTGAGTCTGGAGGCGGCTGCGCGGCGGCTGCGCTACGCCTGGTTCGAACGGCTGCTCGGCGAAGGCGTGGTAAATCGCGTTGCCACCGGGCATACGCTCGACGATCAGGCGGAAACCGTGCTCATGCGCCTGGCTCGCGGCGCGGGCACACGCGGGCTGGCGGGGATTTACCCTGAATTTTCAGTTCCCGGTCCTCATTTCGCAGAAGGCTCGAGGGTTCCCGCTGTCAGCTCTTCGCCTTCGATCGTTCGGCCCTTGCTTTCGACCCGGAGGCGGGAGGTGGTAGCGTTTCTGCGCGGGCTGGGGCAGGATTGGCGGGAGGATTCGAGCAACCGCGATCTGCGGTTTGCGCGGAATCGCGTGCGGCATGGGATTGTGCCCCGTCTCGAGCGGGCGCTGAATCCGGCGGTGTGCGAGGCGTTGGCCGAGACGGCAGATCTGGCTCGGGCGGAAGAGGAGTATTGGGAAAAAGAGACGGCGCTCACCTTGCCGGCGGTGCTCCGGCCTGGCCAACCGGCCCGGATTAAAGCGCAAGCCTTGCTGGAGTTGCCGCTGGCGCTGCAGCGGCGGGTGGTCCGGGGAGCCTGCGAGGCTTTGGGTTTACGCCTGGATTTCCGGCACGTGGAGGAGATTCTCGATGTCGCGGCGGGAGCGGCGAAGGCGGCGGCATTGCCGCGCGGGTGGAGAGCGACCGGGAAAGGGAACGGGATCGAAATCGAAGCCGGAGTTTCCGCAGCGCCCCCGGACTACGAATATGCGCTGTCGGTCCCGGGGACGGTCTTCATCCCTGAGGCCGGCCTCACGCTAGAAGCGGTCCTGATTCCTGGACATGCAGGTTATAATCCCGAGCACTGCTTGGCACCGTCGTTCCTGAACTCCGGGCTGAAGGTGCGCAACTGGCGCGCCGGGGAGCGGTTCTGGCCTGCGCATAGCAAGGTCCCGAAGAAGATCAAGGAACTGCTGCAGGAGCGCCACTTGGCCGGCCCCGAGAAGAAGTCATGGCCGGTGGTGGTGAGCGGCGAGGAGATAGTCTGGATGCGGGGTTTTGCGGTTCCAGTACGGTTTGGGCTTCGGGTTGGGGATGGGGAAGCGGTCGTGATCCGGGAAGTGCCTGCTGCAGAGATCTGAGGCTCTGCAGCTCGGGAGAGTGCGCCACAACATGAACCAGGCCGCGGAAGTGGAACAACTGCGGGTCGTGATACCGGCGGAACAGATCCAGAAGAGGGTCAAGGAAATGGGCCGGCAGATTTCCGACGATTACAAGGGCCAGACCATCCATGCCCTGGCACTTCTGGAAAATGGATTTATGTTCATGGCTGACCTGGTACGCGTGCTGGAAGTGCCGGTCGTCTGCCAGTTCATTAAGCCGCGCTACCGCAAGCAGGCGGGCGACGGACAGGAGTTGCTGGAAATTTTCTTCAGTCACGAACCGGATATCGCGGGGCAGCACGTGCTGCTGGTGGAGGGCCTGGTGCACTCGGGCGTGACCACGGAATTCTTGATGAATGATATGCGAGCGCGGGGAGCGGCTTCCGTGCGGGTGGCCACGCTGCTCGACCGGCAATCGGCGCGGCGGGTGAAGCTGCAGCCGGATTATTTCGGTTTTCTGGTGGATGAGGCTTTCGTGATGGGCTATGGCATGGGGACGCCGGAACAGACGCAGCGCAATCTTCCTTTCTTGGCATCGGCAAGCTGAACCGTGGTCATGACTTAAGTTATCGGAAAGTCCGCCTTTTTCCTTCCAGAACGGTTAGAATGGCAGCTTAGGAATTTGCCCTATCCAAATTCCGCCTCCGGCATCTAATTCGAGTAGGGAGTGGCGCTTTCAGCGGTGCTTGGATAGCGGGTCCCGATTTTCTCAGGAGCCTCTTCAGTGAATTCGACGGTAAAAACAGTGGTGTTCTGGCTGGTGATTATCCTTTCCGCCGTCCTGCTCTGGCAGGTGGTGAAGGCCGGCAACACCGGGCAAAAAGACAAAGAAATCAACTTTTCGCAGTTCATGTCGGACGTGGACCAGGGAATCGTGAAAGAGGTCACGATCTCGGGCATGGAAGTGCGCGGAAAGTACAAGAACGACAACTCCGGTTTCCATACCACCGCGCCGGTCAACTACCCGGACATGATCAAGACGCTCAAGGACAAGGGCGTCTCGATGACCTTTCACGACATTAATAGCGGTGGCTGGCCGACCTGGCTGCTGAACCTGGCGCCGCTTATCCTGCTGGCGGCATTGTGGTTCTTCATGATCCGGCAGATGCAGACCGGGGGCAATAAGGCCCTGTCGTTCGGCAAGAGCCGGGCGCGGCTGCTTTCCATGCAGCAGAAAAAGGTGACCTTCAAAGACGTGGCTGGCGTTGACGAGGCCAAGGAGGAGCTGCGAGAGATTATCGAATTCCTGCGCGAGGCGCAGAAGTTCCAGAAGCTGGGCGGACGGATTCCGAAGGGCGTGCTGCTGGTAGGACCTCCAGGAACCGGCAAGACCCTGCTGGCGCGGGCGGTGGCCGGCGAAGCCAACGTGCCGTTCTTCTCGATTTCGGGATCGGATTTCGTGGAGATGTTCGTGGGCGTCGGCGCGAGCCGCGTGCGTGATCTGTTCGAACAGGGCAAAAAGAACGCTCCCTGCATCATCTTCATCGATGAAATTGACGCCGTGGGACGCCACCGTGGCGCTGGCCTGGGCGGCGGACACGACGAGCGCGAGCAGACGCTGAACCAGCTGCTGGTCGAGATGGACGGCTTCGAATCGAACGAAGGCGTCATCCTGATGGCGGCGACCAACCGGCCCGATGTGCTCGATCCGGCGCTGCTGCGGCCGGGACGTTTCGATCGCCGGGTGGTGGTGAGCCGTCCGGATGTGCGCGGCCGCGAGGAAATCTTGCGGGTGCACACGCGCAAGATTCCGCTTGCCGAGGATGTCGATCTCTCGGTGCTGGCGCGGGGCACCCCCGGCTTCTCGGGCGCCGATCTCGCCAATATGGTGAACGAAGCGGCGCTCAGCGCGGCGCGGCAAAATCGCAAGGCTGTGCTGCAGTACGACTTCGAAGTCGCCAAAGACAAGGTTTTAATGGGCGTGGAGCGCAAGTCGATGATCCTCTCCGATGAAGAGAAGAAAGTCACGGCGTACCACGAGGCCGGGCATGCGCTGGTGGCGGCCAAGCTGCCCAACTCCGATCCCGTGCACAAGGTCACCATCATCCCGCGCGGCATGGCGCTGGGCGTGACCATGCAGTTGCCCATTGACGACAAACACAACTACACCAAGGAATATCTGGAAACCATGATCGCCATCATGATGGGTGGTCGTCTGGCGGAAGAGATATTCCTCAACCAGATGTCGACCGGCGCCGGCAACGACATCGAGCGGGCCACGGAAATGGCGCGCAAGATGGTGTGCGAGTTCGGCATGAGCGACCTGGGGCCGCTGACCTTCGGCAAGAAGGAAGAGCAGATCTTCCTGGGACGCGAGATCGCGCAGCATCGCGATTACAGCGAAGCCACGGCCATCAAGATCGACGACGAAGTGCGCCGGCTGATCAACCAGGGCTACAACACAGCGAAGAACATCCTCTCGGAAAACCGCGACACGCTGATACGGATTGCCGGCGCGTTGCTGGAGCGGGAAGTGATCGACGCCAACGAAATCAAGCTGCTCATCGAAGGCAAGGAACTGCCCAAGATGCAGTCGCCTTCTAGACCCGATGACGGCGTTCAGCAGGTGCTCAAGCCGGAACCGGGGCGTCCGGGAATCGCCAAGGGCGGCGAGAGTCCGGCGCGAGCGTAGGCGGAAGGTTAAACAACTCGACGGGCGGCCCGAGGGCCGCCCTTTTTATTTGAAATCGTGGCTAGCGCGGCACGGGGGTCGACATTCACACCGCTTGCCGGCTCCGGGTTCGGAGCCTGGTTGAGGGCCGACACCAGCGAGTTGAGGATCGACAGACCAGCGATCCACCAGAACCACTTGGCGCCGACGCGCGCGCGGGCGGCGGCAATCAAATGCATAAATCAGCCGTTCACCAGGTCCATCATGTGCTCGGGATAGCGCTCGCCCGCAGCCACTCCGTGAGGTGCGACTTCGGCGATGCGCCGCAGATCCTCTTTCGTGAGTTGAACCGTGCCGGCTGCGGCATTCTCTTCCAGATACTTTCTGCGCTTGGTGCCGGGGATGGGAACAATGTCATCGCCTTGCGCCATCACCCAGGCAAGCGCCAGCTGCGAAGCGGTGCAGTTCTTCTCCTTGGCAATCTCCTCGACGCGGCGTACGAGGTCAAGATTCTTCTGGAAATTCTCGCCCTGAAAGCGCGGGGAGTGGCGGCGGTAATCGTCTTCCGGCAAATCTTCGAAGCGATGAAAGCGTCCGGTGAGGAATCCGCGGCCGAGCGGGCTGTAGGCGACAAAGCCGATGCCCAGCTCGCGGCAGGTGGCTAGAACCCCGGCTTCAGGATCGCGCGTCCATAGAGAATATTCCGACTGCAGCGCGGCTATGGGATGCACTTTCGCCGCCCGGCGCAGGGTCTGCGGGCTGGCTTCGGACAATCCCAGGTAACGCACCTTCCCCGCTTTGACCAGTTCGGCCATGGCGTCCACGGTTTCTTCGATGGGAGTGGTCCGATCCACGCGATGCTGGTAGTAGAGATCGATCGTGTCGACGCCCAGGCGGCGCAAGCTCGCCTCACAGGCCGACTTCACATATTGCGGCTTGCCGTTCACGCCGCGGACAGCCGGATTCTGCGAATCACGAACAATGCCGAACTTGGTGGCCAGTACTACCTTGTCGCGGCGCCCGCGGATGGCTTTGCCCACGAGTTCTTCGTTAGTGTGCGGACCGTAGACGTCGGCGGTATCGAGAAAGCTGATGCCCAGTTCGAGCGCGCGGTCGATGGTGGCGAGCGATTCGCTATCATCGCGTCCGCTGTAGAAGTCCGACATGCCCATACAGCCCAGGCCCTGGGCCGAAACGGTTAAACCACTGCTGCCTAATTTGCGAATTCTCATGGGGAAGACTCCGGTTGATGAAATGAGGGCGGCGCAGCCGCCAGCGTGAAAATCTCTTCCAGCAGATGCCGGTTCGCCGAAGGCGATCCACGGGCGTCAGGACACTCTGATGAGCGGCTTGCCTGATTCCAGCACTTCCCCGACGCGTGCCGCAGGCAAACCAAGCTCTTCGAGTTTCCGCACGAATTCCTGGGCCTGCGCGTGCCCCAGGGAGACGAACAGCCCGCCCGCTGTTTGCGGGTCGAACAACAAGGTCTTCAAGTCTTCGGGAATTTCCTTCTCGTAACCGACGACACACTCCGCGAACTCCCGGTTGGCTTTCAAACCGCCGGGAACGTATCCAGCGCGGATGCACTCCTGGGCTCCGGGGAGCACCGGGATCTTATCGGAGAAAATGCGCAGGCTTACGTTTGAGGCCAGCGCCATCTCGCGCGCGTGCCCGATCAGGCCGAAGCCGGTAATGTCGGTGAGAGCATGCACCGACCACGAGGTGGCTGAGCTTCGCTCGGCAGGACGGCCGGAGGCGGCCGTGCCAACGCGGCCGGTGATCAGTTCCGCCGCGGCTTGGTTCAGCGTGGTCATCGACTTCACGGCTGCATCGATCCACGCCTGGTCGGCCTTCTCTTTCTTGATGGCGGTCGAAATCACCCCGGTTCCCAGAGCCTTGGTCAGCACCAGCGCGTCTCCCGGTTGCGCGCCTTCATTGGCTAAGACTTTCTGCGGATGAATCAGCCCTGTCACCGAGTAACCGAACTTCGTCTCTTCGTCGCGGATACTGTGGCCGCCAATCACCGTACAGCCGGCTTCCATCATCTTCGAGAGCCCGCCGGCGAGGATGCGCTCCAGAATATCGAGATCGGCCTTCTCGGGAAAGCAGACCAGGGCGAGAGACGACACCGGACGTCCGCCCATGGCGTAAACATCACTCAACGAATTGGTGGCGGCGATCTGCCCGAAGGTATAGGGATCATCAACGATGGGGGTGAAGAAATCGACGGTCTGCACCAGTGCCGTGTCGGGCGCGATCTGATACACGCCCGCATCGTCGGCGTGATCGAAGCCGACCAGCACGTTCGGGTCCTGTTGCCGGGCTAATTTCCCAAGCACCGCGTCCAGCGCCGCCGGACTCAGCTTGGAGGCTCAACCCGCAGCTTTCACCGACTCGGTCAGGCGAAATGGTTTGGTGGCTGACACGGCTTCATTGTAATGGATGGAGCTTCGGGCCCGAGGATGCAGGCGAATTTCTGCCGACGCAGAAGGGCGATTGGAAACTCTATTTCGTGGACACGTCCTGCACCTCGATCCCCGGGTATTCGCGATTCCAGGAGTCGGTGACGTGTTCGAGCGTCAGGCGGAAGGGCTTGCTCTGGCCCGGCGCCAGCGCCGACGCGGCGAGATCCACCGTGTCGGGATAAGGGCCTGAGGTTTGCAGGATGCGGATGGGAACGTCTTCGGTTTGCGCCACCTGTCCCAGGGAATCTTTGAATTTCAGGTGAACCACGGCATGCGTGACCGTCTTGTCTCCGGTGTTCGTGATCGTGCCGTCGAGATAAGTCACGCTGGCTCCGACGAAGTTCTCGGCGGCACTCATCTTCAGATCCGAAAGCTTAAGGTTGGCGGCGTAGGGATGTGGCGCGGTCGCGTCCTTGGGCTGGCTGCGCAGCAGAAAAGCGATGAAGCCGACGACCAGAACGACGCCGGCTACGCCGATCGCGATGGTCTTCCAGTTGGATTCACTCGGTGTAGTCGCCGGCGAAGGCTGGATCAGGCCGCCCATGGGAGGCATTGTAGATGGTTGATTTTTGATTGTCGATGAAAGCCGAAACCCGCGACCGCACAACCACCGCGGCACCATCCCCGGTTGTCACCCTGAGCAACTCGAAGGACCGGACTGGCGCCGGCCCGACCCAAGCAGGTCCCGGCCTCTAGCGGTATGACAAATCCGAGCGGGATCCCTGCGTCTGTGCGGCGAGGTCGGCTTTACTCTCCGCCCACAATCAACCCATCCACCCGAATCGTGGGGCTGGCGACGGAGCCGCGGAATTCCAGATCGTTGCCGATTTCTGAAATGTTGAAGAACAGTTCCTTCAGATTTCCTGCGACCGTAATTTCTTCGACCGGGTAAGTCAGTTCTCCACCCGAGATCCAAAGACCGGAAGCCCCGCGCGAGTAATCCCCTGTTACCAGGTTTACTCCGTGCCCCAGGAATTCCGTGACATAAAGACCTTCGGGAATTTGGGCGATGATCTGTTTCGGCGTTTTCCGTCCCGGCTGCAGGAAGTAATTTCCGGGTCCGATGCCGGGCGTTCCCGCGAGTCCGCGGGAAGCGTTGCCGGTCGTCTTGAGGCCGAGTTTTTTAGCCGTGTAAGTGTTCAGCAAATACGATTTCAACACTCCGTTTTCGATGACCACCGTGCGCCGTGACGGCACACCTTCACCATCGAAGGGACTGGTGCCGAAACCGCCCGGCATCGTTCCATCGTCAATCACCGTGACCTGATCGCCGGCGATCTTCTCGCCCAGTTTTCCGGCAAGAAACGACGCGCCACGGTAGACCGAATCTCCGTTTACGCCCTCGAAGATGTGATCGAGGATGGAGTTGGCCACCAGAGGATCGAAGACCACCGGAACCTTCGCGGTCTTCGCTTTCTTTGCGCCCAGGCGCCGCAGCGTGCGCTGCGCGGCAATGGTGCCGACTTTTTCCGGAGCATCCAACCGGCCCAGACTGCGCGCCACTGAAAACCAGTAATCGCGTTGCATGGCGCCGTTCGGGTCCTGGGCGATGGGGACGGCGGCCACCGAGCAATACGAACGGCGGTACTCGCCGACGAAGCCGTGCGAGTTGGCCAGCACCTTGCGGCCCGTGGCGGCGTCGAACGATCCGCCTTCCGAGTTTTTCATGCGGGGGTCGTAGTCGAGCGCGGCTTTCTCCGCGCGGCGCGCATACGCGATGCGCTCTTCGCCCGGAAGCGAGTAGACATCGGTGTAGTACAGATCGAGATTTTCCGAGAGCGAGCCCAGTTCTCCCGGTTCAGGAATGCCGCCGAAGGGATCTTCCGAGGTGATCTTCGAGAGCTCCAGCGCCGACTTCAGCATGCGGTCCAGGCCCTCGCGCGAAAAGTCGCTCGAGTAGGTGCTGGCGGCGCGCTTGCCGTTGAACACGCGAATACCGACAGCGCGCGAGCCGGATTCCTTCAGGGTCTCGACCTGTCCCAGGCGGACGACAGTCGAGAATTCATCGCCTTCGCGGACCACGCATTCAGCGGCCGTCGCGCCGCCCCGCATAGCGCGCCCGACCAGGTTCTCGGCTAGGTCTTTCAGGTCAGCTTCCACTTTCGAGTTGCTGGTTTCGAGTTCAGTTCCTGGCATAAAGAAATGAAGAATCCATTACCGGGTGAATGCTGCAGAAATCCATGCCCATGGCCACGCCCGGAATCGCCGAGGACGACCCGCGACGAAGAAACGGTCATCGCCCCATCTACTGCATGAACCCGCCCACATCTTTCTTGGCGGTGCCGCCGACCGTCAACCGGTCGACCTTGATGGTCGGAATGCCCACGCCCACCGGCACGGCCTGGCCGTCTTTGCCGCAGGTGCCGACGCCTTCGTCGAGTTGCAAATCGTTGCCGACCATGGAGACGTGCGTCAGTACGTCGGGTCCGTTGCCGATCAGGGTTGCGCCTTTAATCGGTGCGGTGATCCGCCCGTCTTCGATCATGTACGCCTCCGACGCCGAGAAGACGAACTTGCCGTTCGTGATGTCAACCTGGCCGCCGCCGAAGTTCACGGCATAGACGCCGCGCTTCACCGAACGAATGATGTCCTGGGGATGGTCTTCGCCTGCGAGCATGTAAGTATTGGTCATGCGCGGCATGGGGATGTGCTCATAACTCTCCCGGCGTCCATTCCCGGTATCGGCCACACCCATCAGGCGAGCGGAAAGCTTGTCGCTCAAATATCCCTTGAGAACGCCATTTTCAATCAGCACCGTGTTCTGCGTGGGCTGGCCTTCGTCATCCACGTTCAGCGACCCGCGCCGCCACGGCATGGTGCCGTTGTCGACGACAGTGCATTTGTCGCTGGCCACGCGCTTGCCGATGAGCCCGGCGAACGCCGAAGTCTGCTTCCGGTTGAAGTCGGCTTCGAGCCCGTGACCGACGGCCTCATGCAGCAGCACGCCGGGCCAGCCGGGTCCGAGCACGACCTCCATTTCCCCGGCGGGAGCTTCGCGCGCATCGAGCTGCAGGATCGCCTGTCGCGCCGCTTCCCGGGCGAAGTATTCCGGTGTCTTTTCTCCGAAGAAGAAGTCGAGGGCGACGCGCCCTCCGCCGCCCGAGCCGCCGCGGGCGGAGTTGCCGTCGGTCTTCGCAATGCAGGAGACATTCAGGCGGGCCAGCGGTTGGATGTCTTCCGCGAAGGTGCCATCGGAAGCGACGACCAGGATGTTGCGCAACTCGTCGGCGTAGCTGGCGCGAACTTCTTTAATGCGGGGATCGTAGGCGCGGGCGGCCTGATCGGCACGCATGACCAGTTCGACCTTGGCCGTGATCTCGGCGTCGACCGAAGGCAGGGTGACGGGATACAGGCTGCGCGCGGCTCTCTCCTGGAAACCCACGGTCGGCGTCTTCGCCGGCCCGCTGGCGATCAGCGCCGCGGTGCGCGCGGCCTGCAAAATGCGCGGTGAAGAAAGATCGTCGCTGTAGGCGTACCCGGTGCGCTCGCCAGAAACGACACGGACACCACATCCCGCGGATATGCCCTGGGATGCAGACTTGACCATGGACTCGTCAACCGTCAGCGCGGTCGAGGAAAGGTATTCAAAATAAAGGTCGGCGTACTCGCCACCGGCCGACATGGCCGCCCCCAGGTAGCGCTCCAGATCGTGCTCGGTGACGCCGTAGTGTTCAAAGAAAAAGCGATTCTTAGTCACGTTGTTTAGATGCCCGGAGGAGAGGAAAGACTCCAGAGGGAAATTCATTATCCCATATGGAGGACAGTATCGGGGAGGATGACGTTGCAGCCGTGGTCCCCGGCCATGGGGGCGTTCTTCGACCTGCTAACCGAGGAAAACGATCCCGCTGTGCGTCGTGTCCGGGGATTTCCTAGCGGGGATCCACGGAGTTGGTGCCGGCAAGGTCCGGCAGCGCGTCGCTACAACCAGGGGCTACCCTCCCCACGCTCCCTGCGCTCGCCGCGCATCCACCAATTGCCCCAGGTGATAGGCGTTGTGATCCGCTAACAGCAAAGCCTCCCGCAAAATCGTCTGCCCGTCGCCCCAGGGAATCTTGGTAAACAAATCCGTCTTCGGATTCTCCACCAGGTCGCGCATGGCTTTCAGGTCCTTGAGAAAGCCCTGGATGCTGGTCTCCCACGCCCCCGCGTTTGTCGGCGACTCGGTCTGCGGCCAATAGCCCTGGGGGAATTCAGGCGACTTGTGCTTTCCGTTGCGGCTGAATTCGAGGATGTCCCACTGCGCGATGCGCAAATGCTCGAGGAGCATCCACGGAGTATGCGGCAGGCCCGGCGGCTTCTGCCCGCGGATTTTCACCGGGAAATCCTTCATGACATCGTCGAATTTCGCATGCGCCCCGCCGCCGTCGAGAAGATAAATGACGTGCTCGCGCAGGAGTTGATCGTGGCTATCGGCCATGGCAGTAGCTCCTCAGGAAGTTGGTGCGGGCGGACGCCCCGCCCATCGAGCCGTGAAGCGGCCTAAGAATATAGCTCGCGGGTAAGCCGTGGCTAGCCAGCGGGGCGCATCCCAAGCCGCGTCCCAGGCGAAAGTGCCGCCTACGGCCCCGCCGCTGGTGCCGCCGGCTCCGGCCGCTCGCCCTTATAGACGCGCGAAATCCCGCGCACGATTCGCCGCATCGGCAACCCGCCCTTGTCGTCGGCAAAAAAAATCTCGCCCACGCGGCTGCCGCGAAAGTACCAGCGCTTCAAAATCGCCAGATGCTCCATCGCCTCGATCGCCGATGCCGCCGTCTTTGCGGGGAGGCTCTCGAACGCTTCCTCGACCCGCCCCTCCATCGACTGAGACTTGGTGTGCTCCGCCGCTTGAATCGAAAACCTGAGCGGCCCCGCAATCATCCCGGCGTCGACCCGGAAAAACGTGACGCAGTGCGGCCCCAGGCTCGTCTGCAACATGAGCCCCGAGAGCCGGTCGACGCGATGCACAATTTCAGGAAGCGTCGCCAGCAGCGGTTTCAGCTTCTCCAGGCGCGTGTGATGGGCTGCGGCATTTTCGAATTCGAGATTTGTCGAGGCCTCATCCCGCTGGCGGGCGATCTCGCGCACCAGCGAATCGCCTCCGGTGTCGAAAAACGCCCGCACCCGCTCCACCTCGCCGCGATACTCCTGGTCGGTGCAGCCCTTGAAACACGGCGCCAGGCACATTTTCATCTCCGAGTAAACGCAGCCGGGAAACCCGGGATCGGGGTCGAGATCGTCGACGCAACGGCGCATCTTGAAGAAGTCGAGCGCGTCATTTGAAAACTTCTCCGCCACACTGCGCGACGGAAACGGCCCGTAGTAAACCGACCTGCCGTGAAGCCGCCCCATCCGTGCGGTGATGGACGCGCGCGGATATTCATTGTCCAGGTGCAGCTTGACCAGCGGCGCGGGACGCAGACGCAACCGGTCTGAGTACGTCTTGGGAAAAACCTCGCGCAGGACGCGATAGAGCAGGAATCCCGACTCGAAATCCGATCCGCTGGGCGAATACTCAACCCAGCGGACGCGATCGCGCAGGTTGAGCTTCCTGGTCTGTTCTGTCGGCGAGCCCAGCAGGCGCAGCAGCCGGCGGCGCAGGTTGGCAGTCTTGCTTACGTAGGGCTCGGAATTTGCGTCCTCTCCGCGCAGCAGAAACACCGCCGCCGCGGCAGGCACCGCGGCAAACAGTTCCGCATCGCGCGCCGGGACGAACTCAAGCCGCTCGGTCAGCACGAGAACATTTTACGAAATTTCTGAGGGTTGAATTTTGCCAGTTGCGGGGAAACCCGCTGACTTCCTTCGTGACCTCTGCGGCACAAGGCTTTCCATTCCTCCATCAAAAATCCACAAGCAACAATTGCTCACCGGAAGCTTGCGCTTCTCAACGTCTGCCGGAAGTCCTGCCCTTCCATGCGCACGATGCGGCACATCTCGTGCAGGCGGGAGCGCATGCGTTCGCCAATGCGATCTCCCAGGTTCTCTTCCCGGCAGGCTCCGGGCGCCTGGTCCTCGAAATTTGTGGTGATGATGGTCGTGCGATTGTTGTTATATCGCGTGTTCAGGATGAAGCTGACCGTGTCCCATACCCACTCGGTCGGCTTCACCGCGCCCAGTTCATCGAGGACCAGCACTTCGGTGTCAAACACCGGACGCAGAACCTCGAGTTCGGTGGTGCGTACGGAATCGTTATAAGAGTTTTGAATTTCCTTCAGCAGTTCGCGATAGTCAAAAAACAGGCAGGGAATGGCCTTGCCGAGAATCAACTCGCGGATGATGGCCACGGCCAGATGCGTCTTGCCCACGCCGATGCTGCCGATGAGCAGCAATCCTGTATTGTCGACGGGATATTCCTCGACGAACTTGCACGCCGCCAGCCGCGCCGCAGCCAGTGCCCGGTACGGCCCGTCAAATTCGAAATTCGACAACTCGCAATGCTCATAGCGCCTGGGAATGCGCGCCGCCGCGAGCAGTGCCTGGGTGCGCGCCTGCGTCCGGCAATCGCAGCGCGTCACGCGCCGCTCGGGACCTGCGTTGACCGTCTTCCACCCCGTACCCTGACATTGAGGACAAACTGCCGACTTCATGGTAATTCGACTGTAGCACCGCGCCGCCGAGTCTGCGCAAGCGGAAAAGCCGCCGCCTCTGTGCAGATGTTGTGGAGATGTGGGCGGGCTTGTGGAGAAGCGAGGAAAACCACGATCACCTGGCGGGCATCTCGTTGATCGCTTCGCGCACGGTCCGGAGAAAGGCCTGCGCCTCGCTGCGCAGCGGACGGTGCCGGGGATGAATCACGTCCAGGCTGCGCCCCAGCGGTTCCGCGTCGAGTATCCGCACCGCCACCAGCTTGCCGCGGCGGATCTCGCTGCCCACCGCGATCTGGGGCAGGAAAGCCAGGCCCAGCCCGCGTTCCACCATGCGCTTGGCGGTCTCGATGCTGTCCACTTCAAGGGCCACGTTGGGCACCTGGCCGGCGCGGCGAAACAGGCTATGGGTGAGAGTCCAGTCGCTCGACCCGCGCTCGTAAAAGATCAGCGGCCAGGCGGCCACGTGCTCGAGCCGTGCACGCCGCGGATGCTTCGGGCCTTGCGAGGGATTTGCCATCAATAGCAAGGGATCCTCGCGCAGGCTGATGGTTTCCACCTCCGGATGCTGCAGCGATCGCGCCAGCCCGATCTCGGCCTCCTCGCCCAGCACCATGTCGAGCACTTCTTTGGAATGTCCGGAGCGGATGGTGATGGTGATCTTGGGATGCACGCGATGAAACCGTTTCAGGACATCCGGCAGAAAGTAGACGGAGATGGAGAGCGCGGCCGCGATCTCGAGCGGCCCACTCTTGCCGGGCTGCAGTTCGTGGACTGCCTGGCGGGCCAGCGAGGCGGTGCGCAACAGCTGCTCCGCATAGGGGCGCAAGGTGCGGCCGGCGTCCGACAGCGTCAATCCGCCGCGCGAACGGGCAAACAGGGTCACGCTGAGCGACTGCTCGAGCGCTTTGATGCGTGCGCTGACCGCGGGTTGGCTGACCCGCAAGGCTTCGGCGGCACGGTGGAAGCCGCCGAACGTGGCTACCGCCAAAAAGGTTTCCAGCTGGTCGATCTCCATCGCGGGTGATCCGGTTGCGCAATCGTACTAACAATCACTTTCTATCGCATATCTGCCCCACGATCAAGAATATTTATCAGCATGATAGAAACATTCCGTTTGACCGAAACGCCCTCCTGACCCAGAATCTGCCTCACGGTATGTGGGGGCCGGGTAAACCCGGCGCCCGGAGCGGTGCTAAGACCCAAAGCCGCGGGGCCAGGTACGGCCCGCCAGCACAAGGGGTGCGGGCTGCGCTCACGCGGACCAGGAGCTTTACTTCCGCAGTGAACGCCTCCCTCGGAACCGGCATCCCCGCCCTACGACGAAGGTGAGGCTATGGCAATTTCAACGGTCGGCGTCATTTCGCAAGGGGGATTTCAGCTTAACATTCCGCCCTCGGCGGTCTCCGCCGAGCGTGACCTGCCGCAGGGCTTCCTCGATTTCCTTGCGCCTCTCGACCGGAAGTTCGCTCCCCGGCAGCGGGAACTGGTCGCCGAACGCCGGCGCGTACTGGCGGAGTCGCACCAGGGCGACAAGCCGACCCATTGTTATCCGCGGGAGGCCGTGCGCCACGGCTGGCGCATCGAACTGCCGCAGTGGTGCCAGGACCAGCGCAACCAGATGACCGGACCAGCCGACGACGGCGAGCTGGTGGTGAAGATGCTGAACTCGGGCGCGCCCGGCGTCATGCTCGATCTCGAAGACTCCACCGTCAACCAATGGGATCACCAGACGCGGGGCGTCGAAAACATCCTCGCCGCCCTGCGCGGAACGCTCACTTACTTCGACCAGAAACGCGATCGCGTGGTAGGCATCCAGCCCAGCTCCGCCGTGATCTGGATTCGCCCCCGGGGCCTGCACCTCGAGCAGGGGGGATTATTCGACGATCCCACCCCGGCCTCTCTGTTCGATGTGGCCCGCGTGGCGTTCGAAATTACGCCCGCGGAATTGAAGCATCCGCTGGCCATCTATATTCCGAAATCGGAATCGGCGGACGAAGCCCTGTGGTGGCGCGATCTGTTCCAGGCCATCGCCCAGCTGCGGGGATGGCCCCGCGACTTCATCAAGTGCATGGCGCTGGTCGAGTCGCACCCTCTGGCCTTCCAGATGGAAGAGTTCCTCTACAACCTGCGCGAGCACGTCGTGGGATTAAATCTCGGCCGCTGGGATTACATGGCCAGCCTAATTCACTTTAATCTCACCGATGCCGAATGGGTGTTGCCCGACCGCAACACCATTCCCTACAACGTGCCGTTCTTCCAGAACCTGCGCGAGCTGTTGCCCGAAATCTGCCACAAGCGTGGCATACTCGCCATCGGCGGCATGACGGCGCTCTATCCCAGCCGCGAGGACGCCGAGCTGAATGCGCGCGCGCTCGACGTGCTGGCCCAGGACAAGAAGAACGAAGCCGACTGCCTGATGGATGGTGCCTGGACCGGACACCCCGATCAGAACCAGATCGCCATTGATCAGTTCCCTTTCCCCAATCAGCTGCGTGCCCGCCGCCCGCATGCTGAGCGTTACCCCGACCTGCGTCCCGTGCCGCAGGGCGTCGGCACGCGCACGCTGGCCGGAACCCGCGCTGCGATTCGTACGGTGATCCGCTATCGCAATGGGGTGCTCAACGGCAAAGGCGCGAGCTTGCTCGATGGCTACATGGAAGACCTCGCCACCGACCGCATCTATCGCCTGATGATCGCGCAACGCATGCGCCATAGCGGACGCATCCCCATCGTTGACGAATCGGGTGAGGCTGTGCCGCACACTCCCGCGCTCATTAGCACGCTGTTCGATGAAACACTGCAGAATCTGCTGGCCAATCCCGGCAAAGATCCGGGCGGCGAAGAGACATTACGCGAAGCCCGGCGCATCAGTGAAGCAATGATCGTCAGGGGAGAATTTGATCCCCACTGAGTCCGAATTTCCAGGCAGCCGGAGAGACGACCGGCGCTCGGAGGAGCCCATGGCAAGCAACGGAAACAACTGTTATCGAACCAAGACCGATGACCGCTGGCGGGGAATCACTCGTCCCTATGCCCAGCAGGATGTGGAGAAGCTGCGCGGCTCGATGCGGATCGAGTACACGCTCGCCCGCCAGGGCGCGGAGCGGCTCTGGAATCTGCTGCAATCGGAAGCTTACGTTCCTGCGCTGGGAGCCATGACCGGCAACCAGGCGGTGCAGCAGGTGAAGGCCGGGCTGAAGGCGATCTACGTCAGCGGTTGGCAAGTGGCGGCCGATGCCAACGACGCCGGCCAGACGTATCCCGACCAGAGCCTGTATCCCGCCGACAGCGTGCCCAACCTGGTGCGCCGCATCAACCAGGCGCTCACGCGCGCCGACCAGATCCATCACGCCGAGGGCGATAACGCGGTCCATTGGTTCGCGCCCATGGTAGCCGATGCCGAGGCCGGCTTCGGCGGAAACCTCAACGCCTTCGAATTGACGAAGGCCATGATCGAAGCCGGCGCCGCCTGCGTGCACTTCGAGGATCAGCTCTCCTCCGCCAAAAAGTGCGGACACTTGGGCGGCAAAGTCCTGGTGCCGACCGTCGAAGCCCTGCAGAAACTCGTGGCCGCGCGCCTGGCCGCCGACGTGATGGATGTCCCCACGCTCATCATGGCCCGCACCGACGCCGACAGCGCTCAGCTGCTGACCAGCGACATCGATCCCCGCGATCACGAATTCCTGACCGGGGAACGCACCCCGGAAGGCTTTTTCCGCATTCGTGGAGGACTCCAGTCGGCGATCGCGCGCGCCATTTCTTATGCCCCTTATGCCGACCTTCTCTGGTGCGAGACTTCGCATCCGGACCTCGAAGAAGCCCGCCAGTTCGCCGAAGGCGTGCATGCCAGGTACCCAGGAAAGCTGCTGGCCTATAACTGCTCGCCGTCATTCAACTGGAAGAAGAACCTCGACGACCCAACCATCGCGCGCTTCCAGCGGGAGCTCGCCGCCATGGGATACAAGTTCCAGTTCATTACGCTGGCCGGATTCCACGCGCTCAACCTGAGCATGTTCGAGCTGGCCCGGGCCTACCGGCTCGATGCCATGACGGCATACTGCCGGCTGCAAGAAAAGGAATTCAGCGGCGAACGCCAGTACGGATACGAGGCGGTCAAGCACCAGCGCTTTGTGGGCACCGGCTACTTCGACATGGTCACGCAGGTGATCGCCGGGGGCGCCTCCTCCACCACCGCCCTCACCGGATCGACCGAAACTGAGCAGTTCACTTCCGTTAAGGAACCGGCTTACGCCGGAGTCGGACCAGATGCCGCCTGCCAACCGATCCTCGGCCAGTGCCCATCCACCCTGGTTTCCCGCACCGCCAACGAAGCATCGCAGTAAGTCCTAACGGCTTGAGCCAGTCTTCTCACACCACCCTTCGCAGCGAGGGTGGTTTTCTTTGTCCGGGACTTAGACTTGAGTACTCTGGAACTTAGAGCTTGAGTAAGCATGGAGCCTCAAACAAGGCATCGGTCGCGGATTTTCACAGTTGACATCGCTGGTGACCCCGGCGCTAAATAACTGCGCCGGGTTTCTCGTCTCAGCGCGGCTGCGATATCCCTCCCCTGGGCCCGCTGTGTGCCACTTAAAGAGACCTGCCAGGAGAGAAGATGAATAAAGCCGATCTCATTGACCGCATTGCAGGCGGTGCCGGCATCAGCAAGACGCAGGCCGCTGCTGCCATTGACACCACGGTGGAGAGCTTCATGGCCGCCTTAAAAAAGGGAGATCGAGTGGCCCTGATTGGGTTTGGTACCTTCTCCGTGTCTCAGAGAAAGGCCCGCAACGGACGCAATCCGCAGACAGGCGCCACTCTGAAAATCGCGGCTCGCCGGGTCGCGAAGTTCACTCCAGGAGCCGAGCTGAAAAAAGCGGTGAACCGCAAGTAACAAGGGGCCAGGTTCTAGTGTCGAGGCGGCACGGGTTCCACCCCTGCCGCCTTTGCTGTCTGTCGAAGACCCGCGTGGGGACGGGTTTCGACCCCTGGCCGGCGGTGGCCAGAACGCCTGGCTACGCTCGGCAACCCGGGCCTGCGTGAATTCCGCAAGGCCCGCGGTTGCTGAATCCCGCAGCCCTCCTATAGAATCTAAAGGTTCCGAAAAGAGGTCAGATACCTGATGAAGGCAGCTATTCACCCGTCTTATAACGAAGTGCGCGTGCTGTGCGCATGCGGCAACAGCTTTACTACCCGCTCCACCCACAAAGGCGACATCCACGTGGAAATCTGCTCCAATTGCCACCCTTTCTTCACCGGCAAGCAGAAACTGGTGGATACCGCGGGGCGTGTCGAGCGCTTCCGCCGCAAGTACGCCAAGGCCGAGACCGGCAAGAAGTAAGTCTCGCCCCAAGTGAGTTCCCCAGCCTCCGTTCGCGGAGGCTTTTCTCGTCAGTGAGCAGGGCATGATTCGGCAGATCTCCTTCGCCCTCTGGACGCTGTGGCTGCTTTACTGGCTGATCTCCGCCCGCCACCGCGCCGATGGCGCGGGCAGTTCCGGCGTCTCTCGCGAAGGAGCGGGCTCGCGTCTGCTGCATCTCTTTTTCATGCTGGCGATTGCACTCCTGTTGACCGGACGCCTCACGCTGCCCTTTCTTTACTTCCGCCTCTGGCCCAACCTGCGCGCCCTGCGGCTGGTGGGCCTGGCCCTGCAGGTTGCCGGTCTCGGTCTTACGGTGTGGGCGCGGCAGGTGCTGGGAAAGAACTGGTCGGCCCGAATTACGACCGCCGCCACGCAGGCGCTGATTGGCACCGGGCCCTATCGCCTGGTGCGCCACCCGATCTACACGGGAGTGCTAACCGCCCTGCTGGGATGCGCCATCATGCTGGGCAGCATTCGTGGATTCGTTGCCGTAGCGCTGGCCGCGATCGCTTTTTCCCTGAAGATCAGGCGCGAGGAAGCGGCGTTGCGTCGCCGCTTCGGGGAGGGCTATCTGGCCTATGCGCAGGCCGTCCCCGCTGTCTTGCCTCACCTGTTCTGAGACATGTTCCCGGGCGCCGCTCGCCTACTCGTCGTCGGTCGAGATCGGCTCCCCCACGATGTTGTAGTAGACCTCTTTCGGCTTGGCCGGTTTTTTTGCGCGCGCAGGCGGCGGAGTCGGCTTGGTTGGTGTGACCACCGGCGGCGGCTCTGCCGGAACCGGCTTGGCCTGAAGGGGAACCGGCGGAGGCGCTGAAACCGTGGCTGGCGCAGCCTGCGGCTTCGGATCGGCCACCGGCGCGGCGGGCGGCGCTGTCAGTGAAAGGGATTTGACACTCGCCGCGCTGCGCGGCACTTTCCCGGGAGCTTTCTGCATCCATGAATTCATGATGACGGCCACGATCCCCGCCAGGCAGAGCTCCACAATCGCAACAAACACCGCGGGAACATCGATCTCCCCCTTCCCCAAATACAAGGGAGAGTTCGGGTCATTTCCCATGACGCGCGCAATCAAGGGAACGATCAGATGGCTGGTGAGCGACTCGACCAGCCCCCAAATCGCCAGCCCCAGCAGCAAGGCCAGGGCGATGCGTAACACCCACCTCGTGGAATCGGAGGCGGAGAGCGACGAGCCGAAGGGTTCTTCCATGACCAACTACCTCAGTTACCGAAATTGTGACACATCCGGCGAATGGAGGGAAAGCCAGCTAGAATAGCCAGGTGCGCAAGTACTGGGAGAATCCGCCGGAGACGAGAACGGGAGAGCGCCCGGTCCAGGCCGCGGTCGTGCTGGGCGGCGTGACCATCGCGCCCGCCACCGTGCTGGCACCCATGGCGGGTGTGACCGACACTGTCTTTCGCCGCTTCATCCGCAACCTCGGCGGCTGCGGCCTGATTATGACCGAGTTCACCTCGGCTGACGGCATCCTGCGCCAGAAAGACCGCAAGGCCCAGCGCTACCTGACGTTCTACGGCGACGAGCATCCCATCTCGGCCCAGCTTTTCGGCAGCGATCCCAGGGTGATGTCGGACGCCGCGCGCATCGTCGAAGACATGGGCTTCGATCTGGTCGATCTGAACCTGGGATGCCCTGCGAAAAAAGTCGTGAAGTGCAACGGAGGATCCGGCCTGCTGCGCGACCTTCCCGCCATCGGGCGCATCTTCACCGCCGTCCGCTCAGCGGTGAAGATTCCCTTCACCGTGAAATTCCGCGCGGGATGGAACGATCAGGAGATTGTTTGCGTCGAACTCGCGAAGATGGCGGAAGACTGCGGCCTCTCGGCCGTCGCTCTGCACGCCCGCACCCGCGAACAGGGCTACAGCGGCCAGGCCCGCTGGGACTGGATCGGCGCCGTCAAGCGAGCGGTGAAGATTCCCGTCATCGGCAATGGAGACATCCGCACTCCCGAAGACGCCTGCGCCATGGTCACACAGACCGCATGCGACGCGGTCATGATCGGCCGCACCGCCGCCTCCAACCCATGGATCTTCCGCCAGATCGAACAGTACACGACTCGCGCAGGCGCAGGTGTCGTCCGCTCGGCGAATCCTGCGGGCGGCTGCACCAATTCGTGGGGATCCCCGGAAGGGCACGGTTTCATTGGTGTCGAGGAGACCAAGCAGACCGCGGCTTCAGGGGCTGAGGCTCCACCTTACGACCACCCAACCGAATCCGACCGCTACCAGATGATCCGCACCTACTTCGAGATGCTGATCGAAGAGGAGCTCCCTGACGCCGCTGGCAAGATGAAGCAATTCGCCTCCTGGTTTACCCACGGCGTCCCCGGAGGCGCCGTCCTCCGCAAAGCCATCTACGACGCGAAAATCGCCGCGGAGATACTAACCCGGGTCGAAGAATTTTTCGAAAAACGCCTCCAGCCGGAGGTGCAGATCACGTAGGGACCGCGGCCCCGGCGGTCCGACTTCGCGCGTCCCAGCCGGCAAAGCCCGAAATTTCCTGCTTGGGGAGCGACTGGGCTCGGCCAGGGGGCGAGCGGCGCCCGTCCGCACCCGGCAGGTGCTACATCAGTCGGCTACCCCCTGCGCCACCAATCTCCCCATGCCATCCCTCTCCACATAAGCCCACGGCATCCTGGGATCATGGGTAAACAGCGTCAACCACTTCTCCGTTAGTGCCTCCGCGTAATATCGCTTCCGGCTTTCGATGGTCTCCAGGGGATAGAGATCGAACGACATCACCCAACTCACGTCGAGATGCGCGCTGGTGGGAATGAGGTCAGAGATGTAACACGCCTTCTTCCCCCCGCTCTCGAGCAGGATCGCCTGCATATCCCGCGTGTGCCCGGGATACACGCGCACCGAGACCCCGGGTACAATCTCGCGATCCCCCTTCAGCAGGGTCATCTGCCCGCTCTCGACCAGCGGATCGTAATTCTCGGAAAAGTAACTGACCCCGTCGCGCTGATTCTCATGCGCGTGCTTCCACTCGCCTTCCTGCACGTAATACTTCGCCTTGGGAAACGTCGCCACCACGCCCGCGGCCGTGCGCACTGTATTCCATCCGCAATGATCGAAATGCAGGTGGCTGTCAATGACGATGTCAAAATCCTCCGGTGCAAGTCCCGCCGCCGCAAGATTGTCAACGAGTTTCGCCGGCTGCCCGTAGATCTTTACCATCCTCTCCGATCCCTTGTTGCCAATCCCGGTCTCGATCAGAATCGTCTCCCGCCCGGTGCGCACCACGATGGAATTCAGTCCCACCGGTATCAGGTTGTTCTCATCGACCTCGACCCGCCGCTTCCACAAGCTCTTCGGTACCACGCCAAAGAACGCTCCTCCATCCGAGTGATAGATCCCGTCAGTAACCGCGGTAAGCTCAAAATCGCCGATCGTGATCCGTTGCATCGAATGACCTCAAAAATGCCCCGTCGGGGGCAACGCCCGAAAGGAATGCGTGACCCTGGCGGCCGGTTCCGGTCTCCACGGGAAGCGACGGGCGTGACGCCCGTTCCCGCACAACCTTTCCTGAGCCCAGGTACGGCAACTCCGGTTTTTCACTCCACACCATCCCGAATCCAATCCCAAATCAACGATCAAGAATGCCCCTGTTGCAACTCCCCTTCCAGGAAATCTTCAATCATGTGAAACAAATGCACCCGGTCCGTCGGCCCGGCGATTCCGTGCGTCTTGTTGGGATAGGCCATGAACCGGAACTGCTTGCCCGCCTCGATGAGCGCCTCGCTCATCTGGACACTATTCTGAAAATGCACGTTGTCATCGCTTGTGCCATGCACCAGCAGCAGTGCCCCGTGCAGCGATCCCGCCGCCTTCACCACCGACCCGTCCCCGTATCCCTTGGCGTTCTCGCCCGGCTGTCCCAAATAGCGCTCGGTGTAGATCGAGTCATAGAGATGCCAATCGGTCACCGGAGCCACCGCCACGCCCGCCTGGAAGGCATCCGAATGGGTCAGCGCGTAGAGCGTCATCGAAGCTCCGTTGCTCCATCCCCAGATGGCCACCCGCGTGCGATCGAGTTGCGGATACTGCCCGAACAGCTGATGCAGCGCCGCCAGCTGATCGTTCAACTCCACCCCGCCAAACTGGTTGCGGATCGCGGTTTGAAATTTCCGGTCTCGTCCCGGCGTCCCCCGGTTATCCACGGTAAAAACGGCAAAACCCTTCTTCGCCATCATCTCGAGGAAGAGATCGTCGGAGTGGCTTCCGGCCGCGCCCCAGGCGTCGCGCACCAGTTGTGCCGCTGGCCCTCCGTAGACGTGAACGATGACGGGAAGATGCTCCTTCGCCACTTCCGGCGGGGGCAGCACCAGCTCGCCGTACAAGGTTGTCCCGTCCTCCGCCTTGAACTCCAGGAACTTCGGTGCCAGCAATCCATACCCGGCCAGGCTGCGCGACTCCCATACCGCGCGGCACTGCCCATCCACGCCGCACAGCTGGAGCCTGGGCGGCGAGGTCACGGTCGAGAACTTGTCGAGATACCGCTTGCCGTCGGGAGAGAACTCGACCTCGTGGGTGCCGTCTTCTTGCGAAATGCGAGCCATCCCCGAGCCGTCCAGCTTGGCCGCATACAGCTGGCGCTGCCGCGGATCATCCTTGTTGCACGTGACATAGACCAGGCCCGCTGGTTCATCCACCGCCTCGACCCCGAACATCTCGAAGTCGCCCTGGGTGATCTGGCGTTCGAGCCTGGCTTCGCCCGCCAGCGGATTGCTCTTGTCGAAGCGGTAGAGGTAAAGCTGGGTATGCCCGTCGCGCCAGCTCGACCACAGAAACCGGTCGCCCCCGTCGAGCAACTGGAAATCGTCCTTCACATCAACCCAGCCGTCCTTGACCGTCTCTGCCAGCACCCGGCTTGCCTTGCCGCTGCGGGTATCGATGAAATAAAGCGAAATCGAATCCTGTGCCCGGTTCAGCACCTCGGCCCACAGCAGGCCCTCGCGCATCCAGCCGAAGCGCGGAATGTAGAGGTCCGCCTCCCTGCTCGGCGAGATCCAGCGTGGCTTGCCGCCTTTGGCGGCGTCGACCACGCCGATCCGCACCGACGGATTGGGATCGCCCGCCTTGGGATACTTTTCCAGATCGACCTTGGGATGCGTCACCAGCCAATCGGTGAGGGGATAGGTAGGCACCAGCGTCTCGTCCATCTGCAGGAACGCGATCTCCGAGCTGTCGGGAGACCAGAAGTAATTGCTGCGCACATCCAGTTCCTCGGCATACACCCAGTCGACTTCCCCGTTCAGCAGATCGTCTTTCTTGTCTTTGTCCTCCTCCTTGTTGCGCGTCAGCTGCGCTTGGTGATTGCCGGCGACCGAGTGCCAGTACAGGTTGTGCTTGTAGACGTAGGAAATGCGCGTGCCATCGGGCGAGAACTTGGGATCCAGATGGGCCTCGGGATCAGAGGTGAACTGCACGCCCACCCCGCTGTCGACCGTGTAGAGCCACAACTGCCCCCGCGGGCTGAACAGCAAATGGGTCGCGTCCGGCGACCACAGATACTCGGCGGCGTGGTAGCGGGTGACGCGCTCCCGCTCGCGATCGTCGCGGAAACGGCTTAGCGGCGGCGAAAGCTGGCCGAGCTTGTTCTCGTTGATCAGCACCCGCTTTTCGCCGGTCGTGGCATCCACCATCCAGAGTTGGCCGTGCTCCCCCGAATCATCGCGCTGAATGAAGGAAAAGCGCTTGCCGTCACGGCTCCACTTAAGGTTCTCCGGCGCCCGGCCCGTAATCCCGCCCTCGGCAAAGATCGATTCGATCGTCAAAGATTGGTTTTGAGCCGCTGAGATCAGCGCCGATAGAAAGAAAAGAAACAGACCAAAGATGGGCTTCACGAACCGTTCTCCCGGGGTAAAAATCGCCGCATGAGCAGGGCTTCAAAGTGTACACCGGCCGCCCCTGCGCCCGCGCTCCGCGAAATGACGATGTCGGTGTCTGCTCCCTTCGCCGCCCGGGTCCGGCGCGAGCCCTGGCTGCGCGCATGCTAAAATCGTAAGGAATCTAAATGGTCTCAGACGTACAAAAGCTTATGCACCTGCAGGAGGCCGACCGGCACATCCTGCGCCTGAAAGAAGAAATCACTTCCCTTCCCCATAAAGTCGCAGCCATCGAGCAGAAGCTGGCCGGCACCCGCGCGATACTCGACGGCGCCAAAGCCGCCGTCAAGGCCGATGAAGCCGCCCGCCGCAAGCACGAGGCCACCATCCAGGAGCTGCAAGGCAAGATCTCCAAGTACCGCGACCAGTCGCTCGAGGTCAAAACCAACGAACAGTACAAGGCCCTGCTCCACGAAATTCAATTCGCCGAGCAGGACATCCGCGCCCAGGAAGACAAGATTCTTGAGCTGATGCTCAAGGCCGAAATTCGCGAAAAAAGCGTCAAGGCCGCCGAAGTCGAACTCAAGGACGAAACTGCCGAGATCGAAAAAGAGAAAGCCGAAGCCCGCGAGCGCACCGCCGTCGACGAAAAAGAACTCGCCGACTGGACCGCCCAGCGCGAGCAGCTGCGCACCGGCATTGACCCCGACCTGCTGCGCCGCTTCGAACGCGTCTCCCGCTTCCGTGGCAGCGGCCTCTCCGAAGTGCGCGGCCAGAAATGCTTGGCCTGCCAGGTCATGCTTCGCCCGCAGACTTACAACGAAGTCAAGAGCGGCAAAATCGTGGAGTGCGAGTCCTGCCAGCGCATTCTGTTTTTTGATCCCACGAAGGAAGAAGCCCCGGCGCCGGTCATCAACGCCCCCCACCACCGCCGCCGCCCGCGTCCCAAATCGGATGCCCCCCAGGCCTGGTTTTATCGCCCCAGCTACGGTGAGTGCGGCGAAGTGCTGCTGGTTTTCAACAACGACTCCTCGACCTCCAGCCGCCGCATCTACGATTTTCATAATGGGCGCGAGATCGGCGATATCCTCGTCCGCGAAGGCAAGTACACCCTGGCCTTCCCCGAAGATTTGACCGAAGATTCCATCCGCCTCAACGGCAGCTTCGACGAGGCGGAGTTCGAATCGTGGGGCGCGGAAATGCCCATGACCGTGCTCGACAACCTGCACGCCGATCTGCACGCCGCCCGCACCGACTCGAGCCACCACCGCGACAAGCATCACGACGAACCCATCCCCACCGAACACAGCGCCTGAATCAGCCAACCTGGCGCAGGGACAGCCGCCCGGGCGGTCCGCGCCTCGCGAAGCGAAGTCGTCGTTTCAGCCCGCGGCGCCCCGGGGTTTACCATCGTGCTCGATGACCTACACTGTCCACATCTCCCGCCGTGGCGCCAAGCGTCTCACGGACGGACACGTCTGGGTCTACCGCTCCGACATCTCTGCCCACGCCATCCCTCCCGGAGCCCTCGTCTCCGTCGCCGACGATCGCGGCAAACGCCTCGGCACTGCGCTCTACAGCAGTTCCTCCCAGATCGCCATCCGCATGCTCGGGAAAGAGCCTGTCACCGATCTGCCTGCACTGCTCCGCGAACGCATCGGCGCCGCTCTCGCCTACCGCGAAGGCCTGGTCGAATCCACCGACGCCTATCGCCTCGTGTTCAGCGAAGCCGACTTCCTCCCCGGACTGATCGCCGACAAGTACAACGACATCGTCTCCTTCCAGATCCTCACCCAGGCTATCGACGCCGAAGCGGCGCGCGCAGCCATCGTCAGCCGATTCGAGGAGAGTCTGAAACCCAAAAGCATCGTCGAACGCGTGGATCCCCGCGTGCGCGAACTTGAGCAGCTGCCACCCCGTGCTTCCGGCCTGCTGGCCGGAGAGACGAGCAAAACCGTCTTTACCATGAACGGCGTCCGCTTCCACTTCGAAGCCCTCGAAGGACAAAAAACCGGAGCCTTCCTCGACCAGCGGGAAAACTACGCCGCCGCCGCCCGCTACGCCCGGGGTGATGCCCTGGATGTCTTCTGCTACCAGGGAGGTTTTGCCCTCCACCTGGCCAAGGCTGGAGCCCGGGTCACCGGCGTCGACAGCTCGCGGCCCGCCCTCGAAGTTGCCGATCAGAACGCCGCCCTCAACGGCCGCGAGATCGAGTGGATCGAGGGCAATGCCTTCGACCTCCTCAAGGACTACGCCGCCGCCGGACGCCAGTACGACACCATCGTCCTCGACCCGCCGGCCTTCGCCAAAAGCCGGACCCACCTCGCCACCGCTCTGCGCGGCTACAAAGAACTCAACCTGCGCGCCCTGAAGATGCTGCCGCCCGGTGGCAGGCTGGTGACCTGCTCCTGCTCCTTCCACGTCAACGAGGCCGATTTCCTGGCCATCGTCGCCGAAGCCGCCCGCGACGCCCATCGCGCTGTGCGCGTCCTCGAGCGCCGAGGCCAGGCCAAAGATCACCCCGTGTTGCTTACCGTGCCAGAAACCAACTACCTGAAGTGCCTGGTCCTCGCCGTAAGTTAGCCCGGTGTCTGATCCTCGGCGCCAGTCGGCGCGGGAGTGGGGAAGGCCCTGGGCTGTGCAGGTAGGAGCGCAAGCGCAGCTGCAGCGGGCGCGTGAACCCTCGACGGGGAGCCGTCGGCGGGACGAGACCGCCTGAGAGAGCGCATATGGAAATCATCCGTCAATTTTAACCAATGTAAATTATTGAAAATAATGTATTATATCATGCTTGACAATAATACACTCAACTTTTATGCTTCTTTTGGGCTAACCTGGCATCCAAGGGAATGTGAGGTAAAGCCAAAATTCTGAAGGAGGAAGTAGCATCATGACCGTTTTAACCCGCTGGGATCCCTTCCGCGAGTTCACCACTCTGCAGGACCGTATGAATCGTTTGTTCCACGACTCGTTCGCGACCGAAGGCCACGAGGAGGCGCTGAGCCGCTTCGCCCCGGCTGTGGACGTGTACGAAGACGAGCACAACGTCAGCCTGAAGATCGAAGTCCCGGGCATCGACGAGAAAGACATCGACGTTCGCATCGAGAACAACACTCTGACCGTGCACGGCGAGCGCAAGTTCGAAAAAGAGGAGAAGGAAGAGAACTTCCGTCGCGTGGAGCGCAGCTATGGCAGCTTCAGCCGTTCTTTCACCCTGCCCAACACGGTCGATGTGGAGCATGTTTCCGCCAACTACGACAAAGGCGTGCTGAAAATCACGCTGCCCAAGAAAGCCGAAGCCAAGCCCAAGCAGATCAAGGTTAATGTCGGCTCGGAAAAGACGCTCGAAGGCAAGGGCCCCAGCAAAGCCGCGTAACCAGCAGTAGGAGGGCGCCGCGTGTGTCCGGTTTAGGGAGGGAGGGCCGCTTCGGCAGTCCCCGCGGGCGGTTCGACCTCATTCCGGAGGCGGCAGAGGTGGCCGCCTCCCTTCATTTTGCAATCCGATAATCGGAATTTCTGGTAATTTTGCAGGACTCACCGGGCGCCAGCCGCTCGGCTGTAGGTCGAGCGCAACTCGGCCCCCAAGTTCGGCAAGGGTTCCCAGGGGTCGGCGATGGCCGCGAAGCCGCGGCAAGGGTGAGCCCGCTGCTCGAGTGCCGGCGAGGGCTGAGCCGACAACCGACGAGTCCGCGTCACCCGGCGCCAGCGACGGGAAGCGGAGAGCCCGGCGGCTGTCCCCGCTGAAACCCGATCACCAGGCTGGAAAATCTCTGTCAGGAGTACCTCATGGCCATTCGTTGGGACAAATTTACGGTGAAGGCCCAGGAAGCCGTGCAGCTCGCCAACGAAGTCGCTGCCGAAAATGGCAACCCTGAGCTTCTGCCTGCGCACTTGCTGATCGCGTTACTTGAAGACCGGGAGGGCATCGTCCCGCCGGTGCTGGAGAAAATCGGCATCGCTGTCCCGGCGGTCCTTAATGACCTGAACCAGGAAGTCAACCGTCTGCCCAAGGTTTCCGGAGGCGCCGCCCAGCCCGCCCTGTCTTCGGCGATGAACCAGCTGCTGGAGCGCGCCTTCAAAGAAGCCGACAACTTCAAAGACGAATACGTCTCGACCGAGCACTTGCTGCTCGCCTCGACGCAGCAAAAGAAAGATCCAGCTCAGGCCATCCTTGTCCGTCACGGCGCCACTTACGATGCCATTCTGAAAGCCCTGACCTCGGTGCGCGGATCGCAGCGCATCACCGACCAGAATCCCGAGGCCAAGTACCAGGCTCTCGAGCGCTATGCCCGCGATCTGACCGAGCAGGCCCGGCGCGGCAAGCTTGATCCCGTCATCGGGCGCGACGAGGAAATCCGCCGTGTCGTCCAGGTGCTCTCGCGCCGAACCAAGAATAATCCTGTCCTGATCGGGGAACCCGGCGTGGGCAAGACCGCCATCGTGGAGGGACTGGCGCAGCGCATCATCTCGGGAGACGTTCCCGAGGTCCTGAAAAACAAGCGCGTGGTGGCGCTCGATCTGGGTGCCATGCTGGCCGGAGCCAAGTATCGCGGCGAGTTCGAAGACCGCCTCAAAGCCGTGCTGAAGGAAATCGAAGACTCCCAGGGACAGATCATCCTCTTCATCGACGAGCTGCACACGCTGGTGGGCGCGGGCGCATCTGAAGGCGCCATCGATGCCTCGAATATGCTCAAGCCGGCGCTGGCTCGCGGCGAGCTGCGCGCTATCGGTGCCACCACGCTGAACGAATATCGCAAGTACATCGAGAAAGATGCCGCGCTCGAACGCCGCTTCCAGATCGTTTTCGTCGGCGAACCCAATGTCGAAGACACCATTGCGATTCTGCGCGGCTTGAAGGAGCGCTACGAAGTCCATCACGGGGTGCGCATCAAGGACTCGGCCATCGTCGCCGCCGCAACTCTCTCCCATCGCTACATCTCCGACCGCTTCCTGCCCGACAAGGCGATTGACTTGATCGACGAAGCTGCGGCCTCGCTGCGCATCCAGATCGACTCTCTGCCGACCGACATCGATCAGCTCGAGCGCCGCGCCACGCAGCTCGAAATCGAAAAGCAGGCGCTCAAGAAGGAAGACGACCCCAATTCGCGCGACCGCCTGGCGATGATCGACAAGGAGCTGGCCGAGATTCGCGAGAAGTCCAACACTCTCAAGGCCAACTGGAAGCGCGAAAAGGATCTGATCGCGCAGACCCGCAAGCTCAAAGAGAGGCTCGAACAGCTCAAAACCGAGGAGCAGGCCGAGGAGCGCAAGGGCAATCTGCAGCGCGTAGCCGAGATCCGCTACGGCCTGATCCGCCAGACCGAAGAGGAACTCAAGAAGCTGGCGGCGCAGATGGAGAGCAAGTCCGGCCAGCGCATGCTGAAAGAGGAAGTCGACGAAGAAGACGTCGCCCGCATTGTCTCCAAGTGGACCGGCATCCCCGTCTCCAAGATGCTCGAAGGCGAGGTCAAGAAACTCATCAGTATGGAAGAGCGGCTGCGTCATCGCGTCGTCGGCCAGGATCCCGCGCTGGAACGCGTGGCCAACGCCATCCGCCGTTCGCGCGCCGGGCTGAGCGATCCCAGGCGGCCGATCGGCTCGTTCATCTTCCTCGGACCAACCGGCGTGGGCAAAACCGAACTCGCCCGCGCGCTGGCGGAATTTCTCTTCGACGACGAAAAGTCGCTCATCCGCATCGACATGTCGGAATACATGGAGAAGCACGCCGTCTCCCGGCTGATCGGCGCGCCTCCGGGATACGTGGGCTACGAAGAGGGCGGACAGCTCACGGAACAGGTCCGCCGCCACCCCTACGCCGTCATTCTCTTCGATGAGATCGAGAAGGCGCATCCCGATGTGTTCAACGTCCTGCTGCAGATCATGGACGACGGCCGATTGACCGACGGCAAGGGCCGCACCGTCGATTTCCGCAATACCGTCATCATCATGACCTCGAACCTCGGGTCCAGCTACCTGCAGGCGGAAAACCTTCGCAGCGAGGAAGATTTCGAGAATGCCAGCAGGGAAGTCGTCAACGCCCTGCACGGACACTTCAGGCCCGAGTTTCTGAACCGCGTGGACGACATCATCGTCTTCCACCCGCTGGGGAAAGATCAGCTGGTGAAGATCATCGAACTGCGCCTCAAAGACGTGCGCCGCCTGCTGGCCGACCGCAAGATCTCGATCGAGCTGACCGACCGGGCGAAAGAGCTGCTGTTCAGCCAAGGTTTCGACCCCTCGTTTGGGGCGCGTCCCCTGAAGCGCGCCATCCAGAAGCTGGTGCAGGACCCGCTGGCGCTGAAGATCCTCGACGGCGAAGTGCTGCACGGCGACCACGTGGTGGTCGACGGCGACAAGAAGGCGGGCAGGATGCAATTCAGCGTCAGCAAGCGCGTGGGCGAAAAAGAACCGGCCAAAGCCAGAAAATAGTTTCACGCCGGGACAGCCGCCTCGGGTATCCCCCCGGCCGTCCCACGAGCGCAGGCTCGCTTGCAGCGTGGAAGACCCACGTCGGTCTTGGCATTGGTGGGCTTGAACCTCCCCCCCGGCTAGGGAAATGACAGGCGGAACCGGTATGACAAGTTCACCAGGGGTTACGCCAGGTCGAACAAGAGGATCTCGGCGTCTTCGGTGCCGTGGATGGTGAGCTTCTGCTCATTGCTCACGGCGGCGCCGTCGCCTGAATTCAGTTTCCTGCCGTTCAACTCAACTGCGCCTTTGGCGATTTGCAGCCAGGCATGGCGGCCGGGTGCGAGTTCGTGCTCGACCTCTTCTCCCGGCGCGAGCAGCGAAACATAGAGTTTTGCATCCTGGTGGATGGTGACCGACCCGTTCTTGCCGTCCGGCCCGGCGATGAGGCGCAATTGGCCGCGCTTCTCGCTCTCGGGAAAAGCCTTCTGCTCGTAGCTGGGCTCGTATCCCTGGCGATCTGGCAGGATCCAGATCTGCAGCAGATGGACTTTCTCCGTGTCGCTGGCGTTCATCTCACTGTGGCGAATACCCCTGCCGGCGCTCATGCGCTGGCCGTCGCCGGGACGAATCACCGATCCCGTGCCCAGGCTGTCTTTGTGCTGGAGCGCGCCTTCAAGCACGTAGGTGATAATTTCCATGTCGCGGTGAGGATGCGGGGGGAAGCCCTCGCCGGGCGCCACCCAGTCTTCGTTGATCACGCGCAGCGAGCGGAATCCCATGTGCTTGGGATCGTAGTAACTGTCGAAAGAGAAGCTGTGGCGCGTGTTAAGCCAGCCGAAGTTGCCTCCACCACGTTCCTGGCCGCGACGAATGCTGATCATAGACAGAATCCTCGTTATAACGACTATTTAGATGTGGCGGCGAGGGAAAGGATTCAGGGGCGGGATTTCCGGTTTTCGATCTGCCATTGTCGGTTGCAAACCCCACCGCGAATCTCAATGGGAAATGGGCAATTGAAACTGGCAATCGACGGCAGAGTCCTTTCCGGGCAACGAATGACAACTCTAGACGCCAGCCGGAAGTACGGGCGGGCTAGCTCTTCTCGGCCTTCTTCTTCTCGGGCCTGGAGTCCGGCTTCGTCTTGTCTTCGGATTTGGCTTCCTTCTTGTCGCTCTTGGCGTCGCCGTTGGAGGACGACGGGGCGCGGGAGGCTCCCTTGGCGTAGTCGGTGACGTACCAGCCCGAGCCTTTGAACTGGACGGCGGGGGCGGAGATGACCTGCTCGACCGGGCCTCCGCACTCGGGGCATTTCCTTACATGGGGATCGGAAAATTTCTGGATGCGTTCAAAGCGGTGATGGCACTTCTTGCACTGGTATTCGTAAAGTGGCATGGATGCGGTAGAAACCCCAACAATCGGACTGCCTTGATTCTAACCCATGCGGCAAGGAGCCCGCTTCCCGGGGCCTGGGCAGATGCTATGCTCGCCGCATGCGGGACGAGGCGACACTGGCGCCAGGGTTGTACCTGGTGGGCACGCCGATCGGAAACCTGGAGGACATTACGCTGCGCGCGCTCCGGGTGCTGAAGCAGGCGGACGTGATCGCCTGCGAAGACACGCGCCAGACGCAGAAATTGCTGAAGCATTACGGTATTACGACCCGCACGACCAGTTATCACGAACACAACGAGATGACGCGCGCGGCGGAGCTGATGGCGGAACTCGGGCAAGGGGCGCGCATCGCGCTGGTGACCGACGCCGGCATGCCGGGGATTTCCGATCCCGGATTCCGGTTGATTCGACTGGCCATCCAGCATGGTGTGCCGGTGGTGCCAGTGCCGGGAGCATCCGCGTTTCTGTCGGCGCTGGTGGCCAGCGGCCTGGCCACGGATTCCTTTCGCTTCAGCGGGTTCGTTCCGGCCAAAAGGGGGCAGCGGAGGAAGGCGCTCGAACAAGTCAAAGATTCTGCGCGCACCCAGGTGTTTTACGAAGCGCCGCACCGCGTGATCGAAGCGCTCGAAGACGTCGTCGAGATCATGGGAGCGGACCGGTATGTGGTGGTGGCGCGAGAACTGACCAAGCTGCACGAAGAGTTTCTGCGCGGGCGGGCGGCGGAGGTCCTCGAAACCCTGAGGGCGCGGGGCGAAGTGAAGGGCGAGATCACGCTGCTGATCGGGAAGGCGGAAGTGGTGCGTGCGGGGGAGACGGACCTCCCCCGTCCTTCGCTGCGGGAGCGGATGAAGGAGATCATGGCGGCCGGGAACCTGGACGAGAAGACCGCACTGAAGCGGGTGGCGAAGGAGATGGGCGTGTCGAAGAGCGAGGCCTATCGGGAGTGGCAACGAGCCAGAACCCCGTAGGCCCGGGGCTCGCGTCCAGATGCCGAGCGCAGCCCGGTGGAAGCAGGGTCGCGAGGAAGCAGAGTCGCGAGTCGCCCGACGGGACAGACGAGGGCGTTTGCCCCCTGGGCGGGCTATTTCGGGGTTAGTTCCTTCTTTACCGTTTCGCTGACCAGCTTGCCGTCCACGCGGAGGCCGGCGGCGGCGAAGCGGGCCATGGCATTTTTCATGACCGTGCCCATGTCTTTCATGGTCGGGGAGCCCATCTCGGCGATGACGGCTTTGACTCCGGCGGCGATTTCGGCTTCTCCAGCGGCTTTCGGGAGATAGCTCTCGATCAGGTTGATTTCGGCCGCTTCCTTGTCGGCCATCTCCTTGCGGCCGCCTTTCAGGAATTGTTCGATGGAGTCTTTGCGCTGTTTGATCAGCGTGCTAAGGACCTGCTGCGCTTCTTTTTCGTCGAGCGGGGCCATTTTCTCGATTTCGCGGTTTTTCAGCGCGCTCTTGACCATGCGCAGAGTGGAGAGGCGCTGCTCGTCGCGGGCCTTCATGGCTTCGGTGATGTGCTTCTGGATGTCCTCGATCATGGTCATGATGGGGAATTATAGCGAGGTTGGGCCGTCCCTCCGGGACTTGATCTTCGTTGGCAGCGCCGGCTGTCCCCAGGCAGGGCGTGGTGCTCCCCGATTGGGAATGAGTTCTCGGCGGCGGGGTGCCAGGGGTTCGGCCTTCCCTGTACACTAGATGCCATCCCGAATCCAAGAAGGACAGCGAAGGAATGTTGCGCAAGAATCGTCTGTTTACCCCGGGTCCGACTCCCATCCTTCCCGCCGCGCAGACGGCGATGGCAGCGTCTGCCCTGCATCATCGCACGGCGGAGTTTCGTGCGCTGTTCGCACGGGTGATCTCCGACATGAGGGAGTTTATTGGCACCAAGAATGACGTGCTGGTGGTTGCGTCTTCCGGGACAGGGGTGATGGAAGGGGCGGTCTCGAACCTGACTTCACCGGGCGACCGAGTGCTGGTGCTCACTGCGGGCAAGTTTGGCGAGCGCTGGCGCGATCTGGCAAAGGCTTTTGGCTGCGTGGTGGAGCAGGTGAGCGCGCCTTATGGCGACACGTTCTCGCTGGAGGAAATTCGCGCAAGGCTGACGCCCGAGGTGCGGGCGGTGTATGTACAGGCGACGGAGAGTTCGACCGGGGCGCGTCATGATATGAAGGGGATCGCGAAGCTGGTGCGCGCGACCGGCGAGGAGACGCTGCTCGTGGTCGACGCCATCACCGGGCTGGGCACGACGCACTTCGATGTAGATGGCTGGGGGATTGACGTAATCATCGGCGGATCGCAGAAGGCGCTGATGATTCCGCCGGGGCTGGCGTATTGCGCTGTCAGCGAACGGGCGTGGAAGCGGATGGAGACCGCCAAGTCTCCGCGGTACTATTTCGATTTTCGCAAGGAACGCAAGGCGACGGCCAAGGGAGAGTCGGCGTACACTCCCGCGACCTCGCTGTTTGCCGCGCTCGGTGCCGCGCTCGATTTCGTGCGCCAGATGGGCGAGGGAGATCTGGGGGCGGGACGCGAGGCGCTGGTCAACAATGCGGAGCTGGCGGCGGCGATGACGCGAGCCGGAGCGCAGGCCCTGGGATTGAGGCTCTACGCGCCGTCGGCTCCGGCGGCGGCGCTGACCGCGATCGAGTCGCCCGACGGGCTGGATTCGGGTGCTGTGGTGAAAGAGTTCCGCGAGTCGTTCGCGGCTGCGGTGGCCAACGGGCAGGGGGAGATGAAAGGCAAGCTGTTCCGCATCGCGCACCTGGGGTATTACGACTACCTGGATACGATCGGGATCCTGGCGGCGCTCGAGCAGGTGCTGGGAACGGTGACGGGAAACAAAGTGGAGTACGGCAGTGCGGTGCGGGCGGCGCAGGAGGTGTACGCGCGCGCGAGAAGCAGACAGGACAACAGAGTGACAGCGCGGTAATTTCGCTGCCCACCAACTCCAGGAATGCGATCGCGAAGAGCCGGGGCGGGATGTTCGGCAAGAAGAAACCGCCGGACCAGGCTCTACAAGAGCTTGTTCGAGGTGCCCGGCGGGTACGCGCAGGCCGGCGAATTCGGATGATTCGCTGGTGATGCGGCACTCGGGGGGGATGGGGAATTCTTTGTAAGGACGAGAGCCCGGAATGAAAGTCGTGGTTGCAGAGAAGATTTCTTCTTCCGCGGTGGACTTGTTGCGCGAGCCGCGGTGGACGGTGGTGACGCCGGACCAGGTGGACGGCAAGCTGGGCACCCAGTTGCAGTCGGCGGACGCGTTGATTGTCCGCTCGGCCGTGCAGGTGGATGCCGGGCTGCTGGAGCATGCGCACAAGTTGCGGGTGATCGGGCGCGCCGGCGTGGGCGTGGACAACATCGATCTCGAAGCGGCCACGCGCAAAGGGATCGCGGTGATGAACACCCCCGGGGCAAACGCCGTGGCGGTGGCGGAACACACCCTGGCCGTGATGTTGGCGATGGCGCGGCAGGTGTGCCGGGCGAATGAGTGGATGCACGCCGGCAGGTGGGAGAAAAAGTCGCTGCAGGGAACAGAACTGCGCGGTAAGACGCTGGGGATTGTGGGACTGGGACGGATCGGAATGGAAGTGGCACGGCGGGCGCGGGCCTTCGGCATGACGGTCCTCGGGCATGATCCGTTTGTTTCTCCGCTGGTGGCCAAGGAGCAGGGCATCCAGCTGGCCAGCCTGGAGGAGGTCTATGCCGCCGGGGACTACCTGACGCTGCATGTGGGGCTCACTCCGCAGACGGCCGGCATGATCAACGCCGAGTCGTTGAAGCGGATGAAGAAGGGTGTGCGCCTGGTGAACTGCGCGCGCGGCGAGCTGGTGGAGGAAGCCGCGCTGGCGCAGGCGCTCCAGCGGGGGCAGGTAGGGGCGGCCGCTCTCGATGTGTTCACCGAAGAGCCGCTGAGGGATTCTGCGTTTACCGCGATGGAAAATGTGCTGCTGACGCCGCACATCGGGGGATCGACGCAGGAGGCGCAGGAGGCAGTGGGCTACCAGATCGCGCTGCAGGTGAAAGAGTACCTGAAGCACGGGGTGATCCAGAACGCCGTCAATGTGCCTTCGGTCTCGCACGACGAATATGTCGAGCTGCAGCCGTATATCGTCCTGGCGGAGCGGTTGGGGTCGTTCCTGGTGCAGGCGAGCGAGGGGCCGCTGGAGGAGATTTCACTGCGCTACAGCGGGCATATCGCGGAGTGGAAGACGGAGCTGATCCGCAACGCGGCGATCAAGGGGATCCTGAACCAGGCGTCGGAGGAGAAGGCGAACCTGGTGAACGCGGCGGCGATCGCCACTTCGCGCGGGCTGCGGATCCATGAGGCGAAGAAGCCCAAGAGCTCAAGCGGCGGGGCGGGGAGCGTGCTTTCCATTCTTCTCAAGACGGGGCGCGAGGAGCATCTAATCAAGGGCGCGGTGCTGCACAGGCATGCGCCACGGCTGTTGCACGTGGACGGTATCGACGTGGAGGCGCCGCTCGAACGGAACCTGATTTACCTGCGCAACCGCGATGTGCCGGGGGTGATTGGCAGAGTGGGGACCATCCTGGGCAAGCACAATATCAACATTGCCGATTTTTCTCTGGGCCGGCGTGTGGGGAGCGGAAAGCCGCAGGAAGCGATTGCCGTGGTGCACATTGACGGCCGTGCACCCGACGCGGTGCTCGGCGAGTTGCGCAGGATCGATGCCGTTGAACAGGCCAAGGCCATCCGCCTGTTCTGATTCAAGATTTCATAAGCGTGGGGTGTCGGGAAACATCAGAGGAGACGGAATGCTCAAAAGCGGAGTGACCCTGGCAGTACTGTTTTTATCCATTTCATTCGCTTCCTTTGCGGCGGGGCAGGAGTATCCGCTGGACGTTTCGGTGGCGGTGGGTCCGGCGTTGAGTCGTTCGACATCGGGGAACCTGACCTCCCAATCGGCTACGCAAACCGGAGTGGGACTGGCGACGGTTCGGGTGAACTTTTCGCGCCGGAGTTCCGCCGAGTTTACTTACAGCCGCCTGCGCAATACGCAGAAATACGATTCGCCTCCGTTCGCCTACCGCATTCAAGACCATGTCACCGAGTACACCGGATCCTACATCTATCGTCCCTTCCACTGGAACCGGATTCGCCCCTTTGGACTGGCAGGAGCCGGCGTACTGCGGTTTTATCCCGAATACACGGGCACGACGGTGAACGGCATAGTCGTGGCCCTGCCCACCGCGACCCAGACCCGTGCGACATTTGTGTTTGGCGGCGGCATCGATTACCGCGTGACCAAGCGCTGGGGAGTGCGCCTGCAGTATCGGGGCTTCCTCCATGAGGTGCCGGATTTCAGGGTAAACAATCTGTTCACCGGGGCGACGGGACTTTTGTCGATGCCTACGCTGGGCGTGACGTTCCGGTTCTAGAGAGTGCGATTGAATCCTTGGGGAAAGACGCGGCGGGGCGTCGTCTTTTTCCGGCTCTGAACAGGAATCTGTAACCCCTCCGGTTTCCGCAGCGGCCGTGCCGCACAGGAACAACCGCGGAGGCGAAATCTTGAGGCTCGGCGGAAACCGGGAGACAAGCCGGGCAGCCCGATCATCCACCGGACCTGCGGCAACGTTCCCAAAAGGCGCGCCCGGCTTCTCCTCGGAGAGCTTCTGCCGTTCAGTTAATTCCCATGTGTGTGGCGCTGCCATTGAGAACGAAGTTCTTCGCCTGGTGGATGCTCAGATGAACGCGCTCACCCAGCATTTTTCTCCCAGCCATCTCGATCTGTTCTCCCGGGAGAGGATATCGAGTCAGGCGGTGAGGGCGGTTTTGCGCAGCTTGCGGCTTTCGGCGAGCAGGGCCATCGAGTGCATCAGGTTCTGCAGCGTGATGATGCCGACCAGGTGCTGGTCTTCGACGACGGGGATGATGCTGAGATTCCGCGAGGTGAGTTTGCGGAATGCGGAGGCGAGCGATTCTTTCTTCTGTGCAACCTCGAAGATACGGTTCATGACCGCCTGCACGTAGCCGTTGCCCTCCGAGCGCAGCGCTTCGAGAATCTTCTGCTTGGAGATGACGCCCACCATATCGCTGCCGCGGATCACCGGGAAATCGTCCTGCAACGAGTGCACCGCTTTTTCGAGCGCATCTTCGAGCGTGTCGGCGGGAGAAAGCGTAGCGAAATCGGTGAGCATGACATCTTCGAGGCGCACGGTTTCAAGCACCGACTGGAAGACGGCGGAGCGGTCCTCGAGCTGGGCAGCCATGAACAGGAAGATGCCGATCATGGTGAGCCAGATATTGACGAGCAAACCGACCAGCATGAACAGAGTGGCGAAAGTGAGTCCGATGGAGACGGCGCGGCGGGTGGCCGAGACGGCTTCCATGCGGCGGCTGAACAGGGCGCGCAGGACGCGGCCGCCGTCCATGGGATAGGCGGGCAGCAAATTGAAAAGCGCCAGCCAGACGTTGCTCCAGACCAGGCTCCGCGGCAGGTTGCTGGAGATCACGTAGGGTTTGGCGGCCAGGTGAGCCTGGGGCAGAAACGAATAAACTACCAGCCCGGCCACCAGCGCCACGACGATATTCACCACCGGTCCGGCAAGAGCGATGCGGATGTCGCGCTTCCAGGTTTGTGCGCCTGGCTCGGAAGGCTGGCGCGTCTC
Organism: Terriglobales bacterium; assembly: GCA_035262225.1. GTDB lineage: Bacteria > Acidobacteriota > Terriglobia > Terriglobales > Acidobacteriaceae > DATFTE01. The sequence goes on from DATFTE010000021.1 coordinate 47,330, forward strand.
GTCCATGAGGGTGACGCCGCCAATGGGAAGCAGGATGATGGCTTTGGCGGGAACTCCGGCACGCGTGCTGACCAGCGCGTGGCCAAGTTCATGCAGCACAACGCTGGCAAAGACGATTCCGACCAGCGCCAGGCTGCGCCAGGGACTAGCGGTGGTGCGAGCGGTCGATTCGGTCAGAAAGACGAAGAACAGCAGAAACAGAAATGTCAGATGAACGCGCAGTTCCACTCCAAAGAACTTGCCCGCCGGAATCGACCAGCTCCTCATCCCCGACCTCTCAATTCATTCTATATATTAAACGGCGATAGGATGCAGAAGTTCCGGCTCGGGTTTCTACCGAAAGTCCCGGGCCCATCTCGATGAGAGTGATTGCGGGAAAATACCGCAGCCGTCGCTTGCGCTCGCTGCCGGGGATGGATGTGCGTCCCAGCTCGGACCGGTTGCGGGAGACGCTGTTCGACATTCTGGCGGCGGGAGATCCGGCGGCGCTCGAAGGTTCGGTCTGGGTGGACCTATACGCCGGAAGCGGGGCGGTGGGGATTGAGGCGCTCAGCCGGGGGGCGGCCAGGGTGTATTTCGTGGAGTCGTCAGCGAAGGCGGTGACGTTGATCCGGCAGAATCTGAAATCGCTCGGCGCCGAAGCGCAGGTACTCCAGCAGGAGGTAGGCCGCGCGCTCAGGAGTCTGAATTTCGCTGCGGACTATGTGTTTCTCGACCCTCCGTACCGGATGCAGCCGGAGTATGCGCGCACGCTCGAAGGCCTGCAGGCGTCTGCGCTGGTGGCGGAGCGGACGGTGGTTGTGGCGGAGCATCATAAGAAGTTTGATCCGGGCGAGGAGTTCCGGGGGTTGCGGCGTGCGCGGAAGCTGGTGCAGGGGGACGCAGCGCTAAGTTTTTACCGGAAGGGATGAAGTTTGCTTCGCCGGCCCTGGCGGTCCTTCGTCCCGATCTGGGGGTCAAAGATCTTCACCGCCAAACGCGTGAAGGAATCCGAAAGGTCGCGACCACAGGCGATATGACGAGCGGACGGCCGAGCCGGCTGTCGCCTGGTGTTACATCACAGGCTTACATGAGCAGTTCGGTGGTGCGGCAGACGAGGGGGTGCCGCATCTCCTGGAGGTCGTTCTTCACCTGGTTCAATCCGTATACACACTCCTCGAAGTTGCGCGAGAGACTGGCGAACAGCGGCGCGACTTTCGCGTACTCGAAGTGCTCGAACTTGGAGACGATGAAATAGCTTTCTTTTCCCGCCTTCATCCAGTCAACAAAGTTTTCCACCCGATCGCGGCGCAGGCGGAGGTGGTTGATGCTTTCGGGGAACATTCCGGTGAAGAACAGCGTGTAGTCGCCGATGTGCTTGCGCACCTGGCGCTCGCGATCGAACGAGGGCGCGGGGCCGAAGACGGGGTCGGATTCCATCAGCATCTCGCCGACATCGCTGAGCGCGCGGCCGGAAAGATCACGAATCTTGAACAGCTGCTCGGCGTCGCAGAACTCGGCGAGCAGTTGGGCGACGTAGTTCACCACCTGCGGATCGCGAATTCCGATCTGCTCCGCGTAGTGACGTCCCACCAGCTCGAGGAATAGCTGCTGCAGAGGATGCGATTCCGGGATCATTTGGGCCCCCCTGAAAACCTGCGTACCGCCGCGGTTTTCATCGGTATTTGGCGCATTCTTATCGCAACTTTCCGGCTGCGACAAGTGACTTTCGTAAGTCCAGTGCCTAGTCTTTCTACTCCTTTAGACGGTGTAGTCCGGTGTGCGGGTTTGACCGCGGCGAATTAGCAGCCGTGCTGGTCCAGTGCTAATCACGATTAGAATGTTTTGCCTGGAGGAAAGGACCGTATATGGAGCGGGAAAACATTGCAGGCAACTCGCCGTTTGAGCCGCTGGTCGGTTACTCGCGCGCGGTACGAGTGGGGGCGGTGATTCATGTAGCGGGAACCACGGCGACGGGGCCGGACGGGAAGATCGTGGGTGTTGGCGATCCCTACGCACAGGCCAGGCAGGCGCTCAAGAATATCGAGGCGGCGCTCGGGAAGGCGGGGGCGAGCATGAAGGACGTGGTGCGCACGCGCATGTTTGTGACCAACATCGCGCACTGGGAGCCGGTGGGCAAAGCGCACGGGGAGTTCTTTCGCGATATCCGCCCGGCCGCGACCTTGGTGGGCTGTAGCGCGCTGGTCTCGCCCGAGATGCTGGTGGAAATTGAAGCCGACGCGGTGATCGCCGGGGCGTAGAATCTTCGCACTCATCACCTTTGAAGTTCAGGAGAAGTTGGGATGAAACTGGTTCTAGGGCTTTTGCTCGCGCCGGCAGTACTGCTGCCCTTGGCCTTGGCACAGGAAAAAGATAACCCGCCCACACAGCCGGCTTACACGGTGATTCGTGCGGGGACACTGATTGATGGCAAGTCGGAGGCGCCGCGGCGCGATCAGGTCATCTTCATTCGCGGCAACCGCATCGACAGCGTCCGGGACGCGGCCCGGGCGCAGATTCCCGCCGGCGCGAAGGTGATCGATCTTTCACGCGCGACGGTGCTTCCGGGGATGATTGATTCGCATACCCATATTTTTCTGCAGGGGGAAGATCCCAGGCAGGGAGGATACGACGCCAACATCCTGAAGTATCCGCTGGGGCTGCGGGCGGCGCGGGCCACGGTGTCGGCGCGCCGGGCGCTCGAACAGGGCTTCACCACGATTCGCGACCTGGAGACCGAGGGTGCGGGCTACGGCGACGTCGGCATCAAGCAAGCAATTGAAGGGGGATACATTCCCGGTCCGCGGATGTTTGTGGTCACGCGGGCGATTTCGACGACCGGAGGATACTCGCTCGACGGATATGCTCCCGAACTGGACATGCCGAAGGGAGCACAAATCGTGGACGGACCGGTCGAGGCGCGCAAGGCGGCCCGCGAGCAGCTGGATCACGGTGCGGACTGGATCAAGGTTTATATGACGCATCGTTCCTGGGTGGGCAAACACGGCGAACTGGTGTCGCAGCCGACGCTGACGGTTGAAGAATTAAAGGCGATTGTGGATGAGGCGCACGGCTGGCAGAAGAAAGTTGCCTGCCATGCCTATAGCGGAATCGGGTTGCAGCGCGCGCTCGATGGCGGCTGTGATTCGATCGAACACGGGCTCGAGATCAGTGATGCGCAGATCGCGCAGATGGTGAGGCAGGGAACCTGGTATTGTCCGACCATCAGCGTCTACTACACCGACTGGGCGGCTGCGGATACTCCCGACGGGCAGCGCGACCGGCTGCGCGCGTCCGCCCACGAGGAGTCGTTTCGCAAGGCGATGAAGGCCGGGGTGAAGATCGTGTTCGGCACCGACATCGGGGGGATTCCGTGGACGGAGCCGATTGCGCAGGAGTTTCCCCGCATGACCGCGCTGGGGATGACGCCGATGGAGGCGATCAGGAGCGCGACGTCGCGTGCCGCGGAGATGCTCGACATGGAGGGGCAGATCGGAGTGCTTGCGCCCGGCGCTTTCGCCGACATCGTGGCGGTGCCGGGAGACCCGCTTGCCGACATCAAGCAGCTGGGGAACGTGGAGTTCGTAATGAAGGATGGGAAGGTGTTTCGCGGGGAGGGAAAGTAGGCAAGCTTTTCGCTTGACACCGCCTCGCAGCGGGTCATAATGCGCAGTCTGTGGCGGCACTTCAACCGGTGATCCCGCGTGCGGCGGGAGCAAAGGGGTTGTGAGGAGGTGCTTGTGAGCGTGTTGGAATTGTGCGATCCCGAGACGGCGGCGGTCCCGGTGGAGGCCACTGTCGGCGATGCCGTCCGCCTGATGCTCGACCATCATGTGGGCGCGGTGGGCGTAATTGACCACGAGAAGCGGGTGGCAGGCATCTTCACCGAGCGCGATGTGCTGCGCAAGCTGGCGCTCGCCGGGCGTGATCCCGATAAGACGCCGCTGCGCGAAGTGATGACCACGCCGGTGGAGATGGCCACGCAGGCAACCGGCCCGGGCGAAGCGCTGGCGACGATGGTAGAGCGACACTTCCGCCATTTACCGGTGGTCGACAACGATGGTCATCTGCTGGGGATGCTCTCGATCCGCAACCTGCTGCAGTGGCGGGTGGACAGCCTGGTGCAGGAACTGGATTCGATGGAGCAGTACCTGGCCAACGATGGGCCGGGAGGGTGAGGCCGGTTTCCTATGCCGAGTACCCGGTACCGAGTGAGAACTGCGCTGCCGGAGTTGGGTTACCGGCACTTCTGTTTTCATTTCACTGATTTCATTTTGGTGTGAGGAGCGCGATGGGGACGAGAGTGTGTGCGGTGACGGCAATTTTTCTGAGCGCGGTTCTGGCGCTTTACGGGACGGCGTTTCCGCAAACCAACGCAGCCGGGGCGCGGCGCGTGGTGGTGCGCGCCGGGCGTGTGCTCGATGTGAAGAGCGGGAAGACACTTTCCGACCAGGCCATCGTCATTGAGGGTGACAAGATTGTCAGCGTGGGTCCGGCGGCTGCGGCGCAGGCGGGCGCGCCGATGGTGATTGATCTGCCCAACGCGACGGTGCTGCCGGGGTTGATTGATGCGCATACTCATCTGACCTTTAATCCCAGTTTCGGGTATCAGACCCTGGGGATCTCAGTTCCGCGGGAGGCTCTGATTGGCGCGCATAACGCCCGCCTGACGCTCGAGGCCGGCATCACCACGGTGCGCAACGTGGGCGCTCGGGGATACAGCGATATCGCGCTGCGGGATGCCATCAACGCGGGGGACGTGCCCGGGCCGAGGATGATCGCCAGCGGCCCGGCGCTCGGCATCACCGGAGGCCACTGCGACAACAACCTGCTGCCCTATGAGTATCACTCCACCGGCGACGGGGTGGCGGACGGAATCGAAAACGTCCAGCACAAGGTGCGGGAGGTGATCAAGTATGGCGCCGATGTCATCAAGATCTGCGCCACGGGTGGCGTGCTCTCCAGGGGGGACGACCCGAACGCGTCGCAATTCACGCTGGAGGAGATGAAAGCGATCGTGGCCGAGGCGCACCGGTTGGGACGGAAAGTTGCTGCGCACGCCCACGGCGCCGAGGGCGTGCGTTGGGCCTCGGAGGCGGGCGTGGATTCCATTGAGCACGGGCACCTGATGGACGATGCTTCGATAGCGACCCTCAAGAAGAACGGCACGTACCTGGTGCCAACGCTCTACCTGATGGACTGGCAGCGGGCCAACGCGGCGACCGTCAATCTTCCGGAGTACGCACGACGAAAGATGGAGATGGTTTCCGAAAAAGGCCAGGCGGCGGCCAAGAAGGCCTTCCAGGCGGGGGTCAAGATTGGCATGGGGACCGATGCCGCGGTTTATCCCCATGGGCTCAATGCCCACGAACTCGAAGTCTATGTGCGCCTGGGCATGACGCCGCTGCAGGCGATTCAAACCGCCACCCTCAACGACGCCGACCTGCTGGGGTGGTCGGACAAAGTGGGTACGCTCGAAGCGGGCAAGTTCGCCGATCTGATCGCAGTGGATGGCGATCCTTTGCAGGACATCACCACTTTGCAGCGCGTGAAGTTTGTGATGAAAGGCGGCGCGGTGGTGAGGAATGAGTACGGGAAGTGACCCCACGATCGCGGGATTAAGTCCCTGGCGAGCCCGCTGGGGACCGGTGTCCGCTCCCTTTGCCTTAATGAAGGCTCCGGGTCCGGGGAGAGCAGCCCATCAAAAGGCCGGCTTGCGCCGGCCTTTTCTTCGCGGACGAGGCGTCCGCGCCACACGGGAGCTACTTCTTGGGAGCGATCGCGTCTTTCGCCGATTTCGCGACGCGGAACTTGACCACGGTCTTGGCCTTGATCTGAATGGGTTCACCGGTCTGGGGATTGCGGCCCATGCGGGCTTTGCGATGCGCCTTTACCAGGCGGCCGAGTCCGGGCACCACGAAGACACCGTTTTTCTTGGTCTCTTTGATCGCGGTGTCGGCCAGGGTCTCGAGGAAGGCGCTGGCGGTTTTGTTGTTGGTCTCAAGTTTCTCGGCCAGGTGGCGGACGAGTTGAGTCTTGGTCATGCCTGATGCCATGAATCCTCCTGTGATGTCTTCACTCTCTGATGTTTTCAGCGAGGCTTGTATCTTATACCAGCGCTCCTGTGGAAAAGTAGCGTTTTCAGCCGCATTTTATGCGGTTTTTGGTGCACAGTGGGTAAAAAACGCTGGAAAAATCGCTGCTTTCGCGAGCCGGCGTCCTAGATTAGCCCATCTGGAGGGGGTTTTGACGCCGTGCTAGCGGCTGCCGAGCTGCGCTCGGAGAGGACCGCCGAAGCGGCTGTCCCGTCGCGAGGGTCGTGGGATAATGATTCAGGAGAACCTTTCCCTTGAGTTGTGCGATTTGCGAACGGCGCAAGGAGAAGCGCTTCTGCCCGGCGGTGCATGGGCGGATCTGTGCGCAGTGCTGCGGGGAACAGCGGGAAGTCACCCTCGATTGCCCCGGCGATTGCGTCTACCTGCAGCAGGCGCGGGAGCACGATAAGCCGCGCACGGCTTCCGAACTCGACCAGTCGCTGCTGTTTCCTCACCTGGAAGTGGGCGAACAGTTTCTCTACGAGCAGGAACACCTGATCGTGGGGCTGAGCTTTTCGCTGGCGACGGCGGCGCGCAAGGACCGCAGCCTGAATGACTCGGATCTGATCGCGACGCTCGGCTCCATGGTAAAGACCCACGAGACCTACGTGAATTCCGGTCTGCACTACCAGCAGCCCATGACGAATCTCGCCCAGCAGGCGGTGGTGGCGGAAGTCGAGGAGATGGTGAAGCAATATCGCGAGGCGGAACAGAAGCATCTCGGGGTGCCGCCGCTGCGCGACTCCGAAGTGTTGCGCGCGCTGGTCTTCCTGCTGCGGTTGGGATATTCGCGGACTTCCGGGCGTCCCAGGTCGCGGGCGTTCCTCGATTTTCTGGTTGCGCAGTTTCCCGAGAAAGAGTCGGTTATCGCCCGGCCGGAAGAAACCGCCAGCCGGATTATTGCACCTTAGTCGTCAGTTTTCGGCGGTCGGTCGTCCGCGAAGCGTCTTTTTTCCAGGCGCCGCACGGCTTGTCCAGGTGGCAGGGCTTCGAGCAGTTCGCGTATGGTGCGTTTAAATATCGGGTGGCGAAGGTCAGGAGCGATTTCCACCAGCGGTTCCAGCACAAACCTGCGCTCGTGCATGGCGGGATGAGGGATGGTCAGGCCGGGCACCTCAATCACAGATTTCCCAAACAACAGAATGTCGATGTCGATCGCCCGCGGACCTTTTTTCTCGAGGCGCCGGCGGCCCATCTGCTGCTCGAGATCGAGGATAGCGGCGATCAGCTGGCGTGGCATTTTTTCGGTGTCGAGCGCTACGGCGCAATTGACGAACCAGGGCTGGGCGGTGACCTCGACCGGTTCGGTTTCGTAGAAGGAAGAAAGCGCAGTGACTTTGCCAAGCGCGCTCAGGCGATCGACGGCCTGCTGCAGGTTGACGGCGCGATCGCCGAGGTTCGAGCCGAGTGAGAGGTAGACGAGTTTCTTCAAGCGAGGCTAGTTTCCCGGTTCCGGCGTCCGGATTCCAGAAAAAAAAGATTCTCACTTCTACCACCACCGGCAGACCGACCTTGGTCACTCTCGCCTGCTGGGCAGGACGTCTACCATCGAGGGCCATGGGGCCTGCAATCTCTGCTGCTTACCGGCGCCGCGCAACTGATAGGCATTTTGCAGCCGAGGCTCGAGGAGCTTTCGCTCGCGGTTGAAGTCTGTCAAGCGACCAGGCGGGGGCATGAGATTCCGCTTTCGAAAAAATTTGATGGCGTCATTGTCGACTGTGACGTTCTGGGGGGGCGGGCGGGAGGTTCTCGGAGGAGTGAAGCAGGGGACGAGCAACCGGAACTCGGTTGCCTTTGCGATTCTTAACGGCACCAGCCCGCAACGCGTCCTTGAACTGGGCGCCAACTTCGTGCTGCAGAAGCCGATTTCTCCGCGGAATTCCCTGCGCTTCAGCGCCGCGGTGGGGTTCATGGCGCGCGCGCCAGCGCTATTTCCGCCATGCTGTGGACATGGAGATCAAGCTGGCGGCAGACGGTGTTTCATCTGCCGGGACGGACAGTGTCGGCGGTGACCCCCGAGCAACTCGACCGCTGGCTGAGCGAGCAGAGGTCAGGATTGATCAGGTCGAACAGTAGCCTTCCGCGATGAGCATCCAGATTGCAACTTGCCGGTTTGGGATCAGCGTCGCAAGCTCTATGCAGGACAGGATTCGGATCAGGGCCTGCTTTTGCCATCCCGTTCCTTGAGCGGCTGACGTTCGGGGACGGCTGTCCTTCCTCACAGGCCGGGATTCGAACCGCGGAGTCAAATTCCATTGCCGGGGCGGGCCCGATGCTCTCCAATTTTCACCGGATTCATCGCACACAACGGTTGCTGCGCATGCTGGAGGAGGACGCGCCGCTGCTGGCCGCGCGAGTGGCTCAACTGACGCCGGAGCGCCAGAGAGCAGCCAAGATGTACGCGGAACAATTGACGGCTCACGCCCGTGCTGAGCTTGAACGCCTGCGCGAGCAGGAATACCCGTGGGACTCGAACGACCCTACCCCGGAAGCCGCAGACTGAAATTCGCTCGAGAGAGCCCCGCTCAGGCCAGTTGAGGAGCGGCCGCGCGCACCAGCGGCACGGGGGCTTCGACTTCTTCTCCTACGCTTGTTTCTTCCCACAGCGAACGGTCGCGAAGGATGCGGGAAACGAGCGCGGTGTGCATCGCGTGCCCCGCCCGGTCGGCCACCACGCTGCCCAGAATCTGCTTCCCCAGCAAGGCGAGATCGCCGATGAGGTCAAGCACCTTGTGGCGCACGAATTCGTCGCGGAATCGCAGAGGCGGATTCATCAGCCCCTCGCGAGTCAGCACAATGGCGTTATCGGCCGAGGCGCCACGGATCAATCCTTGCTGGCGCATGGCTTCGGCTTCATGCAGGAAGCCGAACGTCCGCGCCGAAGCGATCTCCGACAGGTAGTTGCCGTCGGAGAGGTCGACGCGGAAGGTCTCCTTGCCGATCAGCGGATGCGGGAAGTTGATGGTGTAGGAAACGCAGTAGATGTCGGAGGGATAGACGGCAATGAATTTGTTGCCCTCCCGCAATTCGACCTGGCGGCGCATGCGCAGATAAGTACGCGCCCGGCGCTGCCGGCGAATTCCTACCCGGTGAATGGCCTCGACAAAAGGCTGGGCGCTGCCGTCGAGGATGGGAAGTTCGAGGTTGTCGAGCTCGACGATGGCGTTGTCAATGCCGGTACCGACGAAGGCTGAGAGCAAATGCTCGGTGGTCGAGATGAAGACGCCCTTTTTCATCAAGCTGGTGGCATAGCTCACTCGCGCCACGTTGCGGCTGATGGCCTCGACCTCGAAGCCGTCGAGATCGGTGCGGCGGAAGATGATTCCGGAGCCGGCCGGGGCTGGCAGAATGCGCAGGTGTACGGGCGCACCACTGTGAAGGCCCACGCCCTCGAACTCGACAGGCGTACGGATTGTTTGTTCCTGTTTCAAACGGACCTTGCTATCTATTGGATGCATACGAGCTTACAGGGAAGGCGGCGAATCCGGCTGTGGCAGAATTGCCACACAGGGTGTCTCCAAAAAGCATGTACATCTGATCGCGGGGTTAAAGGCGTTTTGAAAACAATCACTTAGCGCGGCCGTTTTGGTGCGGCGAAATGGAACGGCTGCTGCCAAACTGGTAAACAGCGATGCCGGAAATGACTGAATTTTCGTTCTGGCGGAAGGACGAATAATGAAAGTCCGCGAGATCCGCGCTGATCCCGCGGAAAAGGAAGTTTTCGTCTGTGTGTCCGGTCAGCGTTTGTTGGGGTCGTAGGTGATGGAGGCGTTGAACAGCGAATCGCTCAGGTTCTTGTTGTAGGCAACAGAGCTAAGGAAGCGTTGGTTCGACATATCTCCGTTGTAGTAGCGGGTGATGGTATAGGGCGTCATGATGCCCTGTTGCTCGCGGTAGGCATCGTAGGTTTCGTCTTCAGCGTTGCGTTGCTTGTCGTTGGGATCGCGCCAGTAAAAAGTCTTTTTCACGGGAAGGTGCGTTTCCAGGTCGATGTATAAGGTGACGGCCTCGCCGTGGTTGTTCATGACGGTGACCTGGTCGCAGTTTTTCTGATCGGCGACGGCCTGGCCTTCGTAAAAGAAGGCGACGCCGGGATCGTTGATCCAGTGGCGCAGCACCCAGTCGAGGGCGAAGTGACGGCGGCGCAGGTAGTCGGCGACGGCCTTGGGCTCGTCACTGCGGGTTCCCTTATAGGTGATTTCGTATCCATTGTCGCCGGTGTAGACGTAGGCGACGTCGCGTTTCTTGGTCAGTTCGATGCGATCTTTGTCAGGGTAGCGGTAGAAGCGCCAGAACAGCGCTCCGGCGCTGGTGGGCTGGCCGAGGTGGAAGCTGTAGGTGCGGCCTTCCTGGCTGATGTCCTGGATGTTGAGATAGGCCGGTCCGCCCAGAGCCTGGATGGCCTGATCGAGAATGGCTCTGGCCTTGCGCGCATTGGCCTGGTCGACGGGAATCGCCGGGGACGGTCCGTTGGCTGGAGGTGACGCGGTCTGCGCCAGCCCACAGCTTGCCAGCAGGAGAATCAGAGCCAGGTATGTCATCGTTTCGTTTGGTTAGACGCTGCCAAGCCTTATTGTAGCTGCATGGGCAGACTGTTATCCCACCAGGACGGCGCCGCCGTTCACATTGAAAATCTCTCCGCTGATAAAGCCTGCGTGTTCGGTGCACAGGAACAGGATGGGAGCGGCGATTTCCTCCGGGGTTGCCACGCGTCCCAGGGGAATGCTGCGGAAGATGGCGTCGCGCGTGGGCGGATGGTTTAAGGCCGGCATGGACATATCGGTGGCCACCCAGCCGGGCGCGACGCAATTCACGTAAATGCCCTGGGGGATCAGTTCGCTCGAGAGGCTCTTGACCATGCTGATGAGAGCTCCCTTGGTGGCGGAATAGTCGACGTGAAAGGCTTCCCCGCGTTGCCCGGAGGTAGAGCTGACGACAACGATGTGGCCGGTGCTTCCCTGCTTCTTCATTTGCGCGACCGAATGTTTCACCAGGGCAAAGACGCTATCGAGATTCACTGCCAGGGTGTTGCGCCACTGGGCGTCGGACATGCGGTCGATGGCAACGTCTTCGGCGGGCCATACGCCGTGATTTGCGACCAGAATGTCGATGCGGCCGAAGCGCTCGACGGTGGAAGAAACCAGTTTTTGCGCACCGCCGGTGCCGGACAAGTCACCGGCAAAGGCCGCGCAGTTGTCACCTCCGAGATCTTTGACCAGTTGATCGGCTTCGGCGCGCGCCTTGTGATAGTTGAAGGCCACACGCGCTCCGGCCTCGACGAACAGGCGAACCGTGGCGGCACCAATGCCGCGGGAACCTCCCGTGACGAGCGCGGTCTTGCCGGCAAGAGAAAGGGACACAGGCATGGCAGATAGTTTCAGGGGTGGGCGGAGAAGTTGCAAGCGGGGGAAGGAGCGCGCGGATCGGCTCCACCCGGCGGGGCCGAGTTGGCATGAGTCAGTGCCGCCCTTGACCGGGAGGGCGGACGGCAAAGCTGCCATCGACCGGTGCGCGTGTCACAAGCGACTTCTCGAGGGAGGGGGCAGCGCAACCCAGGTCAGGCCGAAAGCCGAGCGGTCAAAAGGCAGCCTTATTTTTCCAGACGCGACGACGAGCGCTCGTGTTTGAGTTCGCGCAGCAGGATACGCACCAGCATGCCGTCGTAGCGGGTGCCGCTTAGTTTTTCCAGTTCGGCCACAGCCTGGTCGCTGGTCTTGGCGAGAACAAAAGAACGGTCGGTGACCAGGTTTACGTAGGCGTCGGCGATGGAGATGATGCGCGCCCACAGCGGAATCTGCTCTCCGCGCAGGCCCGCAGGATAGCCCGACCCGTCGAAGGCCTCATGGTGATGCTCGACGGCTTTCTGCATCATGTCGTTACCGGGGAGGGTGGCGAGAATCTCGCCGCCTACGCCGGCATGCATTTTGACCAGGAAGAACTCCTTTTCCGTGAGCGGGCCCGCCTTGTTGAGGATGCGCTCGGGGATAAAGATCTTGCCCACGTCGTGCACCCGAGCGGCATAGACCAGATCAGCGGTCTCTTCGGCCGACATGCCCAGCGCGCGTCCCAGAATTTCCGAGTAGCGCGCCACTGCCTCGCCATGACCACCGCCGTTCAGTTCCCTCAGTTCGGCGGCGCGGGTGAGAGCTTCGATCGATTCGCGCAGCACGTGGGCGTCGTAATCGTCGTCGCCGCCACTCAGCTTGCGCAGCGTGTTGAGCAATTCCTCGAGATGTTCGGGACCGGTGTGTTCGCGTTGCAGGAAGCCTTCGATGTAGCCGGAGATGAGCTGGCGCTGCACGGCAACGGTTTCGCCTTCGCCAAATTCTTCGGCTGTCGAAACGCGGTCGCCGCCGGCGTGCTTGGAGACGTACATTCCGGCGTCGGCGACACGAATAATGTCTTCGACCGAGTAGCCGTGCACGGGGAAGCTGGCGACGCCGAAGCTTCCGGTGATGTGGTGCTCGTTGAGCATGGTGTCGGTCGAGATCCAGAGGCGCAGTCGCTCGGCCAGGATTTGCGCCTGCTCGATACCGGTCTCGGGCATCAGGATGATGAACTCATCTCCGCCGTAGCGGGCGACGACGTTCGACTGGCGGCACTTTTGTTCCAGCAGGCGGCCGACTCGGGCCAGCACCAGGTCGCCTTCCAGGTGGCCCAGGGTGTCGTTGACGCTCTTGAACTTATCGAGGTCCATGAGCACCACCGAGAAGGGGCGTCCGGAACGCGAGGCCCGCTTCCATTCCGAGTTCAGCGCCTCCCAGAAGAAGCGGCGGGTCTTGATTCCGGTCAGGCCGTCGGTGATCGACTGTTGCTGCAACTTCTGGAAGACGAAGGCGTTGTGCAAGGCGGTAGCGAGCAGGTCTGCCAGGGTGTTCATGATCAGGCAATCCTGCGGCGAGAACGCGTCCTCTTCCTTGCTCTCGACGTTCAACACGCCGAGCAGCGTGTCGCCATAGGCGATGGGAATGCACAGCACGGAGCGCGCTTCCGCCAACACCCCCTGCAGGACGCCGTCGCTGCTCTGGAGGAGAGCGCTCTCGCCGGTGCGGGCGACGCGTCCCAGGATTCCCTGGCCCAGCGGGATTCGTCTGCCCAGGGCGTGGGTCGTGGCTCCGGCCTCAGCCTTGATCTCGATGTCTTTGGTGATGTAGTCGAGGATGCCGATTCCAATATGGTCGAAGCGAAAGTTCTTCTGAATCTCACCGACAATTTCGGCGAGCATCTGCTCGGCGTCCTCACTGGAGATGGCGGTCTTCGAAATATTGTTGAGGAAGGCGAATTGCCGGGCGCGCCGCTGCTCCTCGGCGAACAGGCGGGCATTTTCCACCGCGACCGAAACCTGGCCGGCGGCGGTCTGCATCACCTCTAGGTCGCGTTGCTCGAAGGCGAACTCTCGTTCGGTGTTGCGAGCGGCCATAACGCCGGCAGGCTTTCCCCCCAGCAGAATCGGCGCTGCGCAAAAGGAGAGCGCGGGATGCCCCGGAAGAAGGTTGACTCCCAGCCGGTCGCGGGTTTTCTCGAGGTCAGAACGAATGAGGAGCGGCTGTCCGGTACGGATGATGTATTCGGTCAGGCCATTGCCGGCGGGGCGAGAGCGCTTCGACAGAACCTTCCCCCGTTCCAACTCCAGTTCGAAGCGGATCTGATCGCCTTCCTGGAAGGCGATGTAGAAGTCGCTGGTATCGAAGATCTGGCCGAGTTCTTTCTGAATGGAGCGCAAAACTTCGTCTTGATCCAGGCGCGAACTGATGGCCTGACCGATCTGGGTGAGCAGTTCGTATTCCTTGGTGCGGCGCTGGGCCTCATGCATGACCACGTAGTTTTCCAGCGTGAGCCCGATCTGCAGGGCCAGACCGATCAGCAGGCGGAGGTTGGAGGAGCCGAACATGCGGCGTTCGGCGTGGGGAAAGAAAATCACACCAAAATTGTGTTCCCGCGTCTGCAGGCTCACCGCGGTCACGTCGCGAATGTTTTCCTCCGCCATGACCCGGCGGAAGTGCTCAAAGCGGCCGCCCGGGAAGGCCGGCAAGGGCTCGCTCATATCAGGCACATTGCGGAAAGTAACGAATCCTCCCCGCCGGTAGGCGAGTTCGCAGATGTATTCGCTGGCACCGCTCTTCTCCAATTTTTCGACCAGTTCGTCGGAGAAGCCCCTTTGCACGGAGGGGAGCACGGCGCGCCAGCGCTCCGACATGCAGATCACGGCCCGGCCAGTGGGCAGAGGCGCAACCAGGCGATCGAGAATGTTGCGCACACTGGGCACCAGTTCGCGCGCGCCCAGCAGCCGCATGGGATCGACGCCCAGGGTGGAGAAGGCGAGCGCGTTTTCCTGCACCGCATTGCGCTCGTTCTCAAAGAGCACCATCACCATGGCGATGCCGAGCAGCATCTGGGGAACCGGACCCAGCAGGTCGCCGCCGCCACCGAAGATCTCGAGATAGGGACTCTGGAACTGGCCGAACATCATCAGAGCTGCCCACAGCGCCAGGGATATGGCCAGCAGGCGGAAGGCGAGGGAATTCTTGCGGTGGGCGTAACGATAGAAGTAAGCAGAGCAATAAAGCAGAACCACCGCTAATACGGCTTCGAGACGAAAGTGGAGAGGGTCCCCCGATTCCGGGCCGAAAACGCCATCCACCATCCGCGCTTTTACATTCCAGAATGCCAGTCCGGCGCCGGCGAGGACGACGACCACGTCGTACCACATCAGCCGAAAGTGCGACCGCATGAGGCGAGTGGAGACCAGGATACACAGCGCCATGACAACCAGCAGCATGGAAGCCACGAAGGCCACGGCGGCGGAGGGTTGAAGATGCAGGGTCCAGGCGTCCAGGCCATAATGCAACGTGTAGGCCCCCCAGGCGAACTGCCAGGCACGGAAATAGGACTGCCGGCTCTGCTCGTAGAGGTAGGTGAAGACAAGGAACAGCAGCAGGGCGACGATGCCCGGAACGATCACCATGCCAATCGTGAGGCTGTTCATGTCGATCGACACACCCCAACTGCCGCAACTTCAGGGGAAGTAGCTCGAGGTCATGTTTTCATACCGTAACCCTCAAGACAATAGTGTTGCGGAACGAAAGTTTAATCGGGAGTTGCCCATCTTGGGCCTTGTGGTAGAGCAGCTTAGGCGCCGGGCTCCCCCCGCCCGCATCGCTTGACGGCGGTTTTCCTCCGCCCGTAACATCGAAACCAGTTATCTCATGAGCCGCGCCGACCAGCCAGCCAATCCTGCTTTGCGGGTGCGCTTTGCTCCTTCTCCCACCGGTTTTCTGCATGTGGGCAGCGCGCGAACCTTCATCTTCAACTGGCTCTATGCCCGCCACCATGGCGGCACGATGATTCTTCGCCTGGACGACACCGACATCGAGCGCAACACCGAAGCCTCCCTGAATTCCATATTCGATGGATTGCAGTGGCTGGGCCTGGGTTGGGACGAACAGTATAAGCAATCGCAGCGGTTGGCGCTCCACCAGGAGATCGCGTGGAACATCTTCGAGCAGGGACTGGCGTACCGCGACTTCACCCCGGCCCACGCGGGAGAGGGCGACAGGTCTGGAGCGCAGGGGGCATGGCTGTTCCATGCTGGCATGCGCGAGCTTTCGCGCGAGGAGAGCGACCGCCGTTCGGCAGCAGGAGAGCCGTTTGCCCTGCGCTATCGCGTGCCGCGCGACACGGGGCGGGAAGTCCGTTTTGTGGATGCGGTCTACGGGGAGCAGGCGAAGCTGGCGAACGATATCGAAGACTTTGCCTTGCTGCGTTCCGACGGCATACCGACTTACCATCTGGCATCGTGCGCGGACGATGCGGATCTCGGGATCAGCCACATCATTCGCGGCCAGGATCACCTGACCAATACGTTCAAACACGTGCTGATCTTTGAAGCCGCCGGGGTAGGGCCGCCGCAGTTTGCCCATTTGCCTCTGCTGGTCGCGCCCGACGGCACCAAGCTTTCCAAGCGCCGCCACGGCCCGGTAGTGAGTGTGACTACCTACCGCGACGCCGGATTCTTACCCGAGGCCTTCATCAACTTCCTCTGCCTGCTGGGATGGTCGCCCAAGAACGACCGCGAGCAAATGAGCATCGCCGATCTGAGGGAGGCGTTCTCGCTCGAAGGCATCAATCGAGCCAATGCGGTAGTGAATTTCAAGGAGCCTGCCCCGACGGCCGACGATACTTTCGATCCCAAGGCGGTGTGGCTGAATGCGGAACACATTCGCGGGCTCGGGATCGAGGATTTGAGCGCCCGGCTCGTGCCGGTGGTGGAAGCCGCAGGCTACAGCGTGAACCCTCGGGAGATGTTGAAGATTACGCCCCTGGTCCGTGAACGCATCCGCCTGCTGCGCGATGTGGTGACAGTCGCCGACTTTTTCTTTGTCGACAAGCTTCCTGCTTACGATTCCGCCGAACTGATTCCGCCGAAGGGCGACGCGGCCATGGCGCTCAAGGTCCTGAAGCAGGCTGAGGAAGTGCTCGCCCCTATCGCCTTCACCCACGATGCGCTCGAGCGGTCACTGCGCGCCGCCGCGCAGCAACTGGGTATCAAAGCAGGACAGATGTTCCAGCCGATCCGCGTCGCGGTCTGCGGACGAAAGAACGCGCCCCCGCTGTTCGAGACGCTGGCCGTAATGGGGAAAGAGAAATGCCTGGAGCGGATCGGGCAAGCAATCCCCAAACTCGAGCAGGCCCTCGCACCGCGCTAAGACACATCACACACTGGCTGGCGGGGTTGGTCCGCTATCTGAATAGCTGATGGCGTCGCAGTCCGTCCCGACCGCGGGCAACGCGGTCTCGGCTGGTGTCGAGTCGATGACGCTATTTCCAGAACTCATACTCTGCCCAACAGCCATCCTGCGTCTGGGTAAGGTAGGTCCACCACGGCATCAGGCACTGTTCCACGGTGAACAGAGTTCCGTCTTTAACGTTCTCGTGGGCGGCGAGCAGCACGTGGCGCTTGTACTGCATGATGCCATTGACGTAGATGGTGTCGAGCCATGCCTGGTCGATCTGCGCAGACTTGTCCTTGGGGCCCGAGGAAGAGATCTTGCATGTGACCGTGCTCTCGAGAGTGAGCCCGCGAGCCTCACGCTCACTGTCAAGCGAGTGCTGGGTTGCCTCGGAAGGGTGCTCGTTGGTGGGGACGCAATCCGCGGGCAGGGGTGGCGGCAGTTCACTCGAGCTGAAGACATCGCGCAACCGCAGTGGAACGCACAACGTGGCGGGCGCCCAAAACGCCAGGCCGGCGATCGCGGCCAACAGTGCGCCTCCCAGCCATAGCGAGAGGCGGATGCGGCGCCTGGGCCCGATCCGCGGCGACGCGGCAGGCAATCTCCTGGCGGATTCCACCCGGTTCCCTCCGAGCGATTGTGCGCGATCACGAAGACGGGAGACCTCGCGCAGCAACTCCTCCCCGCTCCCGAGCGCGCCGCCTGCGATCCCCATGCTGACCGTCACACGCTGGCTCGCTCCAGAAGTTTCGATGGGAGATTGCGCGACCGACTGCCGCAGCTTCTCCGCCATGGGAAGCACGGCTTCCACCCTGCAGCCCGGAACCACCACGAGCAACTGGTCAGCGTTGTAGCGGCCGACGTGATCGTAGGGGCGCAGCAGAAGACTGAAGCGCTGGGCAACTTCCCCAAGAAGCGGGTCACTGGCGGTCGCGGGAGGATCGATGCCGGCCAGCATCACCGAGACCTCTCCGCCCTCGCGGGCACTCCGCGCCAGCTCGCGGGTCAACAGTTCGAGAACTGAATCCTGATTCCAGATCGCGGTCGGACGAGCCATGAGTGGCGCCTCGTGTTTAGCCTGCTCGAGACGGAGCGAACCCTATTGAAAATTTCCAACATAGTAATGCCTGAGGTGCCACGCGTTTCCGTAAAACTGAAATCCTTTTCCCGAGATCCGGGTGCCCCATCCTGATGTCGCGCTCTTTCTGCCGTCAGGCGGACCTCCACCCGGCGCCCCCTTTGGCCTTAAGATGAACGCCATCGATCCCACTTTCCCGACGCATTTGCCGACCCGTTCCCACAGGTTTACCAGCCTGATTCTTACTTGCCGAAGTCCCGCCTCGACGGATTGCATCAATCCCGGAAGGCCAAAAAGCGCGCCAGAATGGGCCTTGAAAATTCTTCTTGACATCTTATACTGTGTGCAATACAGTGTGTGTCGCATACTATATGGCGAACGGTACACAACCGGCTGCGGATCTCCTTGAGAAGCTGCGGCTTGAACTTCACCGAGGCAGTCTGATTGTGGCGGTTATCGCCCACCTTCGCCACCGAAGAGACGCTCCGCCAGCTGATCCGCAATCAGGGTTGCTCGATGAGTGGCGCAGCATCAAGCAATCGCTCGAACGAATTCTCCAAGAGGCATAGTTATGGAACTCCTTGACCGTTATCTTCGCTCCCTGCAGTTCTGGCTTCCTGGCGAGCAGAGGCACGACATCATCGCCGAACTCTCCGAGGACATTCGCTCCGAGGTGGAAGAAAAACAGGCGGCGATGGGCCGCGAATTGAACGCGGACGAGATGCGCGCGCTGCTCAAACGCCGTGGCTCTCCGCTGCGAGTGGCCGAGAGCTACCTCCCGCAGCGTTACCTGATCGGGCCGAGGTTGTTTCCGATCTACTGGATGCTGCTGCGGTCGCTGGTCCTGTACTTTCTGTTTCCGTGGGCCATTCTCTGGCTGTGTTTTACTGCGGCGGTGCCCTCCTACTACGCCCACAGTCCAGCTTTGCAACTGCTGCGCACTGTGGCTCCGCTCTGGACGCTGGGGGTGTACACCATCATTGGCCTCACGGCCGGGTTTGCCATCGTGGAGCGGGTCGAGACGGCGGCGCAGGTGGGGAGCGAATGGGGGTCTGGAGGTTGCAGGACGGTGCGTGATCCCAACCGGGTTCCGCGGAGTTCGTCGATCGCCGAAGTGGTGTGGAACGGATTCATCCTGCTGTGGTGGGCGAACGCGTTGCCGATGCCGGCTTCACCCGACCTGCGCATCACCTCGTCGGCGACCATCGCGCAGTACTTTTACTGGCCGGTCTTGCTGTTGCTGGTCGCAATGGTCATCGTGGCCGCAGCCAACCTGATATGGCCGCAGTGGACGAGAAGGCGGGCGGCGCTGCGCCTTGCAGTGGATCTGGCGGGACTGGTGATGGTGCTGGCCATGGTGATGATGTGGGCGCAGGGAGGCGTATTCGTCGAACTCGATGGCGTGAAAATCTCCGAGGAGGCGCTGGCGAAAGCCCAGCAGTGGATCGGCGTGAGCTGCGTCATCGCCCTGCTGTTGATGGGCGTAAGCTTCGCGGCGCGCGCGTTTCAGGATTTCCGCCGCACGCTCGGCAAGCAGCCCAGTCTGAACCGGGCCGTGAAATTGCTGGTCGGCGAATGAACCCTGGCGGAGCTGCGACCGGCTCTCGCTCACCCCGGCAGGCGGCGGGCAGCCGAGCAAGGGCGCAAGTGCATCCGGCTGGGCCCGCGTCGGGTAATAAACACAGAAGAATCGAGCGCTGGACTGATGGATGAGCTGCTGACAGCGTTTCTCGACCTCAGTCCCAGGCAAAATGTCCGACGTCTTCAAACTCGACACGGTACTTGGGCGGGGAAGTAAGCTCGCCGCCTGACTTCCCCACTTGGGGAGCCATTCCGAAATCCAACCTGCGGCGAGCGTGACGCGTGTTCCCGGATACTTGCCGGCCGGGTAAAGCGCGGGGGTGGCCCACAGAAAGGCCGGGAGAAGTAAGCAGACTCTCCTTCTCATTCCGGAATTCGGATTTGACCGCTATGCTGCGCCGACCGCGGGCGGTGCAGTGCTCTCACCTGCTGCGTGCTAGCATGATCTTTAGACGTTTTTTGCACTCGTCATCCTGTATGAGTACAGCCAACCCCAGGACGGAAGCGGAAACCATGGCGCCGCCAGCTTCTTCGAACTTCATTCGCGACATCATCCTCGAGGATCTGAAGACCAACAAATATGCGGGACGGGTGCAAACCCGCTTTCCTCCCGAGCCCAACGGTTACCTGCACATCGGGCACGCCAAGGCCATCTGTCTCGATTTCGGACTGGCGAAGGAGTTTCACGGCCACACCAACCTGCGTTTCGACGACACCAATCCCACCAAGGAAGAGACCGAATATGTCGAAGCCATCCAGGAAGACGTGCGCTGGCTGGGCTTCGAGTGGGAGAACCTGCTTTACGCTTCCGACTATTTCGGCCAGCTCTATGAGTGGGCGGTCGAGCTGATCAAAGCCGGCAAAGCCTATGTCGACGATCTCACCGCCGACGAGATTCGCGAGTATCGCGGGACGCTAACCCAGCCGGGAAAAGACAGCCCTTACCGCAATCGGTCGGTAGAAGAGAATCTTTCCCTCTTCGAGCGCATGCGCCGCGGCGAGTTTCCCGATGGCTCGCGTGTGTTGCGGGCGAAGATTGATATGGCTTCGCCGAATCTCAATCTGCGCGACCCGGTGATGTACCGCATTCTGCACGCCGAGCATCACCGCACCGGCAACCAGTGGTGCATTTATCCCATGTACGACTACGCCCATGGGCAATCGGATTCGCTCGAACGCATTACTCATTCGATGTGCTCATTGGAATTTGCCGATCATCAGCCGCTTTACAACTGGTTCATCGAGCAGTTGGGAATTTTCCCCTCGCAGCAGATCGAGTTCGACCGGCTGAGCCTGACCTACACCCTGATGAGCAAGCGCAAGCTGCGGCAACTGGTGGAAGAGGGCCGGGTGACGGGCTGGAACGATCCCCGTATGCCTACCCTGAGCGGCATGCGGCGCAGGGGCTACACCCCGGAGGCGATTCGCAATTTCGTCGCCGCGGCGGGGGTTTCGCGCACCAACGGCATTGTCGATCTGGCTATGCTTGAGCACTTCGTGCGCGAGGATCTGAATAAGCGCGCGCCGCGGGCCATGGCCGTGCTACGCCCGCTGAAGGTGGTCCTGGAGAATTACCCCGAGGGCCAGGTGGAGGAGATGGAAGCCATCAATAACCCGGAGGACGCGAGCGCCGGAACGAGAAAAGTTCCCTTCTCACGCACGCTCTACGTGGAGCAGGATGACTTCCGCGAAGATCCGCCCAAGGGCTATTTCCGCCTCTCTCCCGGGCGCGAGGTCCGCCTGCGCTATGGATACCTGGTGACGTGCACTTCGGTGGTGAAGAACGAGCGGGGCGAGATTGTGGAAGTGCGCTGCAAGTACGATCCCGCGACGCGCGGGGGAAATACGCCCGATGGACGCAAGGTGAAATCCACCCTTCACTGGGTTTCAGCGGCCCACGCGGTGGAAGCGGAGGTACGTCTCTACGAAACTCTGTTCACCAAGGAAAATCCGGAAGACGTGCCGGAAGGAAAAGACTTCACCGCCAATTTGAATCCCAACTCGCTCGAAGTGATTCACCATGCCAGGCTTGAACCTTCGCTTGCCCAGGTGGCGCCCGGCGCGCGATATCAGTTCGAACGCCTGGGCTATTTCTGCGCGGACCTTGACGCTAAACCGGGCCAGCCGGTCTTCAACCGCACGGTGGCGCTGAAAGACACCTGGGCGAAGATTGAGAAACACGGCGCCACCAAGTAATCCGGCAGGCGTTAACCTCCCCGTTCAGTACTTCTAGCAAAGCGGATAACAGGGCGACTGCCCCGAGATCCCGAAGCCCTCGCCTTTACGCCTCACCTCGTCTCCATCTCCTTTCCCTGCAATCGACGGGCTGCTCCCACAAGCGCGGGAGCGCGCTTCGATGGATGTGGAAACGGAGGTGCTTCCCTCGATGGCGTACTACGGGGTTCAGCGAAATCCCGCGCCCGGCAAGCTTCCCCGTTCGTGATCCACGGAAATTTGACTGAGAGGAGTTCACTATGCGATCGAGCGCAACGGGCAACGGCTGGCCCGAAATCGGAGAGATGGGAAGGAAGCGGCTTCATCAGATCGTCTCGCGCCTTGCCTTCCTGGGTTTGTGTCTTTCGCTGGCATTTCTGACGGGCTGTGCGTGGCCCATGTATCGGCAGGGGCAGACGCGGTCGGGGCGCAGCGGCATTGACACCAGCGCCAACAGCGGAACCCTCGAATGGAGCTATAACGTGGGATTTGGCCAGAACCAGTTTCCCCTGGGACCGGCGGTGGGGCTGGCGGGATCCTCCGGAGGCATCTTCCTGGGAGACCTGTACGGCACCATTTACTCGCTTTCGACCGACGGCAGCCTGGCCTGGAGCGTTTCTCTTTCCGGCGGGATCGCGGCGGCGCCCAACGCGGTAGGAATTGATGGCAGCGTGTACGCGCCTCAGTCCGGCGGCAGCCTTTTCGCGGTCAGCTCAAGCGGCGCGCAGACCTGGGTGTTCTCGCCCAGCGGAGGCCTGAGTCCGGCCGACCTGGCGGTTGCGTCGGACGGCACGATTTACACCGGCACGCAGTGTGGCGTGTTCTACGCGCTCAATCCCGACGGCAGCGTCAAGTGGAGTTACAGCGGCTTCGAGCGGGACTGCAACCAGTTCTACACCCCAACGATTTCTCCCGCAGTGGGCGGAGACGGCACGATTTACGGTGGCGTGAACTACGGGAACTCAAGCGGCGTTCTGTTCGCGCTTTCTTCGAACGGCAGCCTGCTCTGGCAGACGGCAGCTTACGCCGGCACTCCCGCGCTTACCTCGAACGGCGCGATCTACGTCATCAGCCTTGACTCGGAGCACCTGTTCGCCCTGAATTCGGGCGGAGTGCTCCAGTGGCAGGTCAATGCTCCCTATCAGGCCGAGTTCACCCTGCCCGCGATCGCCTCTGACGGCACGGCTTACCTGGGCACGGCGGGAGCCGGATTGTGGTCGGTGTCGCCCGCCGGCGTCATCAACTGGCAAGCCACGCCGGGCGGCAACATGTACTTCTTCGCCCCGGCCACGCTGGGAGGCGACGGGACCATTTATATCGCCTATACCTCGCTGCTGGCGGTGAATCCTGACAGCAGCTTGAAGTGGTCGACTCCGTTGTGCAGCGGGGAAGGAGTGTACGCCTCGCGCGACGAACCTGTGATCGGGCTGAACGGCACCATCTACATGATTCCCGATGGCTACAGCAACGGTGAGCAGGCGCCTTGCCCGCTCCAGGCCTTTCAGTAACCGGCCGGAAGCGGGGCGCCCTTCGAGACCGGGGGAGGGCGCCTGGGCGCGTGCTGGAGCGGGAAGCTAGTAGTGTGCGTGCGGACTCTGCGCGGGATTCCTGTGGGGAGCGGCTTTGGCCTTTTCCACCTTCACTTCAAATTGTACGGGCGTTGTCCGGGGAGGGTAGCAAGCGGCGTTGTCGCAGGCCTGGTAGCGCAGGGAGCCGTGAAACGCGTACTTGCCGGGAATCACCGTGGAGAGCGGCCGCACGGCGACCGTGATGGAGAAATCGCCGCTGTAGACGTTGAGCTTCTCGTCGGGCGCAAAGGGGAAGCTGGCGTCGATCCCCGGAGGATAAGTAATTTTCTCGACGACGATGTCGGTCGGCGGATCGAGCTTCAGGGCAGTGGGAATCAGAAAATCGGAGCGGGGAGTATTGGAGTTGATGTGAAATCCCGTGCCCACGCGGAAGTCAAGATCCACCGTTGTGGATTTCCCCCGTGTCACTGCGGTGATTCCCGCCGGCGCCATGGTCACGGACGGAACCCGCCGGCCGGGGGAATCCTGCGCCGCGGCGAAGGCGGCCAGCGTCCCCACGACCATCCCGAATTTCCTCCATCCTGGCATGCAAGAAATGGTAAGCCTCGAGACCCTGCCCCGGTACATTACCCTCGCCCCGGTCCGGCGATTGACCGGAAGAGCAATAGCGCGGCTTACTTTTGGGCCTGGACGGCGCCCTGGGCAAGAATCTTCTTTACGTTGTCTTCGATTTCGCCTCGTCCCTTGAGCCCGAAGATCTTGTCTACCACCTTGCCGTCGCGGTCGATGTAAAACGTCGCCGGCAGGAACTGCAGCCCGCCGTAGGAGTCGCCGACAGCTTCCTTGCCGATGAGAATCGGATAGTTCACTCCCATGTTGCGGGCGAACTTGGAGATGTCCTGCTGGCTGGAGTCGTCCATGGCCACTCCGACAATCTGCAAGCCTTCGGGTCCGTACTGCTTCTGCAGTTCGACAAACCAGGGCATTTCGATTTTGCAGGGCTCACACCAGGTGGCCCAGAAATTCAGCAACACTGCCTTGCCGCGAAAATCGGACAAGTGAACGGTCTGGCCATCCAGCGATTGCAGGGCGAATTCCGGGGCGGGCTGGCCCTTCATATTCCCCACCGCGGAGGCGGTTCCCTGGGAACGGCGTGCCATGTGGAAGCCAAAGACCAGCATCAGCGAGACCAGCATGGCGACGATGATGATGACTACCGGATCACGTTTCACGCAAAAACTCCCCTTACAGAGCGAAGCGGCCAAGAAACGACAGATAGCTCGAAATGATGGTGAAGCGTCCCAGCACCAGCAAAATTCCCAGCAGGATCAGCAATCCTCCGCTGGCCACCTCAAGAGCGTGCATGTGCGCGCGGAAGCGGCTGTAAAACTTGAGAAAGCGTCCGATGCCGAGTGAGGTAAGCAGGAACGGCACCGCCAGCCCCAGCGAATAGACGGCCAGGAGAACAATGCCCTTTGCCACCGAGTCCTGGACCGCGGCGAAGCCGAGAATCACGGCCAGAATGGGCCCCACGCAAGGCGTCCAGCCAAAGGCGAAGGCAAAGCCGATGACAAAGGCGCCCCAGGCCGTGCTGCTACCCTTCAGGTTGTGCAGCCGCGCATCGGTGTAGAGCGCCTTGATTTTGAAGAGGCCGGTCAGGTGCAGGCCGAAGAGGATGATGACCACCCCCGCCACCTGCGCCAGAACCGACTTGTAGCGCGCCATCAACTGGCCGAATTCCGTAGAGATCGCACCCAGGGAGATGAAAACCAGGCTGAATCCCAGAATGAAGGCCACCGAGTTCAGCATCACCTTGCGCAGCAGCTGCGACTCCTGCGACTTCAATTCCTCGACCCCGGCTCCGGAAATGAGCGACACATACCCCGGGACCAGCGGTAACACGCACGGAGAGAGGAAGGAAACCAGGCCGGCCAAAAAGGCGGCGATGGGAAGCGGCAATGTGGACATCGGAATGTATTGTACCTGCTCTGTTAGACGCACGCGGGCCAATAAGTGTATTCGAGAGGCAAACCGAAGTTTGTCAAGGCCGCCCCGCGTACGGTAAGCGAAGGCTACCGTTCAGCACCAGAAAGGCTTCTCCGCGGAAGGCAAAGTCGACCGGCAGGAGAGGCGAGCCTGGCTGCGTCCCGAAGAAGCGAGCGCAGCCGCGCTCCCGCTCGAGGACACGTGCAGGGTTATCGCCGTCTGACGGTTGCCGGAGCTCGTGGCTTTGGGGCGGTCGGTTGGGGACTGGGCGGAGGTGTTTCCGGACTCTCGAACTCGTGCGGCGACTCCGCGATCGCCTTGCGCAGGAAGCCGGCGGGGATCACGGCGTTGAGCACTGCGCGGTCGCCGTGCTGTTCGACCTTCAGGCTGTCAAAAAACTGCTTTACATCCGGGTCGGGCCCTTGACTGCCCACGGAAATTTCCGCGGCATGAAACAGGCTGAGATAGGTTCCCACCTTCTCGGTCAGACGCTGGGCGTCTTCCCCGCTGTCGGAAAATGCTTCCGCGCGAAAATGCACGCTGCCCAGGTAGCGGATGGAAGCCACCACCACCGCCGGCTGGGGAAAAAGAAACGCCAGGTCGAACGGGCCTCCCGCCGCCTGCCCATTGGGATTGAGCTTGAGAATGGCCCAGCTGACGCTGGCCAGAGGAACCTCCCGGTAGTACTGCCGCAGAAACTGCGGACCGCCGAAAGGTGAGGCCAGTTTGCGCGAGCGGTCAATCATGCCGCGAATCACGCCCGGGTCGCTGTTATTCGAGGCGGCGACGGTATCGACGCCGAGGACGGCGACGCGAAGCCTGCGCCCTTCCAAGGGGATGTTATAGACGCTCACCGAGCGGTAGTCCTCGACTTCGCCCGAGAGTTTGCGCAGATAGGCGTTCAGCCTTTCGCCGTCGATGCGACCGATAAAGACTTCCGAGAAGCGGGCCTGATCAAGTTGCGCGGGCGCAGCCGGCGCATAGTGGATGGCAAAGGCGGCTTCGTCGAGATCGCGCTCGAACTGGAATCCCGTGGCCTGAATGAACTGCTCGTACTCGGGGTCGTGTGAGACGGGAGGAAGGTTGCCGGTCAGGTTGGCACGCCGCAACCATTGCAGGTTGAGGTAGAAGAAGCCGTCGGCTCCGGGCAGCAGGCGCGCCGGTTCGGGGGGAGCATGTTTGCGCAGCTGCACCAGCAGGGTGAGGACGGCCGCGACTGCGATTACGCTCAGTACGATGGGCAGGCTGCGTCGTATGCGCATGGGATATGGCTGTCCCGGGGACTGCAAGGCCCGTACGGCGATCGCCCGAAGACGGTCAGGAGACGGTCATCATAACACCCCGCGCTGCGCCAGGGCGGGTTGGTTGGAACGATTGGTGGCGGAAGGAGTTAAGTGGTTGCATGTCCCTTTCCGTTGTGGTACTTTATAAAATTGTCCCGGACATTAGGAAGGGATCTGAGGGATAAAATCGCCCTGCAGGGCGGTTGTCTCCTTTGCTGGCGTAGCTCAGCTGGTAGAGCATCTGATTTGTAATCAGAGGGTCGGGGGTTCAAATCCCTTCGCCAGCTCCAGTTCCGGACGTCGAGAAGTAGAGGCGCGGCGCGGGTAGCAGAGCAGGATTTTTCCGAACGGCACTCCATTAGGAATCTTTTCCAAGTGTGGTGTATATGCGCAGCACAATTATGCGCGCGCAATTTCTGTTCTTCTAATGTGGACAACGACGATTGCCATCTGACCCTCCGCGCGTGTGCGCAGCCCCGGTGAAACTTGCCGGAGAATGAAAGTTGGTTTTTCTGCACAGGTGGGTGAGTGGTTAAAGCCGACAGACTGTAAATCTGTTCCTCCTAGCGAGGTACGGAGGTTCGAATCCTCCCCTGTGCACCAGAGTTGAGCCGTCGGGCGGGCCCGAAGAAAACCGGAGCCCGCTGACGAAATCCCGGGCGAACTTTGCCAGGGATCTCCAGGGTACCGCAGTGAATCGTCTGCTAGCCGCAATGATCGCCTATGTCGTGCTCGGGGGCCTGGTTTGGGCGACGATCGAGGATCAGCGGATTCGCCTGGCGACCTGGGCAGTGCTGGCACTGTTCGCGGTGAAAACCTGGGTGCGGCGGAAGGATGTCATGCATCCTGACAACGGTAGCGACTAGAAGATGTTGACTGAGGGCTGACGGCGGATAGCCGAAGGCGGGCTTCAGGGCCGATGTAGCTCAGTTGGTAGAGCACTCCCTTGGTAAGGGAGAGGTCACCAGTTCAATCCTGGTCATCGGCTCCAGGTTAGGCAGGCACGACTTCAATCGTGCCCAGGGACGGCTGCTTTACAGTGAGAGTAACTCGAGGCGTTCTGTGGGCCCGACGGAAGCGGGAGCCCGCAGCCGGAATCCCGAGCGCAATTGGCCAGGGATCGGGAAGCAAGCAAGGGCGGGAGTAACTCAGTGGTAGAGTCACAGCCTTCCAAGCTGTTGGTCGCGGGTTCGATTCCCGTCTCCCGCTCCATCGATTGAACGTATGACCGGTTTTGAACAGGCGGCCATCAAGGTCGAAAAGAAGAAGGAATTCGAGGAGTTGCAGGCGGCCATCGGCCGCGTGTTCGCTCCGCAGAAGATTGAAGGGTTCCTGAAGCGGGTCGAGAGCAGCGGAATCCGCATCCGTGACTGGGATGCGATCTTGACCAAGCGGGTGCTCGAGGGCCACGACCAGGTCCTGGCCCGGTCGGGAGCCTCGGCTGAGGCGCTTTACCGGAGGTTAAGCCTGAGCGATCAGGCGCAGATGCGCGAGTTTTTTCTGTCGCGGATCGAGGAAGTGGACGAGGCGCTGCGGCACAAGTTCAAGAGGTTGTACCAGTACTACTGATTCCACCCTGCCGCGGCCGGGAGCGAAGCAGGAAGCTAAAAGCTAGGAGCGAAGAGCTGGTTTATGGCGAAGGAAAAATTTGAGCGCACCAAGCCGCACTGCAACGTGGGGACGATCGGTCACATTGATCACGGCAAGACCACGTTGACGGCGGCGATCACCAAGGTGTTGTCGAAGCATAACCCCAAGATTCAGTTTCGGTCG
>DATFTE010000022.1:0-13199 GCA_035262225.1 Terriglobales bacterium
GAAGGCGGCGTCTATCTCTGGGCGAAGGAAGTCTTCGGCGACTTTCACGGATTCCTCTCCGGCTGGTGCTACTGGACCAACAACATGCTTTACGTGCCGACGGTCATGCTCTATTTCGTCGGTGTCTCGGTCTTCGCACTCGGTCCCGGCCACGTGGGATTAGCCGATAACAGAACGTTCGCACTGGTGACTTCGCTCCTCCTGCTTGCGGTTCTTACCATTCTCAACATCGTCGGACTCGGCGTCGGCAAGTGGCTCAACAATCTGGGAGCCATCGGGACGGGAATCGCGGCTTCCGTCCTCACCGGTCTGGGGCTGGTGATTATTTCGCGCTTCGGAACCACCATCACCGCGGCGGATTTTCGCATTCCCGACGATCCGCGCTTCGTGCTGAATTCTTTCGCCGTGATCTGCTTCGGCCTGGTGGGACTGGAACTCGCTTCGGTGATGGGCGACGAAATTCGCGATCCGCAACGCACGTTGCCGGGCGCCGTCGCCTGGGGCGGAGTGCTCTCCGGCCTGCTCTACATCGGCGCGACCCTCACCTTGCTGATCGCCGTCGGTAAGAACGACATCAGCGTGCTGCAGGGGATCGTGCAGGCCGTGAGCCACATGGCGGGAAAGGTTGGTGTGGCCTGGATCGTCGCCCCTTTTGCAGTCATGCTCAGCCTGTCGATCGCCGGCATCGGCTCGGCCTGGATGGGCGGCTCCGCCCGCATTCCTTTCGTCGCTGGCCTCGACTCCTACATGCCGGAGTGGCTGGGAAAAGTACATCCCAGATACCGAACGCCGCACGCGGCCCTGATCGTGCAGGCCCTGGTTTCACTCGTGCTCGTAGTCATCAACTTCCTCGCCTCGGGCGGCGTGCAGGAAGCGTTTCAAACCATGCTTTCGCTGGCGGTGGTGCTGCAATTGGTGCCGTTTCTTTATGTGTTTGCCGCGCTGCTGAGGTTTGCGTTTACCGAGTCGGGAGTCAAAGGTCGCTACGGCAAGAGGACGCTGGTTTTCGCGGGCACCAGCGGACTACTGACCACGATGCTGGGCATCGCGCTCGCATTTTTTCCGGCCAAACAGATCAGCTCCATTTTCTGGTACGAAGTGAAGATGTTCAGCATCACCCTGGCATTTCTCGCGCTGGCAGCGTTCTTCTTCTTCGTCTACGGGCGACTGAAGCATTCGCGTCCGGCAGTGAGCGCAAAGCATCTGGAGACGGCAAGACCAACGTAAGCGCCGCGCCTGTCCCCCCGCGCGAGGCGAGGGGCGCGACTTCGATCGTGGAAACGAAGGATTAGGGGAAGCAGGAGGTTCTCATGCCCGGGGGAGTCAAGACCGAGGTCCGCACGTATCAGATGTATATCAATGGCGAGTGGGTCGACAGCAAGTCCGCGAAGACCTTCCCGGTCTACGATCCCTCGACCGAAGAGGTGATCGCGCAGGTCCCCGACGGCAACGCCGACGACGTGAATCGCGCCGTTGCCGCCGCCCGCGCGGCTTTCGACGAAAGCCCGTGGTCCACGAGCACCGCGCAGGAGCGCGGCCGCGTCCTGTTCCGCATCGCCGACAGGCTTCGCCAGAATTCCGCGATGCTGGCCGAACTCGAGGCTCGCAACTGCGGCAAGCCCATCGTAGAGGCTGAATTCGACATCGCCGACACCGCGACCTGCTTCGAATACTACGGAGGCCTCGCCACCAAGATTCTCGGCTACGTGAATCCCGTTCCCGACAATGCGATGAGTCTCACGCTCAAAGAGCCGATCGGCGTCGCGGGGCAGATCATCCCCTGGAACTATCCCCTGCTGATGGCCGCCTGGAAACTTGCGCCTGCCCTCGCCGCCGGCTGCACCTGCGTTCTCAAGCCCGCCGAGCAAACCCCGTTGACCGCGCTGGAACTCGCGAAATGGTTTTCCGAAGTCGGCCTGCCTCCGGGCGCCGTCAACGTCATCACCGGCTTCGGCGAAAGCTGCGGCGCTCCGCTCGTCGCGCATCCCGATGTCGACAAGATCGCCTTCACCGGCAGCGCTGCGGTCGGAAAAATCATCGTCAAGCAAGCCGCCGACACGGTGAAACGCGTCACCCTCGAACTGGGCGGCAAGTCGCCCAACATCTTTTTTGCCGATGCGGACTTCGAAGCCGCCATCGACGGCGCGCTGTTCGGCGTCTTCATTAACCAGGGAGAGGTATGCTCCGCCGGCAGCCGCATCCTGGTAGAAAAGCCGATCTACAAGAAGTTCGTCGATCGGATGACCGAGAAAGCGAAAACGATCAAACTCGGAGCCCCACTCGATCGCGACACCAAAATGGGCCCGCTGGTCAGCAAAGATCAGTACGAGCGCGTGCGATCCTACCAGGAAGTGGGCAAGCAAGAAGCCAAGATCGCTTTCGGCGGAGGACGCGCCGAGAAATTTGCCAAGGGATACTACGTCGAGCCTACCATCTTCTACGACGTCGACAACAGCGCGCGCATTGCCCGCGAAGAGATCTTTGGCCCGGTGGCTTCGGTCATTCCTTTCGAAAGCGAAAGAGAGGCGTTGAAAATCGCCAACGATTCGCCCTACGGCCTTGCGGCTGCGGTCTGGACCCGCGATATTTTCAAGGCCTTCCGCGCCGTGAAAGCGCTGCGCGCGGGAATCGTCTGGGTCAACCACATGCAGCCGACTTACGTGGAAGCGCCGTGGGGCGGATACAAACAATCCGGCTTCGGCCGCGAGTTGGGCCCATGGGGCATCGAAGAGTATCTCGAGACCAAGCAGGTGCACATCAACCTGAACGAATCACCGATCGGCTGGTATTGAGAAGCAGCAGTAGCCAGGAAAAAATGGCAAGGCGGAAGAAAACCCGAGGCAGAGCATCACGGGAGGGGGCAACTTCAGTCGCGCCGTTGAGGCGAAGCAGAGTCCTGCGCTTTGGCCTGAGGGTTCGCCCTCATGCCGCAACCCGGCTGAAGAGATTCCGTCACGGCATCAGCGCTGACAACAAGAAGTGAGAATTCCATGGCAACCATTCAATTAAGAACATCCGTTCCGGGCCCGAAAAGCAAAGAACTCGGCGCCCGCCGCGAAGCCGCCGTCCCGCGCGGGCTTTCGCACAGCACGCCCATCTACGTCGCCAAAGCTGAAGACGCGTGGCTGGAGGACGTCGACGGCAACCGCTACATCGACTTCGCAGGCGGCATCGGCTGCGTCAACGTCGGCCATCGCCGCAAGCCGGTCGTCGCCGCCGTGCGCAAGCAACTCGACCGCTACCTGCACACCTGCGTCCAGGTCACACCCTACGAGGAATACGTCGCCCTGGCCGAGCGGATGAACAAAGTCACGCCCGGCAAGTTCCCCAAGAAGACAGTCTTCATGAACAGCGGCGCTGAAGCGGTCGAAAACGCCGTTAAAATCGCCCGCGCGCACACCGGACGGCCCGGCATCATCGCCTTCGAAGACGCCTTCCACGGCCGCACCCTCATGACCCTTGCCCTCACCAGCAAGACGCACCCGTACAAGGCCGGATTCGCGCCCTTTCCCGGCGACGTCTATCGCGTTCCGTACGCCTACTGTTATCGCTGCTCGTACTCATTGCAGTATCCGTCGTGCGGTCTCCATTGCGCGCGCCATCTTGAAGACACGTTCAAGCGGGTCGTGGCTGCGGAAGATGTTGCTGCGGTGATTGCCGAGCCGGTGCTGGGAGAAGGCGGATTCGTCGTACCCCCGCCCGATTATTACCGCGTGCTGGTCGATCTCTGCCACAAGCACGGCATCCTGTTCATTGCCGACGAGGTGCAGAGCGGCTTCGGACGCACAGGAAAGCTGTTCGCCAGCGAGCACTACGGCATCGAACCGGACCTGATCGTAACTGCGAAATCACTCGGCGGAGGCCTGCCACTGGCCGCGGTCACCGGCCGTGCCGAAATCATGGACGCGCCTGGGCCCGGCGGACTCGGGGGCACATTTGCCGGCAATCCCCTCTCCTGCGCTGCGGCGCTGGCCGTGCTGGACCTCTTTGAAAAAGAGAGTCTGCTCGCCCGCGCCAATCAGCTCGGAGACCGCTTCCAGAAGCGCGCCCGCGAATGGCAAGAGCGCTGGCCTCTCATCGGCGATGTCCGTGGAATGGGCGGCATGCAGGCCATCGAGTTGGTCAAGTCTCGTGACAACCGGGAACCGGCGAAAGACGAAACCAAAGAAGTCACCGAGTTTTGTTACGAACACGGCCTGATCACGATTTCCGCCGGATCCTATGGCAACGTCATCCGGGTGCTCGTCCCGCTGGTCATTACTGATGACCAAATGGATGAAGGACTCGCCGTCCTCGAGGCCGCGTTGGCCCACGTCGACGAAAAGAAGGGCGCATTCGCTACTCAGCTCGCGTAGGGAGAGGCGCCGCGCCTCTCCGGTCGCGAAACGAGGGCACAGATCACCCCGACACCGGATTGGCATCAATAATCGAAGAGCAAGTCCCTTCAGGGACAACACAAGGTTACTTATGAGCACCGCCGTACTTACCGAAACCCGAGTTCCCAACTTCATCAATGGCGCCTGGGTCGAACCCACCAGCGCGGAATGGACTGACGTCGTCAACCCCGCCAGCGGCGAGGTGATCGCCAAGTCGCCGTCGTCCGACGCCGCCGAAGTCGCGCGCGCCGTCGAGGCTGCGGCCGCCGCCTATCCGGAATGGCGCCGCACGCCGCCGGAAGACCGCATCCAGCCGCTCTTCAAGCTGAAGCAACTTCTCGAAGATCACCTGGATGACCTCAGCCGCATCATCACCCAGGAAAACGGCAAAACCTTTGCCGAAGCCAAAGCCGAGTTGCGCCGAGCCATCGAAAATGTCGAAGTCGCCTGCGGCATTCCCACCCTGATGCAGGGGTACAACCTGGAAGACGTTGCCCGGGGCATCGACGAAACCATGATCTGTCAGCCGCTCGGCGTCGTGGCCGCGATCACGCCTTTCAACTTTCCCGCCATGATTCCCTTCTGGTTCCTTCCCTACGCCATCGCGTGCGGAAACACATTCATCCTGAAGCCCTCCGAGCGTGTGCCCCTCACCATGCGCCGCGCCTACGCACTGCTCGAGCGTACGGGACTCCCCAAGGGCGTGGTGAACCTTGTGAACGGCGGGAAGGCCGCGGTCGATGCCTTGCTCGACCATCCCAAGGTCCGCGCCATCAGCTTCGTCGGCTCGACTCCAATCGCCAAATACGTTTACGCCCGTGCCGGCGCCAACGGCAAACGCGCGCAATGCCAGGGCGGAGCCAAGAACCACGTCATCGTTCTGCCCGACGCCGATATGCCGATGGCCACCCAGATCATCGGCGACAGCGCCTTCGGTTGTGCAGGTCAGCGTTGCCTGGCAGTCTCCGTAGCGGTCACAGTCGGTGACGCGCAGAAGAGCTTCCGCGACGCCATCACCGAAGCCGCGGCGAAACTGCGCGTCGGCAGCGGGCTCGACGAAGGCGTGCAGATGGGCCCAGTGATCACACCGCAAAGCAAATCGCGAGTCGAATCGTTAATCACCCTGGGAGAGAAGCAGGGCGCGAAAGTCCTGCTCGACGGACGCAATTCGAAAGTCCCGCGATACGAAGCCGGAAACTTCGTCAAACCCACCGTCCTCGACAACGTCCCCGCGGCCAGCGAACTCACCGACACTGAGATCTTCGGTCCGGTGCTGAGCCTGGTGCACGCCAACCACCTCGATGAAGCCGTCGCCTTCCTCGAGCGCAGCGCCTACGGAAATCAGGCGTCACTGTTTACCTCGAGCGGTTCGGCCGCGCGCCAGTTCCGGTACGAGGCGCCCGCCGGCAACATCGGCATCAACATCGGAGTCGCCGCGCCCATGGCCTATTTCCCCTTCAGCGGATGGAAAGACAGTTTCTTCGGCGTGATGCACGGCCAGGGCCGCGACGCCGTCGAGTTTTACACCGAGAAGAAAGTCGTTATCGAGCGCTGGGCAAGAGAGCACTCACGAAAATTCTAGGAAAGGGAGTTCGACGGCAAGGCACGCGAAGAAGAAGAGTCTTCCTGGCGTCTTTGCGAACCTTTGCCCTCTTCTGGATAACAGCCTTTGAGGACCTTTATGTCCGACACCATCCGAAAATACAAAGATTATGTCATGACCGGCTTCATGAAGCAGGTCGTGCCCCTGGTCGTCGAAAAGGCCAGCGGCGCCGTCATCACTGATGTCAGCGGCCGCGAATACCTTGACTGCTTCGCCGGCATTTCCGTGGTCAACGCCGGACACGGCAACCCGGAAGTGATTGCGGCTGCGAAAAAACAGCTCGACAAGCTGGTCCACTGCGCCTCTTACATCTATCATTCGCAGCCGACCGCCGATCTCGCCGAGAAGATCGCCCACATCGCCCCTCCCGGCCTGAGCAAAACGTTCTTCGGCAACGGCGGCGCCGAGGCCATCGAAGGCGCCCTCAAACTCGCCCGCCTCTACACCGGCAAGCACGAGTTCGTCTCCCTCCACGCCAGCTTCCACGGACGGAGCTGGGGCACGCTCAGCATCACCGGAAATCAGGGACGCAAGAAGCGCGGCGGGCCCTACGCCTCGGGCGTCGCCTTCGCCCCCGCTCCCTACGCCTACCGTTCGCTGTGGCCCAACGATTCCGAAGAATGCGGACGCCAGTGTGCCCGCGCCCTCGACGATGCCATTCGCTTCGCCACCTCGGGCGACGTCGCCGCCTTTATCGCCGAGCCTGTCATGGGTGAAGGCGGCATCATCATCCCGCCGAAAAACTACTTCAGGGAAGTGAAGAAGGTTCTCGACCAGCACGGCATCCTCTTCATCGCCGACGAAGTGCAGTCCGGTTTCGCCCGCACCGGTAAGATGTTCGCCTACGAACACTACGGTGTCGATCCCGACATCCTGGTCACCGCCAAAGGCATCGCGGACGGCTTTCCCCTCAGCGCCTTCACCACGCGCCCCGAAATCGCCGCCGCCTACAAGCCCGGCGATCATCTCTCCACCTTTGGAGGCAATCCCGTTTCCTGCGCCGCCGCTCTCGCCAACATCGAATTCATGCTGCGCGAGAATCTTCCCGCCAAGGCGGCCGACACCGGAAAGCACGTCCTGGGCAAGCTTCGTGACCTGCAGAAGTCCAATCCGCTCATCGGCGACGTCCGCGGCCTCGGCCTGATGATCGGGGTAGAACTGGTCAAAGACGAAAACAAAACCCCCGCTACCGCCGAAGCCGACGCCATCCGCGAATCGCTCTTCCGTCAGGGTGTGCTTGTCGGCGTGGGCGGGGTCTATGGCAACGTAATCCGCTTCCAGCCTCCGCTGGTTATTGCCCGGGAGCAGGTTGAGCGGGCCATCGACGCCTTTGCCGCCGCCCTCCAGGAGGTAATACAGCCCAGCCCGGCATGATCAGTTTCAAAGGCAAACATGAAGATAGTCACCTGATCTTCCGGCCTTGAGACGCAGCTCCGCTGCGTCTCACTTCTCCAGCCGGTTGTATTTCCTTAACACGTCGCGCAAACGATCGTGGGGCAACGCGATGACCTTCCGCCCGCTGACCCCGGTCATCGTCTCCGCTGCCACCATGGCGTTGATCACCGCCTCCTCCGTGGCTTCGACTGTGGCCAGAAAAAGCGGATCCAGTTCGTCATTGGGCAGCATGCTGAGCTGCCGCACCCCCTTTGCTGCGCCAGCCCCGGAATTGGCGGTTGAAAATGCGATGAAGATGTCTCCCGAACCATCCCCGGAATAGCTGCCGTTGCGCCCCAGTCCGAGCGCAACCTTGCGCGCCACCCGTTTCAGTTGTGTGGGGATCAGCGGAGCATCCGTGGCCACCACCACAATGATCGACCCTACGTCCTTGCGCCAAACCCTGTTTTCCGGAATCTCTCTCCCTACCGGAACGCCAGCAATTCGCAATTCCTCGCGATCTCCATAGTTGCACTGCACCAGCACACCCACCGTGTATCCGCCCCGCCTGGCCGGCAAGACTCGTGATGCCGTCCCGGTTCCGCCCTTGAATTCATTGCAGATCATGCCCGTGCCTCCACCGGTGTTCCCCTCGGGGACCGGCCCGCCCTGCGCGCTGTCAAGGGCATGAAAGACATCGTCTGGCTTCACGTGAAAGCCGTTGATGTCATTCAAGTATCCGTCCCAGGTTTCGGCCACCACCGGCAACGACCACCAGTAGCCCTCTTCATCGGGGGGCGCATGCTTCACGCGCCAGGCGATCACCGCATCCCGCACCACGCCTACGCTGTGCGTGTTGGTGATCATCACGGGTCCGTCGAGAAACCCGGAATCTTCCACCCAGGTCGTTCCCGTCATCTCGCCGTTGCCGTTCAACGTGAACCATCCGGCAAACACCGCGTCGAGCACATTCTTCCCCCGCGGCAGAATGGCCGTCACTCCCGTGCGCACCGGGCCTACGCCGACCTGCAGCTTGCCCTCTCCCGAGATCAGCGTTGTCACCCCAACCTCCACGCCTTTTACATCAGTGATGGCATTTACCGGTCCCGGCGTGCCGTCGAACGGCACACCCAGATCCCGCGCCCGCGGCCTGGTCTGTGCCCGACACGCACCCGGCAGGCAGATCAGGAGCAAGAAGATCCTTACTTGTCTTGGCTCCATGAAAGTCCTCCGGGCCGGAAGTATAACGGTTGTCGACTTGCTCAACCGTTTTACAATGTGAGCCGGAGGCTGCGCATGCAAGATTGGAAACGCGTCATGGTGGCGGGTTCAGCCGGAGCCAGCGTCATCCTGTTTCTGAAGGGGAAAACCGCCGCAGGATTGCTGGTCGCAGGCGTGGGCATTGCGACTCTGGCCTCGGAATATCCGGACAAGTTCGCCGATGTTCGCGATCACCTGCCGGACTATGCCCGGCAGGGAACCCGATATCTTGAGCTGATCTCGCGCGTCGTCGAGCGCATCGCTGCCGGCCGCAAAAATCCCCGCTGGTACGAAGCTCTGCTGGATAAATAACTCAGTGGATCACCACAGGAAGGAACAACAGGAGATGTTTCGGGCGCCCTTTGGGGGCCGTCTTTCGGCCCTCTGCGGTTAAGCTTTTCCTACTCAATCCCCAACTGCTTCCTCGCATCCGCGCTCAGCCGCTCCGGCGTCCACATCGGTTCCCACACCACGTTGACGTTCGCAGTGCGAATTCCCGGCAGCTGCTCCAGGCGCGATTTCACCTGCTCGCCAATCTGCACATGGGCAGGACACCCCGGCGAGGTCAGCGTCATGTCCACCGTCACATCCTGCTGCTCGTTCTCCACCGCCTGGAAGCGCACGTCGTAAATCAGCCCCAGATCCACGATGTTCACCGGAATCTCCGGGTCATAGCACTGCTTGAGCGCGCCCAGAACATCCTCTTGTGTCGCTACTGGCATCCCTGTCTCCCGGTCGAAACCCGGCCCGTAGCCTAGTTTACCGCAAAGCTGGAACCCGGACAGGCCATCGACGTTCAGCACCTCCCCGGCCCATCTGGTAAATTTACCCTTCTTCCCATGAGCCCGGAACTGAAGCAGCGCATCCAACTGGTCCTTGCCTTCGCCATCCTGGTCGCCGGGGTGCGCGTAGCCTACGTTTTCTACCAGCGCCGTTCACCTGCCGCCGAAGCAGCCAGGACCGCGCCTCCGCTCGAGGCCGACGACTATGTCGTCCCCAGGAAACTCTATCCCTTCGATCTGAAGTCCGCCCGCCAGCTCACCCGGCAGCCGGTCTGGGTCAGGGAGGGATACCGCTACACCTACTACCCCTACAATCCGGCCACGCGCCACGCCGACTTTACCCACCCAGCCGGACAACTTCTGCCCATTGAACGCCTCGAGATCAAAGACGTCGTCACCGACGTGACTCCTGGCGAAGCGGACCAGCAACAGCTCATCGCCGTGTTCGAGAAAGCAGGGCAGAGCTACGCTTTTCCCATCGGCTCCTTGAAAGCCGGCACTTACCAGATCTATTCCGACGAAATGCTATTCATCCAGGACCCGCACGAACTCTTCAAACACTGGCCCGCGGACATCTGGGAGGCGATCGAGAAACACCAGGTCAAGCCGGGCATGAACGAATTTCAGATCTCCTTCGCGGTGGGAATGGGCATTCCTGAAAGCTCCATGGATCCCGCCGTGAAGACAGTGAATTATCCGAACGGAGGCCATCCCCTGAGGGTGACCTACCGCAACGGCCGCGCCGCGGAAATCCAGCAATAAAACCCGCCTCGACGACCCCTTCGTCGAGCGGGGCGGGGCCTACTTCACCCTCGGCGAACTTTCGCTCGCCGCCTTCTCCTCGTCGGCGTGGATCACTCCATCTTCCTTGGCGTAGAACGAGCGGTGCTCCGGGTCCAACTGCTTGGGTGTGAGCGCCAGTTCGTAACCGTCCTTGTGCGAACGGAAGCTGGCGGTGTAATCCCCGCGGTCGGTGTTGGTCATGCGCTTGGTAAAGGAACCGCTGTGCACCAGCTCGGCCAGGGTTTTGGCGTAATCCCCATGCTTGGTCTTGTATTCCTTTTGCGCGCGCAGCACCGTGCGCATGTAGCCAAGGGCCGCCGCTTCCGAATCCGACCGCGCCGGATCCCCGGGAAACTTCGGCGTATAGGCCGTCTGTGCACTAGTGAGTATTGCCGTCATCCACACTACTGCCGCCCATGCGATCTGTGTACTGCGCCCTGATTTCATTGGGTTGTGCCCCACCGGAATGACATGTACCTATGTTACCCCCGTAATCGTGAATCATGACCAACTCTTTGCATCCCAGTGGAATGCGTCTATGCTAGCCGCAGATTACCCTGAGTAGGAAGGCTATGAAATCAGCAACGGCTCCAGCAAAGAAGCCCGCCATTCGTATTGCGGTCGTGGAAAGTGATCCGCTGCGCTTCGTGGGATTTCGCGCGCTTTTCGATTCCGAGTCGGATTTCGAACTGGTCTCGGCTTCGCTGCCGGATCTTACTGCGCTTCAGAACATCGATCTGGTTCTGCTGGGTAATCGCAGCGGACAAAACCTGTTCGACACGATGGCCAGCCTCAAGGCCACGCGTCCCGACCTGCGCATCATCGTCACCGGTTCGGGCATGGATGAAGAAACCATCCTCAAAGCCATCGCTTCCGGCGCCAAGGGTTACGTCGACGAGGCCGCTTCCCCCACCGAATTTGTGCAGGCCATCCGCGTCGTCAACCAGGGCTCGGTCTGGGCCCCGCGCCGCGTCCTCTCCATGTTCATCGAGCGCGTCAGTTCCGCCCCCGGGCGCATCTTCCCCGCGGGCCGCGTCAGCTTCACCGACCGCGAAAAGGAAGTCCTGGAAATGCTGGTGGCCGGGCGCTCGAACAAAGAAATCGGTGCCGCCCTGGGCATTGAAGAACGCACGGTGAAGGCCCACGTGGCCAAGCTCATGCGGAAAGTCGGTGTGCAAAACCGCATCGCCCTCTCGGTCCACGCCATCACCCATTCCCTGGTCTCCGCCAAGTAATTCCCAAAGGGCGCCTCCCGGCGCCCCAAGAACCGCGTAGGACACGCTTTCAGCTGACCGCGAACGGCGCGAGGCATCCGGCGAACCGGAATCCAGAAAAACGAAGGAAATGAACCGGCTGTAGCGACCGAGTACAGCTGCGTCTCTCGAGATCGTCATCTCCCGCAAGCCGTACATCCTGCCTCCCTTCGCCACTTTCCCATGGTTACCACCGGCCAGTGACCGTCGTAATCTTGTCGCCTTTCCACCCCTGCCGCATACTCGCTTCACCTACCACAGAACCTGGGAGACGGGGTTGGGAGTGGAGATCTAGGGTCACTACTGCCAACCCCGCATTTTTTTGCTCTCCTACCCCAGGCTTCCCCAGTCCAACCCGCCGCCCGCTTGCTCGAATCCATTAAAATCAGGGTCTGGCTTTCCCAGGCTTAATTCCGAGTGCACGCTGAGGAGATGATGAAGAAACTTCTGGCTCTGTGGGTAGTGGTTTGCCTCTCTCTGGCCGCCGTGGCTGCTGACAATACCAGCGACAACAAATCGGTCGACCGCGTAAAGTCGGCCGCCACCGTCCTCAACGAAATCCAAAGCGCCCCCGACACCGGCATTCCCCAAGAAGTGCTGGGCTCGGCAGAATGCGTGGCCGTCGTTCCTTCCATGCTCAAGGGGGGATTCGTTTTCGGCGCCCGCTACGGGCGCGGCGTTGCCAGTTGCCGCACTCCCAAGGGGTGGAGCGCTCCCGCTTTCTTTGCCATCGAGGGCGGCAGCTTTGGCCTGCAGATCGGCGGTGAGGCAGTGGATCTGGTAATGCTCGTCATGAATCAGGAGGGCGTGCGCAACCTGCTCTCCAGCAAATTCAAGTTGGGTGCCGACGCCAGCGTCGCCGCCGGGCCCGTGGGACGCCACGCCGCCGCCGACACCGACTGGAAGATGCGCGCCCAGGTGCTCAGCTACTCCCGCGCCCGCGGCGCTTTCGCCGGACTCGAACTTAGCGGCGCCGTTATCAACCAGGACAAAGACAGCACCCGTGAATTCTACGGGCGCATGGTGCCCTTCAAAACTTCACTCAGCGGAGAAATCGAGGCCCCCGGAACCGCGTATCCGTTCCTGAGCACCTTGGCCAAGTGGGCCAAGACCGCCGCTAACAAGTAACTACGGGATTGGGTGGGGGGACCTGCGCCCTCGCCCGTCCCGATTGGGCAAGTGTGGAGGACGGGAGGACACGGCTTCAGTCGTGCCGCCACGCGAAAAACTGAGCCACGCGCTTTAGCGCCGGAGGGAAAGAAGTCACCGCCTCGCGATGCGCCAGAAACTCGAATACGCCCCCGTCTGGCTCATGGTGAAAGCCCTGGGCGCGCTGCCTCGCCCTTTGGCGCGCGCCTGCGGCATCACGCTCGGCTGGCTCATCTATCTGCTCCACATCCGCCTGCGCCAGGTCGGCATGCGCAACCTCGCCCTCGCCTTCCCCGAAAAAAGCCGCCATGAGCGCGCGCGCATTCTACGCGGAGTCTTTACCTCCCTCGGACGCCAGCTCGCTGAAGTCTGCCTGTTCCCCAAATACACGCTCGCCAACGTCGACCAGGTCGTCATCTATGACGGCTTCGAGAATTTCGAGCGCGCCCTCGCCCGCGGCAAGGGAGTTCTTTTCCTCACTGCCCATCTCGGCGGGTGGGAGGTCTCCTCCTTCGCCCACTCCCTTCACGGACATCCCCTGCATATCGTCATGCGCGCACTCGACAACGTCTATCTCGACCGCCTCATGCGCCAATACCGCACCATGCACGGCAACTCC
>DATFTE010000023.1:0-14845 GCA_035262225.1 Terriglobales bacterium
TTGCCCCTGCCTGAGTAGCTTCCTGCGTGATATCTTCGCTGGCAGTGGCCGATCCCATCATCGTCGTCAGCGGTCTTATCAAGCAATTCGGACGCTTTGCCGCGCTGCGCGGCGTGAGCGCCAGCTTCACCGCCGGACGCCTGTACGCCATTCTCGGCGACAACGGAGCAGGGAAGACCACGCTGCTGCGGACGCTCGCCGGACTGGCTCCGCCCACGCGGGGAACGATTTCGATTCTCGGCTCGACGAAGTTGCGCGATGTGTGCCAGGCGGTGGGATACATGGCCCATCCTTCGCTGCTCTACGACGAAATGAGCGGCATGGAGAACCTGCGGTACTTCGCCCGGCTCTACGGCATCACCGAGGACGAGCGCTGCGCAGAGGTGATTCGCGCGGTGACCCTCGACCCGGCACTTGCCCGTCCCGTGGGTCAATATTCGCAGGGCATGCGGCAGAGGATGTCGCTGGCGCGCGCCCTGCTGCACGATCCCAGGATTCTGCTGCTGGATGAGCCGTTCTCGAACGTGGACCTGCGCTCCGCCCGCGAGATGGTGGGTCTGCTTTCGAAGATGCGCGATGCGGGGAAGACGATTTTCCTGGTCACGCACCAGGCGTCGCTGCTCGAGGGCGCGGCGGATGAGTTTGTGTGGATGGAGGCGGGATTGATTGCGAGGCGGAGCCCGGAGTTTCGAGTCGGGGACGAACTGGCAGGAGAGGGCGCCGGCCTCCACTCAGGACTCGGAGAGGCGCGATGAGCGCTCCCGCCGGCGTTACCTGGGCCACGCTGGTCAAAGACCTGCGCCTGGAGTGGCGTTCGAAAGACGCCATCAACTCCATGCTGTTCTTCTCGTTGCTGGTGGTGGTAGTGTTCAGTTTTTCCTTCGATCCCGATGCGGAAGAGTCACGCCTGATCGCCGGCGGACTGGTGTGGGTGGCGTTTCTGTTTGCCGCGGTGGTAGCCCTGAATCAGACCTGGGCGCGCGAGTTGCGGAACCAGGTGCTCGACGCCTACCGTGTCTCTCCCGCGCCGGCGAATTCGCTGTTCCTGGCCAAGGCGCTGGGGAATTTCATCTTCGTCGCCGTGCTGGAAGCGCTGATGACGCCGCTGTTCATCGTGTTCTACAAATTGCGTGCCCTGGGCCCGGCATGGCAGCTGATTCCAGTGGCCGTGCTGGGCACCTGGGCGCTGGTAGTGAATGGCACGTTTTTTGCTGCCATGTCGCTGCGCACGCGCAGCCGCGAGATCATGCTGCCGCTGCTGCTGTTTCCCGTTTCGATTCCGGCGATTCTGGCCATGGTGAACGCCACTTCGGCGATCCTGCTTGGCGGAGAAGGGCCCGACGTCTCGGCGCGGTTCTGGATCGTGCTGCTGGCCGCGTATGATGTGGTGTTCACGACCGGCTGTCTGCTGCTATTTGAAACGGTGTTGAACGCGGAATGAAACGACTCTTTCCCCTCCTCGGCGTGTTAACGGCGGCGCTGCTGACGTACGCCCTGTATGCGGCGCTCGAGATCGCTCCCCGGGAAGCGACCATGGGCGACGTGCAACGCATTTTCTATTATCACGTGCCCTCGGCGTGGACAGCTTTTCTGCTGTTCTTCCTTAACTTCGTGGCATCGGTGCAATACCTGGTGCGCCCGCATCCTTTGGCCGACCGGCTGGCGAAGTGGGTAGCCATCGCCATTGGCGTGGGCTCCTCGATTGGCGCCTTCGTTATGCCGCTGCCTGCGGGAGTCGAAC
Organism: Terriglobales bacterium; assembly: GCA_035262225.1. Classification (GTDB taxonomy): domain Bacteria; phylum Acidobacteriota; class Terriglobia; order Terriglobales; family Acidobacteriaceae; genus DATFTE01. The sequence continues at coordinate 1,742 of DATFTE010000023.1, forward strand.
CGGGGTCGGTGGCCACGACCGGACTGGCCATCACCGGGATTTACTTTCTGATCCGCAAATGTTTTTCGCTCGAAGCCACCGACGCGCTGGCGGTGACCACGGCGGAAGTCGGAGTGGTGTTCTGTACTGTCGTGCTGGTGACCGGACCGCTGTGGGCGCGCCCGGTGTGGGGCATCTGGTGGACCTGGGATGTGCGCCTGACCTCGACGCTGGTGCTGTGGCTGATCTACGTGAGCTACCTGATGCTGCGGCGTTTTTCGAGCAGCGGGCAGACCGCGATCCTGGCGGCGGCCCTGGCAGTGTTTGGAGCGCTGGACGTGCCGCTGGTTTACTTCTCCATCTGGATTTTCCGCACCCAGCATCCCCAGCCAGTGATTGGCGGCGGGGGATCGATTGATCCGCGCATGCTGCGCGTACTGCTGATCAACTGGCTGGCATTTCTGTGTTTTGCGTTTCTGGTGTGCTGGTCGCGCTACCGGCTGGAAATGGTGAAGCGCGAGGTGGATGAGAAGCAGGCGATGGAGTCACTGGCCGAACCACGAGGTGTGTGATGAACTTTCTCTATGCCGCGCTGGCCGCAACCTGGGCGATTCATGTGGGGTATCTCATCACCCTGGTGCGGCGTTATTCCCGCCTGAAAGCTGAAATCGAAGAGTTGAAGAAGTAGGGGGTCGTCCGCGAAGCGGACTCGGGGGTTGGGTGAATGAGGGAATTTTTCCGGCGCTTACTGGGTAAGGGCGAAGAGGCGCACCGGAGCCTGGGCGCGCGGTTCCAGCTTTGAGGGAGCCACGACGATCAGCGCCCCGCTTAGAGGCGTGCGGTCGAGATTGGCGACATTTTCCAGGTGATAAACGCCGTGGGCAAGCGTGAAGGGCGCCACCGCCTGCGGCGAAGATCCAGGATCGACGCCCGGCGTATCAATGCCTAGTCCCCGCACGTTGCGGGCTTCGACCAGAAACCGGGCGGCATCCCCGGAATATCCGGGGAAGTGAGCCACGCCTCGACCGTCGGGGTTGGGGTGGATATTCGGAGAACTCCACCGCGCGTCCCATCCCGTGCGAGCCAGGACGACCGCGCCCATGGGGATTTGTCCGTTGGCCTGCTCCCAGTTCGCAATGTCTTCAATACCGATCTGATAGTCCGGATTGGCGCGGGCGGCGGCGGTGACGTCGAGAACCACCAAAGGCGCGATCAGGCGCTCGGGCGGAACCTGCCCGACCGTCCAGGTGCCAGGCATCAGGTATGCGGGCGCCTCCATGCGGGTGGCAAGCCTGAGAGATTCGCCGCCCGGGCTCGCATGCGTGAGATCGAGCACTCCACGGAACCCGCCCTGCGGTGGGATTTCGGAATGCCGTTGGGCAAACAGCAGCAGGGCCAAAGCCAAGGCCACGCCAACCACAAAAGTCCTGCTACGCATTCGGTTACCGATCGCCTTTCCCTGCTTGTCGGCTGGCGCTTGCCTACAGCCTGCCTGACAAATGCGATGCTGCCTCCGGGCAACGAGCTGCGGATTGATTTTCGCCTCGTACGGCGGGAGCAACAAGGACCGTTCGGACATGAACTTCTGGGCAGGGGGTTGGGAAAGAACAGGTTCGACGGCCCCGGCAAGAATCTCAAAACGCAGAAAACCCGGAGGCGCGGAGATCCCCGCGACTCAGGCCAGGACCAGGGCGATCATGGCGGCGCAGAGGGTACTCAGGAAATTCACGGCCTCGTTGTTGAGAACATGCTTGCGTTCGAGCAGGGCGCCGAGAAGGCTGTCGATCAGGGTTCCGACGACGGCGGCGAGCCAGACAACGAGGAACCCACTCCAGGGGATGAGGCGGGAGAACACCGAAACTGCGGCCACACCAGCGGCGGCCAAGGCTCCCGCTCCCGTGCCGGCGAAGGTGATGCCTCCGTCGGTGCCGGCCGGAACGACTTCCCATGTAGTGATGAGGCGGGCTTGCCGGCTGCAGGCCTGGCCGATTTCGCTGGATACCGTATCGGCTGCGGCTTCGGCGAGCGCGGCCACGGCGGCGAGGAGAAAGGCGGTCCGGTGCCACAGGGCCGAGAGCACAGCGCAGAGGGCGGCGGCGCTCAGGTTGGCCAGGACCTGGGCGGCAGTACGGCCCTTGCGCTTCTCGGCGGTACCGAGCGCTTGCTTCTGCTGGTAGCCGATCCGAGTAGTGATCCAGGCGAGCACGAAAACTGAAATCAGCGCGGCAAAGGCGCCGGGGCCGGCGCTCGAGTAGAGCAGAAAACAGATCACCGCACCGGCGATCGCGCCGGAAGTGCTTACGCCACGGATCGCGCGCGCCAGCACGGCGAAGGCCAGGGTGACGATGGCGGCGGACCAGACGCGGGCTGTTGATTCACCACCGAGACATAGCGTCACAGAGAGACCCTGAAGACAGAAAAGGCATTAGACCATTTCGCGGCGGGAATGTCATAGGCCGGGTTCTGTGGGTGCAGACGGCGAGCCCACTCAGGGGCGAGGCTTTTCCGATGGCACTTGGTACCTGCTCAGCCGGCTGCTACATGTTCCCGAGAGCGGAGCGCATGAACTCAAAACCAGGTGCCCCCACTGCGTGACCTGGCGGATGTGCGGAGCTGTGACATTTCCCCCGATCTATATCTCCGCTGCGATGAATACATCGGCCAACTGTCCCCACGCAGGCCGGGAACAGTGGGGGCTGAGATCGGTAGATGACAACCGGTGGAACTGGCGGCCGCCCAGTCGAGCGAAGCTGTTTTTTGGCGCGCGCCGTGAGGTGCTCGTGAATCTGTCGAAGATCCGGGAGATCAAGGCGCCGGTTCCCATCATGTTGCCGGCGAAATGTCTTGTCAGGCGCTCATTACCCACCCGGTACGGGTGGCGGATGGAAGAATCCCTCTGGGTCCTAGGGGACGCGCGGAACGAAGACGGCTTGCCGTGCCAGGCGCGGCGCGTTTAGGTAGAAGGTCCAATTGCGTCGGCACAGGAAGGGATTATCCTTCGCTTTATCCGAATACGGGAGCCCCGTCATGACCAGAGTGGCGTTGGTGGACGACGACCTTGCCAGCCGCCGGGCAATCAGCCGCTTGCTGCGATCGCGGGGCTACGAGTGCATTGCGTACGATTCGGCGGAGTCGGCGCTCGCCGATTCTGGTCTGGCGCAAATGGACTGTCTGCTGATCGACATCGGGCTTCCCGGCATGGACGGTTTTGAATTGAGAGACCGCCTCCACGACCGGGGATCCCATGTTCCCCATGTTTTTGTTACTGCCTGCGCAGAATCTGATTTTCCCAGCTGGCGAACACGCATTCGGGACAGCGTGTACCTCAAAAAGCCGGTGGAAGACCGCCCCTTGTTCTTTTTACTCGAAAAACTGGTAAAGGCGGGTCTTGGCCTGGCGGAGCATTAACCTGGAATTCACTTCGGCGATTCGAAAGGAGATGAGCGATGTTTATCCTATGGTGGATTATTGTTGGCCTGGTCGCGGGTTGGATCACGGGAAAAATTATGAAGGGCACCGGTTTTGGGACGGTGGGAGACATATTGTTGGGCATTGCCGGCGCCGTGCTCGGCGGTTTTCTGATGCGTCTGATCGGCTTCTCCTCCGAAGGAGGAATGATCTACACGATTGTAGTGGCGGTCATCGGCGCCGTGATTCTCACCGCTGTTATGCGTGCGGTCAAGAAGGTCTAGGGGACGCCTTCGACAATTTTACGGCCCGGCGGCAGATGGTCCATTACCACGACCCTAGGCTGCGCGAGCAGTCGTGTTGCGCGAATCCGGGTCCGATTCCGATGTCTGTGGATCCGGTGAGGGAACGGCAATTGCTTCAGGGCGCCGAATCTGTCGTTCCTTCCGGATGAAGCCGTGAAAACCCCAGAGGAGCAGGCTGGAGCCACAAATGGCAAAGACGACACTGAAGGGCTGGTCGTTCATTCCGAAATGTCCGAGGACATCGACCAGCCAGCGGGCAGCAAAGGCGCCGGTCGTTCCCAGCAGCATGTTTGTGAAGGTTCCGGCGCGCTCGGTCGCGGTGAAGCGCTTCCAAAGCAGGCCCACCCCACAGCCAATTATGATCGCAATCCAGGAGTTCACTTCTTGGCCTACTACGATGAATCGACAAAACACTAGACCATCGACACCCTTCGGGCAATTGGACCTTGGTCCCACTTTAAGCGCAGAAACCGCAAGAAAAGGCGGTGGATTCCTGCAAGGTCACCACTTGGCCTGGAGAAGTGGAACGCGCACCGAAGCGCCCGTTGGAAGCAGTTCAAAGATTATGACATCTGCTCGGTGATTGATCTGGTCGGCAAAGAGATGGGGGCGCTCTATGACTATTGCAAGCACGATTGCGGGTGAATCATGGCCTTCTGCACGATAAGGAGAAGAATTTCGAGGCTTGCTCCATCTTCCGGCCTCGTCGATCACTACCATCTGGCCACCAGGCTAGCATCTTGCAATACGGGCAGGCCAAGTCGCTCAAGCATGATTGTCGCCATGCCGATTTGTCGGACGGATGAATCCTAGGTGGTGAACGCCACAGGACACGGAACCTTCTAGCTATTGGGAGGTCCTGCTGGAAACACGGAATCTCGCTGCTTTTCATTAACATAGCATAACATGCTTGTACTTATACAGCACAATAAGCTTGCACATGAACAGCGCAATTTGCTTGTATATGTACGACATGATATGCTTGTAATAATACGACATAAAATGCTTGTATTAGTACGGGAAGGTCCTCCTTGATTATGTCCACGCCCAACGAAAAGCTCGCTGACTCCTTAGGCTTCCTGCACGACCTCCAGAAGGGCGGGCGGCGCGTATTCAGGTCTGAGGACCTGAGACGCACGCACCGGGAACGGCTGGTCCGGAACGGATTCCTGCAAGAAGTCATGAAGGGCTGGCTTATCTCGTCGAGGCCGAGCGCCCGTGCCGGCGACAGTACGCCGTGGTACGCCTCGTTCTGGGAATTCTGCGCGCGCTATTGCAATGATCGCTTCGACGGTGATTGGCATTTATCACCGGAGCAGTCTCTGCTCCTGCACGCCGAGAACACGGTCATTCCGACGCAGGTCGTCGTGTACAGTCCGAGAGGTACCAACCACACGATAAAACTGCTCTTCGGCACCTTCCTGTATGACCTCAAACAGGCCGACATGCCGGCGGCGACCGATGTCGTGGTCAGAAACGGCTTACGCCTATTCTCGTCCGCGGCAGCCCTGGTAAAGGTCCCGGAGGCATTCTTCACGCGCAATCCGATCGAGACGCAGGTGGCACTCTCAAGTCTCGCCCATGCTGCCGACGTTCTGCGCCATCTGCTCGATGGCGGCCGCACCGTAAAAGCCGGGCAGATCGCCGGCGCGCTTCGCCGCATCGGCCGTTCGGAAATGGCCGACGAGATCGTCAGGACAATGAAAAGGGCGGGCTACGATGTCCGCGAAGTGGATCCCTTCGCCCCAGAACAGACATTCGGCACGTTGGCTGTGGCTGTGTCGCCGATCGTCGGCCGCATGCAGGCGATGTGGGAAAGCATGCGCGGCATCGTCATTGAGAATTTCCCGAAGGCGCCGGGGCTTCCCAAGGATAAGAAGGAATATCTCGGATTTGTTGACGATATCTACAAGAGCGATGCGTACCACTCGCTCTCAATCGAGGGCTACAGCGTGACGCCTGCTCTGATCGACCGGGTTCAGCGGGGCGACTGGGACCCCGAGCATCATGACGACGATCGCAAGAACCGCGACGCGCTCGCAGCGCGTGGCTACTGGCAGGCCTTCCAGCTCGTCAAGGCATCGGTAGCGGAGATCATTGCGGGTGCAAACCCCGGCACGCTCGTGCGTACCGCGCACAAGGACTGGTACGGAGAAATGTTCCAGCCCTGCGTCGCAGCGGGGCTGATTTCTGCAAAGGCGCTTGCCGGCTATCGCAACGATGCGGTGTATTTGCGTACGTCACGCTACGTGCCGCCACGATGGGAAGCCGTGCGCGACGCCATGCCGGCGCTGTTCGATCTTCTCGAAAAAGAATCGGATCCAGGCGTGCGCGCGGTTCTCGCGCATTGGCTGTTCGGCTACATTCACCCATACCCGGATGGCAACGGCCGCATGGCCCGGTTCCTGATGAACGCCATGCTCGGCTCGGGCGGATATGCATGGACCGTCATTCGGGTAGAGGACCGCGACGCGTATCTCTCGTCGCTCGATCGCGCCAGCATCGACGCTGACATTGCGCCCTTCGCGAAATTCATCGCTGAGCGCGCCAGATGGTCGATGGAGCAGGCGAACCAGCATGCATCGCGCTGATCCGAGTCACTCGGCTCGTCGGCGTGACGGAAGAAAGAGAATAACGGATGAGTGCACGACAAATCGATCTGAGAGAGGTACCAGGAATCGATACGGCATTGTCGCGACTGCGGGCCATTGATGTGGGTCTGGCGGTTGCGGCAGCGGCATATGACTTCGACCTGGAGCGTACATTCTCGTAATTACCGGACAAAGGTAGAAAGGCACGTGTAACACTTTCGCGAGAATTGCTGGACGACATGCGTGACAATCGCACCCCGCCGAGGAGTCACTATTCGCAGGAGTTGCATGCAAAGCTCACGGAAGCACTCCGAGAAGTCATCGAGAGCCATGGTCTGATCTCTTTTAGCGAAAAAGCGCTGAAATACAAATTGCTTATTGGACGGGTTACGACCGGGATTTCGAGCGATGGCTAGGAATTACACTGACCGCGCAGGAAAAGGAAACTCTTGTTTGGGTCTGGGGTGACATGCTTCGTCTTCGCCTATCACGCCCACGGGGAAGGATCTGGTCGTTCCTGATAACTGGGTGCGCGTGACCGACAAGGGAGCAGCCGGGATCGAGGGAAAATCCAATGTGAAAAAATGAGCAGGAGCTCTTCATCCCGAAGGGGGGTATGCACAGCTTACCGAACGATAAAAAAGATGATGGATCAGGCCCAGACGGAACTGCCGGTTATCGATCCTTATGTTGACGAGGATTTGCTGGATATGTTCGCGAGCCTGAATCCGTCGGTGAAAATCAGAGTGCTGACCGAGCACCTGAAGGGAAATTTTAGGAAAGCTCTTCGTAAGCTACAGCAGCAGCGTGGGAGTATCGAAGTGGGGTGCTCGTCCAAGTTTCATGATCGTTTCATCGTGGGTCGATGGAACCGCCTGCTACCAGCTCGGCGGCTCGATTAACCACGCAGGGGCAAAAGCCAACGTGATTGGACGAAAGTCGGACGTCATGCGCGATAGCATCGTTAAGGAAGCCGAAGACGCGTGGTCATCGGCAACGCCGATTTCCTGGCGGCGCCGGGTAGTGTGTTGGTTTTGCTCTTACCTCGCATAGGAAACGAGAGCAAAGATCACATAAAATTCCGGAAATCGTAGACGGTGTCTACCATATTGGGGTTTTGTTGAATGATCTTCGCAAATGCTGCCGAAACACCTCACCGATTTCCTGTTGGCGTTGGGCGATGGTTTTGCCTTCCCCGAACGACAACGCAGACTACGCATCGACAACAACTGGTTTCGGCTCGACCTCGTTTTCTTCCACCCACGGATGCGGTGCCTGCTAATCATCGACCTGAAGTAGGCAAGTTCAGCTACGCAGATGCTGAACACTGGACGAAACCAGGCGAAAAACCGCCAAAAACTCTTGGATGGTGTCGACCCATTGCAACAGCGACTCGATGTGCAGAGCCAAACAGTTTCCCGGGAAAGGCGCTGACGGATAACCTGAGTGAAATGACCCACGGCAGCCAAGACCACGCGCCGATCTTACCGACCCGGACGCGTCCATCGCGGATGTCATACCGCGAAGGTGAACTCATCGGCGGTGATGTTACAGGCCTCAGGATTTGCGATTGGGCGAGGCTTTGGTCAGGACTGCAATCAATTCCCTCCCTGACTTGGTAGGTTTTACCGCGCCTTCGCGGACGATTTGGGTCGCGCTGAGATCCTTGCCGTAGAGGTTCCTGTTGGCGCCGCCGTCGGATCGCATGGTGGACCCTGCCAGGGAAAGGCCTGCAAAAATGCCGCGGGAGCGCGAATAGGAAAGGATCTGAGCCCGCATGACGACATCGGTTTCCGCGGAGGCAGCGCGGCCGACGGGGCCGGCGGCGATGGACGCATCGGCTCCGAGTTTGACCTTACTCGACATGACCGATTGCGCGCCGCCTTCATTCATGACCAGCAAGACAAAATCGGTGGCCTGACCTCCGGCTTGCAGCCCGAAGCTGAATCCCTCCAGCGCGAACATCGCGGGAGCGCTCCACGGACCACTGAAGTTCCTGCCCGTGCGACAGGTGATGGCCCCGCGGCCGTAGCTGCCGCCAAAAACGAAGGCTCCCTTTTTCACGCCCGGATACACCAGCACGCACGTGGCCCGGTCCAGCAGATTCTGCGGAATGCCTTCCGGCATCCCCAGAATCTCCCTCATAACCGTGGCGGCCTGCCCGAGCCGCTCGTCTTCTGTCCTTGATTTACTTCCCTGAGCGAATGCGGAACCAATCAGCGGAGCGAGGGCCAGGAAAAACAGCATCTTCTTCATGGGTGTTCTCCACTCATCGAAGCACTCATTCGAGAAAAAAGGTTGCGAACGGTATAGCCGGAAGGCCGAGAGCCGGGGCCGCCAAGGTAATCCCCCATGTACTATCGGGCGCTCGTTCCCGGGACGCAATTGGACAAAGGTCGTATCGCAGTGGAAAGCGGAACGGAGGTGCCCGGTGGCAGCCTCGATTTCAACCGCCACCGAGCCGCAGGCGAACGGACTTAGGCCGCCATCTGTTGGCCAAGGAATTCTTTGGCCTTGCTGATTTCAGCGTCCCACTTCTTCAGTTGGTCCGGAGTCAGGAAACTCACGACCCGCTGGCGAATCTGGTCGCGGTGGGCAGCTAACTGCTTGGCGATGTCAGCCTTGGAAAGCGAAGGATTGGCCTTCAGGTAGTCGCCCAGTTTCGAGCGTGCGTCCGCGAGGGCATTCTGAAGTTTTTCCCGCTGGTCGTTGCTCAGCTGCAGGTCCGAGCCAAATCGCTTCACTTCAGCAGCGACTTGGTCGCGTTGTTCTGGGGTCAGGTTCATGGCAATACTCCTCTTCTTGTTGGTCTGGCGGTTCAGGATCCGGCCCCGAGTCTCGCCACTCTCGAGGTCGCCAGTGCACGGTCGGTTGATAAACGAAGAAGGCGCTCTCACCCCGCGAATGTAGTGGCGTCACGCCGAGTGAGCACGTGGTGAGCCCATTGTCCGATCCTGACGTCCTATCTGTTCGAGACCAGGCTCTTTTATTGATTCGTGCCGCAGGAAAAAATTATGGAGGTCGGTGCCATTGTTGGCAATGGGACCTTGGTCCAATGCCCGGTGTCGAGTTGCCACTCCACACCCCGAGTGATGGCAACATGAGTGCATCGTTGGCGGGGCGCGGTCGTCCAAGGGTTTTTCGCCGGAACCGGAGTTCACCTCAAGACCGAGTTGAGCCGATGGGCTGCTCCATGTCTGCAGAACAGGCGAGGGGAGACGCGGATGAAATTTGCCAAGCTCGTTTTCGGACTCGCGGGCGCATGGGGAGTGTTGGTCTTCACGCCGCTCTATTTTCTCTTTGACTACATCGGAAGGCGCGAACCTCCAGCCTTGACACATCCCCAGTTTTACTTCGGGTTCCTCGGTCTTGGGCTGGCCTGGCAGGCGGCGTTCCTGGTGATGGCATGGGATCCACGACGCTTCAGGCCGATGATGATTCCGGCCGTACTCGAGAAGTGGGGATACGCAGCGACCGTGATCGTTCTAGCGCTCGAGGGCCGGGTAAGCGCCCGGCAATTGGCCACCGCCATGCCTGATACGCTGTGGGGGCTGCTGTTTTTCATCGCCTTTGTGAAAACCCGAAACGGCAGATCACAAGCCGGAAGCCACGCGCACTGACACCGACAGGACGGCCCTGGGAGCCGCTTTTGGCGCGCGATTTGTAGCTGAAATTTAATCTTCAGGGGCCGCCCGGTTTGCTATGCTCAAGCCCTCCACGACGTCCACCTGAGCGCGTGGGGACCATGTGGCAACCCGCCGATCCTGAGCCCGGCGGGTTGTTTTTCCTGACGGGCGTGGGAGGAGATAAACATGCTTGGCCGAAAGCTCTCTTTCATTCTTGCATTGGCGTGGCTGTTGCCGGGACTGGCGTTTGCAAGCAGCGATGTGAGTCTGGTCAACAGTGGAGGCACGCTCACGGGGACCAACGCCGGCCTGAGCTTGAATGGCTCCACTCTGGCTTCGGTTTCCGGATTGAATGGCGGCGGGTTAATTACCGGAAACCTGGGCACCGTGAGTTTCTCGACCGGCAACCTCCTGAGCGGATCCCTGCAGATGGGAGGGACATTCGGCGGCGGCGGCAGTTTCTCTGTGGTAGGCAACGGCTCCAACGGTATTCCGAATGGAACCATCTTCTCCGGAACGTTCACCGGTCCGGTGACCTGGGCGTTGAACACGCTTGCCAATGGTACGCATAGCTATACGCTCACAGGCGCGATGAGTGGATCGATGGGAAGCCTCACCACGAACGGAGTGACGGTACAGTTGACCGTGAATACCGGAAAGGGCTTCTTTAACGGATCCACTGCGATCTCCAGTGGCGACACTTCGATCTCCGCCACCGCGGTGCCTGAAGCGGGCACGTTGTATCTGTTCAGCACGGGCCTTATAAGCTTTGCCGGCCTGGTGCGACACAAGCTCAGATCCAGATAGCAGGCCACTCCCCTAACATTCCTCCACTCCCGTTGCGCAAACAACGGGAGCTTTTTTATCGGGAGAGGGTACACAAGGGGAATGTTTGCCTTCTCTGGCGGGATGTTCCATACTCCCCCAATCAGGACTCTCAAAATAGGGGAAGCGAACATGAAACAGAAGTTGCTTGCTGTTCTCACTGCCATATGTCTGAGCGGTGCAGTTCTCTGTGCGCAAGACGTGTCCAAGGATGTCGACAAGGCTGCCAAAGACACCGAGCATGCCACCAAGACCGCAGCCAAAGACACCGAAAAGGCCGCTGACAAGACGGGCAAGGCCACCGAGAAGGCCGCCAAGAAGACCGGACATGCGGTCAAGAAGGGCACTAAGACCGCAGGGCACGATGTGAAAGTGGGTGCCGAGAAGACCGAAGACAAGATGAAATAGTTGAACCTCCAGGAACACACCCGGACTTTCCCCCGTTTGCACGCTACAAGAAGGGTGGGCCCAGCCGCGCGACTCTCCCGCCGTGTTTCGAAAGGGTTGCAAAAAGGCAGCCCGCCGTATCGGCGGTGCCGGGCGGCGGGCGTAAACTGGCCTCTCCGCTTTCAGGCATTGTGGGGTGCTGGGAGCGGAGGGCTGCAGAGTACTTAATGTTTACGCGGTGGTCAAGCGCTTCTGCACTTACTTAAATGCCCTGGTCAGATGGTTATACAGCCTGCAAAGAGATGCACTCCAAGAAAAACCGCCATCAAGTGCGATGGCGGGTTTAGGGGCAAAGCCGCGATCAGTGGTTGATCTTTCTTCGTAAACCGCCGGCGACTGCTAACAGACCTGTTCCCAGCAAGCTCAGCGTGCCTGGTTCAGGGACTGCCGGCGCGCTTTGGATTTCGGTGTCTCCACTCGAAATCAGGGTCCAACTGTCAAAGAATCCTTTCCCGGTGTTGATGGTCAGTTCGATTGCAACTCCATCGGCGGAGACGTTGCCCAGAGTGCCGGTCAAGGTTCCTGTCAGAGTGTAGTTATGAGTGCCGTTGGCGAGAGTCACCAGTGTCAACGTCACCGGCCCGGCGAAGCTCCCATTGAAAATCGTGCCGTTGGGAATTCCATTGCTGCCGTTCCCGGTGATGGTGAAAGTTCCTCCGCTGGCGAAGGTACCACCCATTTTCAGCGTTCCACTGACAAGAGCCCCGGTGGCGAAAGCTACCTCTCCGAGGTTTGTTCCTGTGATCAGGCCGCCGCCGTTCAGGCCATTTACAGAAACCAGAGTGGAGCCGCTGAGGGAAAGTCCGGCGTCGCTTCCAGTGAGGGTTCCTCCATCGTTGGTGAAGTCGACGCCACTGTCTGCCAGGGCGGCGATAGGAAGACACAAAGCCAAGATGGCGAGCAGAACAAATTTCCTGGGGTTCATAGGGTTCCCCGCCTCCGTACGCGGGATGTGCCCGGTTCCGATCACCGGACATCGACAGCGAGCTTACGGTGACACGGGTCCCTGCGTCCATACCGTGCATTCCCTAAGAGGCCACTAAGGTGTTCGACTTAAGTTATTGTTGACAGAGCAGTTCCGGGTTCTCAATGCTGGCGCGGGAAGTGGTAATAAACATCCTGTTTGGATGGAATCGGAGCGCCATTGCGAGTTGCGGGACGGAAGCGCCAGTCGGCTAACGCTGCCGTCACTTTGGCGTCGACCCTGGCTCCCAGGCTCTGAACCACGGTCTTTTCCACGATGTTCCCCTGTATGTCGATGGTGATCTCGATGATCTCATTGCCTTCGGAAATTCCCTCCAGATCGTCAGACTGGAGAAGCGGCTCCGAGCCAAAGATGCGGATGGCGGGACGAACCTCGAGGCCGGAAACGGGGCCGTAAGACAGAGAGCCATAAGGACTGCCAACGCCCGGAGCTGTGCTGTCGACCTTCGAGGCGCTGATAGCCGTGTCCTCCGGGCCCTGGTTGGGAGCGGCTTCAGTCCTGGGGTGCGGGCGCTTCTCCCGAGTGGGTGTTTTCCAGATCAATTTGGTCTTCTCGAGCGTGCGCTGTTCCTCGGACGAGGACGGTTGCGTCCAATAAATTTCCGTGAGGGCGCGGCCGTTTTCTCCCCGTTGAATCGCGTTCGGGGAAACAACAATCGCCACGGGTGGGTGCAGAAGCCATGCCAGTAAAGCGCCGTGAAAAGTCAGAGAGATCCACAGGGAGCGCCGCCGGGGAAGAACGACGCCAACAGTCGAAATAATCGGGCGATCAGAAGTCACGGTACCCCACTCGCCGCACTGCTCCGAGCGCAGGAAACCGGCATGATACAGTTCCGCCTCGGCTCCCTGCATTCTATGCCATCGACTTCCTGGACTCCAGAGACTTCGAAGCCGCAAGCGGCACAACTGCTGCGTCGCGTGGGATTGTTCGACTCGACC